>PXQN01000044.1 GCA_003021305.1 Halobacteriales archaeon QH_10_67_22 | reverse complement strand
GAGAGTTGCACAGTCCGCCAAAAACGGGACTGCAGGCGTCAGTCCAGCAGGACGCCGTTGACCTGTCCGTCCTGTCCGGGACGGGACGTGACGCGGACCTCGCCCTCGCTGGTGTCGAGGACGGCGCCTTTCGTGATGATGTTCCGCCGTGCGTAGTTCGGGTTCGACGGGTTCTCGGCGACGCTGTCGATGGTCGCGGCGACGACGTCGCCGTCGGCGGTGGCGACGCTGACAGTGTCGGCCTCGACGGCTCGAACTTTGTGCGTGTTGCCCCGGGTCTCGACGATCTTCAGTCGCGTTTCGCCGACCTGCGTCTCCGTCGATTCGGTGCCCAGTTCGTGTTTGCGCTTGTTCCGGAAGTTCCGACGACGGCCTCCCGTGCGCTTGCGCGGGGAGCGGCCCTGGTATTGCATGACTGTGAGGATGCCCAGCGGACACTTGAACCTCTCGACTCGCGAACGGCAGGGATCGACATCCGTGGGCCGAGACGGCCCGACCGGCATCTTTACGGCCCGCCGAGACCGACCGCGGACCGATGAGTCTCCGTCGCGCGGTCGCCGTCCCCTTCCGGTCGAAGGGCCGCGAGAGCCTCACGCAGAGCGAGTTCGTCGTCTCGCTGTCGCTGGACCGCGACTGGTTCTCGCCCGAACAGGCCAAGCGACTCGTCGACGTCGCGACTTCGGAGGGGTTGCTCGACCGCGAGGGTGACGACCTCTCGCCGACGTTCGATCCCCACGAGGTATCGGTCCCCGAGGGGTTCGCCCCCGACGAGGACGTCCTGCGTCAGCGGTCGACGTTCGAGCGCGTCCTGGCTGCGCTCGTCGACGCCGGCATCGAGAAACAGGAAGCCGTCGCCGGGATCAACCGCCTGCAGGCCGACCTGGGCGTCACGCTCGAAGCCGCGGCGCTGGTCTACGCCCGCAAGCGCGGCGTCCGGGTCGGCGACCTGGCCGACCGCGTCCGCGCCGAACTGGGTGAGCGCTGATGGTCGAAGACCGCGTCACAGACGGCAAACGGATCGGCCAGTTGCTCGCCTCGGAACTCTCCGGTCGCGAGGACGGCAGCCTCGGCCGGGTGGCCCTGGTCGACGCCGACCCCGACGCCGAACCGTCGCCCGACGGCAGGCTGGCCTACCGGGTCTCGGTCGACGAGGACCCAGTCGCGCGGGTGACCCTCTATCCGGAGTACGTCACGGTCGTGGTGACTGCCGGCGTCGACAGCGTCGCAACTCGGGCCCGCGAGAAGGGACTCGACGCGAGCGTCGAGGACGGGCGTGCGGTCGTCATACTGTCGGACACGAGTACGTGAACACGCTCGTCGGTGTTTCACCATCGAGACGTCTCGGAGACCGCCAAACGAAGTATCGAGTGTCGACTTGCTTGTGTCCGACAGTATGAACTCCCGTGGCAGATGCGAACTTCCTTTACCGGAGTCCCCGAGAGACGTGTATGGACTTTTTCGACCGCCTGGACCGGCGGATCGCCGCCGTCGACAGCGTCGTCTCGGTCGGCCTCGACCCCGACCCCGCCCGGATCCCCGACCACCTGGCGGACGCGGACCTGCCCCGCTGGGCGTTCAACCGCCGGATCATCGACGCCACTCACGAGCACGCGGCCGCCTACAAGCCAAACGTCGCCTTCTACGAGGACGCCGACGGCTGGCGCGCACTCGTCGAGACCATCGCCTACGCCGACGGGAAAGACGTCCCCGTCCTCCTGGACGCGAAGCGAGCAGACATCGGCAACACGGCACGACAGTACGCCCAGTTGCTCGACGACGACGGACTCGGTGCGGACGCCATCACCGTCAACCCGTACCTCGGTCGGGACTCGCTGGAACCGTTCCTCTCGCGGACCGAGGCGGGTGTGTTCGTCCTCTGTCGCACTTCCAACGCCGGCGGCGCCGACCTCCAGGACCTCGAACTGGCCTCGGGCGAACCCCTCTACGAGCGCGTCGCCGCGCTGGCCGACGTCTGGAACGACGCCGGCAACGTCGGGCTAGTCGTCGGCGCGACGGCGCCCGAGGAACTCGAAACCGTCCGGGAGATCGTCCCGGATATTCCGTTTCTCGTCCCCGGTGTCGGCGCACAGGGCGGGGACGCCGAGGCGGCCGTCGAGTTCGGCCTCTCGACCGGCATCGCTGAACAGTACCGCGACCGTCTCATAGTGATTATTGTAGCGATTTACCGGTACGACCGCACGCAGTCGTGCGGTCGATCCGGAACAGACCGACAATAATCACTATCAGGACCGGTAGGTGTCGACGCCGTCGGGTCGCTCCTCGGCTCCGCCCTGGCCGGGTCGGCCACCGCCCAGTTCGGCGGTACACTCGACGCAGAAGCCGGCGTGCTCGTCGAAGTGGTCGTCACAGACGAGTCGGCCACACCGATCACACGAGTGGTCGACGTCCGGTTGCTGGCAGACCTCGCACAGTCCGGAAACGCTCATACACTACCGTTGCTGACGGAGGCGGTTAGGTGTTTGGTCGACCCTGCCGTGTTCCGCGCCTTCGGCGCCCGGGGTTTGTGGGACACACTCGCCCGCCTCCCGACTGTCCGTCAGAAACGTGGCGCGTCGACCGACCGCCGAGGCGAACGGGACGTTTAGGGGGGTCGGGGCCCAACCTGTGACTGTGCACGGCTCGCGTATCGTCTCGGGGTTGGCCGTCGTGTTCGGCGGGATGGCGCTCCTCTTTGCGGTGCTCGCGGTCGCCTACAATCTCGTCTTTTTCGTCGTCGCCGGTATGTTCGGCCTCGCGGCCGCATTCGTCTGGTACCACGCTTCCGGCCGCATGGCGCGCCGGCTCTACCGCGGCGTCGAGAACCGCGCCCAGACGGGGTCCGGGACGACGGGCGGGTTCGGTGGCGGCCCACAGGTCGACTGGGAACCACCCCGGGACGGAACCAGCGAACGCGTCGGCGCTGGCCGCCAGCGGGCGACGGCCGGCGCGAGCGGTCGGAGTGGGGGCGGCGCCAACCGCGGTGGTCGTTCACGGCCCGGGGCCACAGGACAGACGCTGAGCGAGCGGGAGGCCTACGACGCGCTCGGTCTCGACCCCGGCGCCGACGAGGGGACCGTCTCGGACGCATATCGCCGGAAGGTCAAACAGGTCCACCCCGACACGGACGGTGGCGACGAGGAGCGGTTCAAGGAAGTCCAGGCCGCCTACGAGCGCCTGACAGAAGAGTGAACCCGAACCCTCTTTTCCGACCGCGCTCGAATCGAGACACGTGACCCGGCCACTGGTCGTCGATATCGACGGGACGCTGACCGACGACGAGGTGGTCCCGGGCGCATACGCCGACGGGTTTTTCGACGCCATCGAACGCATGGAGGACACCTAAGGCTATCGAGCATTCCCGAGTGAAACGTACCCGAACCCGGAGAAGGCTTTAGTACCGGCCCGCGTAAGCCACCCCCATGAGCCCTGACAGGGCCGCGTTGCAGCGCGCTATCGAACGGGGCGAGGAGGAAGGGGGCAACGTCGAGTTCAAGGAACGTCTCACCAAGGACCTGCACCTGGCAGAGGGGCGCCGCGAGAGCCTGGCCGCACAGTTGCGCCACCGCGTGCTCTCGGGTGACGGCGAGGCGACCTACGTCGTCGGCGTCACGGACGACGGCGGCATCGCCGGTATCGACCCCGAGGCGTTCTCCGAGTCGATGGACGTGCTCTCGCTGCTGGCCGACGAGGCCGGCAGCCACATCGAGAACGTCGACACCTGGGGCGTCGACGGGCCCGGGTCCGACGTCGACGGCGAGGGCGGCATCGTCGGCGTCGCCACGGTCCGGGAAGGCGCCGTGCTTGACGACGACGAGCACATCGTCGTCGGCACGGCGGGCCACGTCGACCACGGCAAATCGACGCTGGTCGGCTCGCTGGTCACCGGCCAGGCCGACGACGGCGAGGGCGGCACGCGCTCGTATCTCGACGTCCAGCCCCACGAAGTCGAACGCGGCCTCTCGGCTGATCTCTCATACGGCGTGTACGGGTTCACCGACGACGGCCCCGTCAGGATGGACAACCCCCACCGCAAGGGCGACCGCGCCCGCGTGGTCGAGGAGGCCGACCGCCTGGTCTCGTTCGTCGACACCGTCGGCCACGAACCCTGGCTGCGGACGACGATCCGCGGACTCGTCGGGCAGAAACTCGACTACGGACTGCTGACGGTCGCCGCCGACGACGGCCCGACCAAGACGACCCGCGAACACCTGGGCATCCTGCTTGCGACCGAACTGCCGACGGTCGTCGCCATCACGAAAGCCGACATCGTCGACGACGAGCGGATCGACGAGGTCGAACGCGAGGTCGAGCGCCTCCTCCGGGAGGTCGACAAGACGCCCCTGAGCGTCGACCGCCACGGTGTCGAAGCCGCCGTCGAGGAGATCGACGACACCGTCGTCCCGATCCTCGCGACCAGTGCCGTCACGAAGGCGGGACTGGACGACCTGGACGAACTGCTCGAACGACTCCCGAAGACCGCCGGCCCCGCCGACGGGGAGTTCTCGATGTACGTCGACCGTACCTATAACGTCACGGGGGTCGGCGCCGTCGCTTCGGGCACCGTGAAGTCGGGCCGCGTCGAGGCCGGCGACGAACTCCTGCTGGGCCCGATGGCAGACGGCGGCTTCCGCGAGGTGGAAGTACGTTCCATCGAGATGCACTACCACCGCGTCGACGAGGCTCGCGCCGGCCGGATCGTCGGCATTGCCCTCAAGGGGGTGCGCGAACCGGAGGTCGAACGGGGGATGGTCCTGCTTCCCCGGGAATCAAACCCGACGCCGGTGCGGGAGTTCGAGGCCGAAGTGATGGTGTTGAACCACCCCACCCGGATCGGCGACGGCTACGAACCGGTCGTCCACCTCGAAACCATCAGCGAAGCCGCCACCTTCCACCCTGAGGAGGGCCGACTCCTCCCCGGTGACACCGGTCACGCGACCGTCCGGTTCAAGTTCCGACCCTACCTCGTCGAGGAGGGTCAGCGGTTCGTCTTCCGGGAGGGCCGCTCGAAGGGCGTCGGCACCGTGCGGGACGTGACACCGGCCGACGGATCCGGTCGGTGAGCCGACCCCGTACTGGATGGGGCCGGCCGACGAGTGCGGAGGACGGACCGGGGGCCACGATGATTCCGACCCCTGTTACTTTCAATTTACATTAAACTCTCGATCCACTCAGATATTAAACACGAAAATACATCAGGACTCTCGTCGCTCTGATACCGGGCGCCTACCGGTCGAATGTGTGCGCTAACACCGCCGCTTCGGCTTTTCGCAGGTGTTCGGCGGCCGTACTCGGCGCACAGTCGATAGCGTCGGCAACGTCCTCGTGGTCGGCTGTCCGTGGCACGTCGTAGTAGCCACGTTCGAGCGCCGCCTCGACGGCCTCGCGCTGGCGCTCCGTGACGCTGGTTCGTGCGCCCGGTGCCGCCGCCTCGAGTCCGCCTACCGCCTCGACCTGCACCTCGACCGGGTCGGGGATGCCCTCGACGGCCGCCTGGAGGCGGTCATCGGGCCCGAACAGCGACACCGTCACGCGGCCGTCCTCGTGATAGACGATCGGCGGGACGACTATCAGCGCCCCCGCGGTCAGCGAGCCGAACATCTCCCCGAGGGACTCGGTCGTCGCGTCCTGCAGGTAGACGTAGAAGGCCTCGTCGCCGACCCGCTGGATGTCGTACCCCAGTACCTCCGGAATATCACGGATGGCCGCCTCCAGGGGGTCGGGTTTTCCGTGGGCATAGTGCAGGATGCCCAGCCTGTCCCCGGAGTTATTCCACTGGAGCGCCCACGACCGGTCGACGTAGTCCGCGTTGGCCCAGATGTCGTACACCGGGTGGATCTCTGCCTCCTTGCCGTGGGCCGTGACGCGTATCCGGACGTGTTGCACAGTCGCCCTTCTGGAAATTTAAATTTAAAACTCCCGCATTGATCTGGCAGTATCGACTCGGCAGTTGCACAGGTACAGTGTAGCATGACGCGAACGCTGGTCACCGGCGCGACCGGGACCCTCGGCGAGGCGTTACAGGACCACCTGCTCGACGCGGGCCACCACGTCGTCGCGGCGAGTCGGTCGCCCCCCGCGGCCGACGAGCGCGCGAACGTCGAGTGGGTCGAACTGGACCTGGCGGCCGGAGGAGGCGTCGAGACGGCTGTCGCGGACGCCGACGTCGTCATCCACACCGCGACCGCGCCACAGAGTGACACCGAGGCGGTCGACGTCGACGGAACGCAGCGACTCGCCGACGCGGCCGCCGAGGCGGGGGTCGGAAACGTCGTCTATCCCTCCATCGTCGGCGTCGAGGAGATCCCCCTCTCCTACTACGAACACAAACGCGCCGCCGAGAAGATACTCGCGGACGGGGACGTGGGCCACACTATCGTCCGGGTGACCCAGTTTCACTCGTTCGTCGCGGACCTGCTGGGCACCGTGGCGAAACTCCCCGTGTGGCCGCTCCCGACGCGGTTCCAGGTCCAGCCCATCGACGTCCGTGAGGCGGCGGAGATACTGGTCGGACACGCGACGCCGGACCCGGCCGGTCGGGTTCCAAACGTCGGCGGTCCGGCGGTCCACTCGCTGGGTGCTCTCGCGCGCTCGTACCGGAGCGCGCGTGGACTCCGGCGTCCGGTCGTCAGACTCCCGGTTCCCGGTTCGGTCGCGGCGGGCTTTCGGGCCGGACACAGCACCTGTTCCGACCGCGCGGTCGGTACCGTGCGCTGGGAGGCCTGGCTGGCGGAACGGTACGGAGGCGACCGGGAGACCGCACCGAACTCCACCGGGACGCCGTCGTGACGCGGGTTCGTTCCCTCCTCGGCCGCGTTCGGGCAGGTGGCGCCGTGTTGCTCGCTGCCGGCCTGGCTGCGCTCGGGTTCGAGGCCGTGTTCCACTTCGTGGTATCGAACCCCGACCACGTGGCGACGGTCAACCACGAACGGGCGCTGTTTACCTGGACGGCGGCCCTCTCGACGCTAGGTGACCTGGCGCTCGCGCTCGCCGGCGCACTGCTCGTCCGACGTCACCCCTGAGGGTCACACCCAGGGCTCGGCGGCCACGTGGTGCATCGAATCGACGACGTGATGGGGTTCGGGATCCGGGTCCGACGCTCGGTCCGGTGGAGCGCCCAGTTGTGCGAGTGCGAGGTGGAACGGCTCGGGGTCCGGCTTGTAGGGCGCGTCGATTCCGCCGTGAACGACGACTTCGAAGTGGTCGCCGATCCCCAGCGCGTCGACGGTGTCCCTGGCACCGGGGAAGAACGCCACGCCTCGGAGGTAGGCGCTGCCGACTGCACTATCCAACTGATTCGAGTGATCGCCTCGCACCAGATCCGGTGGCGAGACCGTCTCGGGTTGGCCACGGCCACTCATACGGTCGTCCTCACCGACACTGCAGAAATTAGGTACGCACGACCGTGTCAGTGTAGACGGTCGAGCGAGCCATAGAGTTCCTCGTTCTGATACTGTCGGACACAAGTACGTGAACACGCTTGTCGGTTCTTCACCATTGAGACGTCTCGGAGACCGCCAAACGAAGTATCGAGTGTCGACTTGCCTGTGTCCGACAGTATCACTCGCCGGTGAGCCCCGAGAGACTGTCGGCAGTCCGGAGGTCGTTCAGCGTACAGTACCGAACCCCGCGCAGGCCGGACTGGTCGTTCACGACCGGCGTCGCCAGTTCCCGGAGCGGTCCCAGTTCGAACACGATGGCCGTCTCGGTGTCCGAGAATGGAGCTACCGTCTCGGCCCAGTCGGCGTCATCCAGCGGCCCGGGTTGGCCCCGTGCCTGTTCGACCCGACCGGTCACGGCCGCGTAGTGAGTGACCGCCGACACCGGCGCGGTTCGGTAGAACGCCATGTACGCGAACGGTTGGCGCGTGCGGTCGTACGACGGAGGCGTCGGGTAGATACCGTTGCGACAGCGCGCGAACGTGTCCGGCTTCGTCGCGACGACACACACACGGGCGTCCCCGGAGGCGTCTGCTGTCCCTGGAGGTTCGGAGTCGCCAGGCACCATGCGTTCGGAGTCACAGTACGGTCGGGAGACGGACGCCGCTTTCGGTCACGCGCACGTCAGTCAGTACTGAGCCGGGTTCCGATGGTGACTGTCACGGGACAGTCTGGAATCGATCACCGACTACCGATTCGGTTCAGAGTACGCCGGTTTTTCCTACTGGCCGCCGTTGTTCCGGTATGGCATCCCGAGAGTCGCGGACCTTTCTGATACTGTCGGACACAAGCAAGTCGACACTCGATACTTCGTTTGGGGGGCTACGAGACATCTCGATGGTGACACACCGACGAGCGTGTTCACGTACTTGTGTCCGACAGTATGACAGCGAGTGCAGTCGTGGTGGTCGTCGGGAACCTCCTCGCACTCGTCACGTCGCTGGCCACCGACCCGTCGCGAGCGTTCGTCGGGAGTATCGTCGCGAGCAGTCTCCTGGGACTCGTGTTCACCGCCCGAAACCTCCAGCTGTTCCGGGCGACTGGAGCTGTGGCCTGCTGGTCGCGGCCTTCGCGACGTACATGCTCGTCGGCGGACTGACCGGTTCGGCGAGGTGACGGGACGGAATCCCGTCTCGCTCGTGGCTGGGTGGGAGTCTTGCGTTGGTCAGCGAGCGGCCAGAATCCGTCGAACGGGGCTCCGGAAACTGGTGTCCATACGAGGGTTTCTGTCGCTCCGGGCCCGAGTGGGCGTATGTCACCGTCTCCAGACGAGAGGGACCATCGGTCGGCGGCCGTCAGGGCGCTGGCGGATCGGGAGTATCGAACTGCGGGCGACGAGTACGCTCGTGCGGCCTGGTCGGGACTGGCGGAACCGCGACCGGGAGAGAGCCCGTTCGACCCCGGCGAGAAAGGGTGGGTCGGGACGGCACTGGGCCACTTCGTCGTCGGAACCGTGGCTTACCGCGTTGCCGGACTGCCCGACCGGGCGACACGCAGGGCAGTCGAGGGCGTCGCCGTCGCCAGGGACCTCCGACCCGCCTTCGACCACCCGGTCCAGCGGGCCTGCCTGTCCGAGGTCGTGGCCGACTTCCGGGCCGCTGGCGACTTGGACGGCGCCGCCGACGCCTACGACGAGGCGGCAACGGCCTACGAGGACGCCGCCAGTGCCATCGACGACTCCCACTACTGGACGACGACGCCGCTGTTCGAGGGTGTCGCGACACCTATCCAGCAGGTCGCACGCGGCGGCGCGAACGGGGAGATAGCGGTCAGCTGGGAGGAGCTGCACGGGAGCGACCCCGACCAGCCGGGCGCGTTCCTCGCCAGCCGCGTGCGGTACAAGCGCGGCCGGTTCGGGAGTCTCGTGGCGGCGGCCGTCGAGTCGAGCCACCTGGCCGCACCCCGCGGAACCACCGAGTACGACAACCGGAACCACGTCTGTCCGAACTGTGGCTCAACAGACGTCAACTGGGTCGCCGACAGCGTCCTCTGTCTCCGATGCTCGTCGCCGAGCGAGAAGCGCGATGCGAACGGGTCCTGAGGTGGGGCGGGGCAGGGTGTGGCGGACCGCGGCCGGACAACCCGCGGCAAACGCAGAGACGCTGTGTGGACGACACGTCCGAGAGGGGAAGGTTTTAGCGCGACGGGACCGACCTACAGGGCGATGGACGAGCGGGGTTCACGCGAGGCGTTCACCCGGATGGGGACGCTCGGTATCGAAGAAGAGTACTACGTCGTCGACGAACACGGTCGGCCCACATCGGGAACGGACGAGCTCGTCTACGATTCCACCCCGCCAGAGATTCTGGACGGCAGGCTCGACCACGAACTGTTCAAGTGCGTCATCGAGGCCCAGACGCCCACGATAGAACCCGACGGCGACCCGCGGGCCCACCTGCTGGCGGTCCGCGAGGCGCTGGTCGAGCATGCCCGCTCGAACGGGTTCGACATCGCCGCGGCGGGCCTGCATCCGCTGGCGAAGTGGCGCGAACTCGAACACGCCGAGAAACCGCGGTATCGGGCACAACTGGACCGGATCCGGTACCCACAGCACCGCAACACGACCGCTGGCCTGCACGTTCACGTCGGCGTCGACGACGCCGACAAGGCGGTGTGGATCGCAAACGAGATCCGCTGGCACCTGCCCGTCATGCTGGCGCTGTCGGCCAACTCGCCGTACTGGAACGGCTTCGACACCGGGCTGGCGTCGGCCCGCGCGAAGGTCTTCGAGGGGCTGCCCAACACCGGGATGCCGACCGCGTTCGAGGATTACGAGGCCTTCGACCGGTACGAACGCCGGATGGTCGGGAGCGACAGCATCGACGACCGCGGCGAACTCTGGTTCGACGTGCGGCCCCACTCCGGGCTGGGGACCGTCGAAGTGCGCACGCCCGACAGCCAGGCCGACCCCGACCGCGTGCTCGCGTTCGTCGAGTACACCCGTGCACTCGTCGCGGACCTGGCGGCCCGCTACGAGGACGGTGAATCGGGCCGCGAGGGTCGCCGGGAGCTGTACGATGAGAACAAGTGGCGCGCCCTTCGCCACGGTCACGACGTCGCACTGCTCGATCGCGAGTTCGAGTCGACGCTGGACCTGGGCGAGATCGTCGACCGTGAAGCCTCGCGCCTCGGTATCTCGGGGATCCGGGACCTCTACGACGAGGGCAGTGGCGCCCGGAGACAGCGGTCGCTCCGCCGCGAAGGTGGCGTCGCGGCCCTGGCCGACGCACTCAGACTCGACTGACAGACGGGCGGCAAGGTTTTTACCTGGCAGGGGCTTTCGTCCTCCTAGAGAGGACGTATGTCTACCGACGACACACCGGACGACGAGAGACCGGACGAGTCAGGGTTCGAGGACGTCGACGTCGACGTCGACGGCGACGGCAACGTCCGCGAGCGCCTCGAGGAAGAGGCCGACAGAGCCGTCGAACAGTTCGACGAAAGGATCGTCGACCTGCTGTCGTGGGTGCTCGAGACGGACACGCGCGCACGCATCTACGTCTACCTCAGACAGAACCCCAACAGCACGAGCGACGAGATCGCCGACGGGACCGGGCTGTACCCGAGCACGGTCCGGGAGGCGGTCGCAGAACTCCACGAGGAGGGGAAAGTCTCGCGGCGCAAGCGCGAGAGCGACGGTGCCGGCAACAACCCCTACGAGTACGCCGCGATGGCGCCGAGCGAGCTCGTCGGGAGCATCGTCGACGACGTCCAGGACGAACTGAACACCGTCTTCAATCTCGACAGCGTCCTCGGCGCCGAGAACGAGGCGTTCGAAACCGAGGCCGAACCCGTCACGATCACCGTCGAGGACGCCTCAGAGGAGACCGACGACGAAAGCAACGAGGAAGCATTCGACGGCGACGGCGGCGACGACGAGGGCGACGAGGAGACCTAACAGCCGAGAGACGAGTCGGTGTCCGAGCCGAAGGGGATTTATTCCGAGCCACACACTGACGAGACATGCAAGTCGCCCTGGGTGGGACGTTCGACCCGGTCCACGACGGACACCGTGCGCTGTTCGAGCGCGCGTTCGAGCTGGGCGACGTGACCGTCGGACTGACGAGCGACGGCCTCGCACCCAAAACGCGCAACGACGACCGACCGGTGCGCTCGTTCGCGCGACGAAAGGATGCCCTGGAAACGGAGCTCGCCGAGTTCGCCCGGAAACACGACCGCTCCTACGAGGTCCGGCCGCTCGAAGAACCGACCGGTATCGCGACCGAACCACAGTTCGACGCCTTGGTCGTCTCGCCCGAGACCGAGACCGGCGGCAGACGCATCAACGAGATCCGCCGCGACAGCGGTGTCGACCCGCTCGACATCGAGGTCGTCGACCACGTCTACGCCGAGGACGGCGAAAAGATATCGAGTACGCGCATCGTCAACGGCGACATCGACGAACACGGCAACCTCACGCCCGACCGCGACGGCCGAAGCCGCCACGGCGACGCCACCCAGTCCTGACAGTGGTCTGACAACGCCACCCAGTCCTACGGTCGTGCGTAATTCCTTTTGTTCCCACGAAACAGAAGACTGTCTCCGTGGTCCGAAACGCCGATCCGCATCGACACTGCCGAAATTGGGTACGCACGACCGTATCACGAGTCACCACTCGGGCGCGTCGAGGCCGGCCGACTCCAGGATCGGTTTCCAGCGCTGCTGGACGGTAAGGCGGGTGACGCCGACGGCGTCGGCGACGGCCGCCTGTGACCGGCGGTCGCCCTCGGTCAACCCCGCGACGTAGAGACTGGCCGCGAGGACCGCTCGCTTCGAGCGCTCGTCGTCGGGCAGATTGGAGAGAAAGAGGTCGCCAGCACGTGACCTGGCGCCACTGGACATGTCCAGGCTGTCGGCAGCCGACTCGAGTTCGTCCAGCCAGGCCTGGTTGGCCACCTGGTCGCGGGCGCTGTACATCGGGAGAGAGTACGTGGTCGATCCACCTAAATCCCCCACAGCCGGGAGCACGGGTCCCGGTTGGCCTAGCAGTCGGGACCGCCCGAGTATTTAACTGGTCGCGAGGTAACAGGTCGGTATTGACCAGCAGACGGCCAGCCCGCTGGACAGCGACGAGATAGCGGCGTTCCTCGACACCCAGACGGCGGGGACGCTCTGTCTCGCGACGGACGGTGACTCCTACGGCGTGTCGGTGGCGTACATGTACGACCCGGAGGACCAGGATTTCTACTTCAGGCTCCAGCGTGTCATAGAATGTTTCCACTCTAGTGATTATTGTAGGTCTGTTCCGGATCGACC
>PXQN01000027.1:25081-26449 GCA_003021305.1 Halobacteriales archaeon QH_10_67_22 | reverse complement strand
TACGACTTAATCTCGCCGGTGGAAAAATCTTCAGCGTCCTGGGGCTTAAAGCTGACTCCTCGCATATTGGTCGGTTGGGTTGGTTCCGTCGTCGTGAGCGTGGGCGAACGTCCTCGTGCCTTTTCCTACTATGAGCATCCCGCTTCAAAGTTTCTCCTGTACGCGCTTCGAGGCGTTCTGATTCCCGAACAGTCACATGTTTGTTCAGCCCTCCCCTTGAGAAAAAGTTAGAGGTTAACGGACGAAGGGGGATGCGAGATGTACTTGAGAAAGCAGCGTTATTGACAAAGGAGAATAAGGACTCGATAGGCACACTGGCGGTGTCTGTCGGTATTGCCATCCCTTCTCATGGGCGGTGAGACGTTTGTGCCCCGCGATGACGGCATCGATATCGAGGTCTCTGGCCAGTTGGCTGCTGGAGGCGATCATGGCCGCAATTCTAAAGCAGCGGGCATCCCTGTGCATCGGGGCGAGCACGTGGAGCGGGACGGCGGGCTATGCGGCCGGTCGAGGCGCTGTTCATGCCCGCCTCGGGGATAGGCCGATAATGCAAACATGGCCCGGCGTACGCACTTGATGTTGCTTTCCAGCGGCGGTCTTCGGTCACTGGTGGCGACGGGGCTTACCGCGTGTACGTTCGTGGTCCTGGCTGGATACGACGCCCTTGCACTACGATACATCGACGAAAGCCTTTCGAGAAAACGAATCGCTTTTTCGGCGTTCGTGGGGTATGCGGTGAGCCAGGCCATCGGGAATCCTATCCTGACGGGGGGATCCGTTCGCTATCGGCTGTACTCGCTCTGGGGATTGTCGCCCAGGGCGGTTGCGAAGGCAATTTTGTTTGCTGGGGTTTCCTTCTGGTTGGGATTTTGCACCCTCGGAGGCGTCGTCTTTTCGGTTGCCCCCCTCGGACTCGCAGAGGCGTTCGGCCTCACCGTCGAGTTGCTGCCGATGAGCGACGACCCGGTCGCGACGGTCGTCCACACCGAGGAGGGTCCGATGCACTTCCAGGAGTTCTGGGTCGCCCACGGCGGCGGCCCCGCGGTCGAGTCCGTCGAGTTCCGCGGGAGCGAGTCGGCGAGCCCGACCGACGACGTACGGCGAGCGCTCTCTGACCCCGTTGTCGTCGGGCCCTCCAACCCCGTGACCAGCATCGGCCCCATGCTCGCACTGGAGGGAGTGCCCGAACTGCTGGCCGAGACGACCGTCGTCGCCGTCTCGCCGTTCGTCGAGGACCGCGTCTTCTCCGGCCCGGCCGACGACCTGCTGGCCGCGACCGGCCGCGAACCCAGCACCGCGGGCGTCGCGGCGGCCTACCCCTTCGCCGACGCGTTCGTCGTCGACGGAGCCGACGGGACCGACCTCGAC
>PXQN01000027.1:0-24996 GCA_003021305.1 Halobacteriales archaeon QH_10_67_22 | reverse complement strand
CTTCCTCGGCGGGATCGCACTGGACGACCCGACGCGGGCGGCCGCACGCGACCTCGTCGCGCGTGATCGCGAGGAGTTCCTCCCGCCCGACCCCGTGGCGTTCGTCGACGACCAGCTTTCCGCGCTGGCCGCCGTCCCCCTCCAGGCGGGGTTCAACGTCCGGGCAGTCTCGCCCGACCCCGTCGCGCGGGCCGCAGCGGTCTGTCACGACCACGGTGCGGTCGTCGAGATCAACGCCCACTGCCGGCAGGACGAGATGTGCGCGGCAGGGGCGGGGGAGTCGCTGCTTCGCGATTCCGACCGCCTCTGTGCGCTAGTCCGGGCGGCCGCCGGGGAGGGCGCGACGGTCAGCGTCAAGGTCCGGACCGAACTCGCGGGCGTGGACCTCCCGGCGGTCGCACGGGACGTGACAGCGGCAGGTGCGGACATCGTCCACGTCGACGCGATGGACTCCGAGAGCGTCGTCGGCGAGGTGGCCGCAGCGACCGACGCCCACGTGGTCGCAAACAACGGCGTCCGCGACCGCGCCACAGTGCGGGAGTACCTGGCCTGCGGTGCCGACGCGGTCAGCGTCGGCCGACCCAGCGACGACCCCGACGTGTTAGAACGGGTCGCGACCGCCGTCGCGGAGTGGTTCGACGGCGACGGGGCGGCGGACGCGGTCGACCCGGCCGCTGCCGGGGGAGGGCCCGGGCCGTGAGGACGACCGCCCAGAACGCCCAGCTCGCACTCCTGCTGGAGGTCGCGGGGACGCCCAAGCCGGGCAACGTCGACCGCCACCGGGAGTACCCGGACCTGCGCTTCGAGCAGTTCCTCGCGGGTGCGGTCGGCGCCCTGCCGGGGTTCGAACTCGCCGCCGACGGGGAGCCGGTCGGAGCGTCGTTCCTGCGGGCGATAGAGGGCATGAGCGAGCAGCGCGGCGGCAACACGCAGTTCGGGGCCGTCCTGCTGACGACGCCGCTGGTGGCCGCCGCCGGGCGCGGGGCGCTCTCGCCGGCGGGCGCCGCCCGGGTCGTCGACGAGACGACCGTCGCCGACGCCGCGGACTTCTACCGGTCGTTCGACGCCGTCGACGTGGCGGTCGAGGACCCGCCCGAGGGGCTGGAACCGCTCGACGTCCGCCGTGGGTCCGACGCGGTGCCCGCAATCGAGGAGCGCGAGCTGACCCTCGAAGGGGTGATGGACCGGTCGACCGACCGGGACGGCATCGCCCGCGAGTGGGTCGGCGGGTTCGAGCGCACCTTCCGGGCCGCCGCGGCCATCCGCGACCGCGAGGGCCCGGTCACCGACCGCGCCGCCGCGGTGTTCCTGGAACTGCTCGCCGAGGAACCCGACACGTTCGTCGCCACCAAACACGACCGCGAGACCGCCCGGCGGGTGACCGAACGGGCAGCGACCGCCCGCGACGGCGACGTCGACCCCGAGACGCTCGCCGAGGAGTTCGTTGCCGAGGGGATCAACCCGGGGACGACGGCCGACCTCGTCGCAGGCGGCCTCTTCGTCGCCCTGGAGCGCGGGCTCGACGTATGAGCGACGACACCGACGCGGTCGACGATGGCGACACTGGCCCGGGCGAGGGCGCAGACTCCGGCCCGACCGAGAGCGCAGACTCTGGCCCGACCGAGGGCGCCACCGACCCGGTCGACGAGCGCGATGCCCACGGGTGGCCGTTCGAACTCCGGGGCGTGACCGAGACGGTGGTGACGACGCTGGGGCCGAACGGCCGCTGGAACGTCGCCGCGCTCGGCGTTCACGCCGGCGACCCGGCGACCGCACGGACCTACGGTCGCACCCGGACCTGGCGCAACTTCCGCGAGCGCGGCGGGGGGTACGTCCAGGTCACGCGGGACCCGGTCGATTTCGTCGAGGCCGCACTGGCCGTCCGCGAAGAATCCGACCCCGTCCTCGAAAGCGCCGACGCCTGGGTCCGGGTCGCCGTGACCGAACGCGACGAGACCGACGAGGACGGCACGCCCGTCGTCACCTGGACGCTGGACCCCCGGGAGGCGGGCGTCGAACGCGAGCGCGTCCCGACGACCAACCGGGGCCACGCCGCCGTCATCGAGGGGACCGTCGCCGCGTCGAGACTCGGCGTCCCGGCCTTCGACACGGCGACCCTGCGCGAACGGCTGGCGTACTTCGAGAGCGTCGTCGAGCGCTGTGGCGGCCCGCGCGAGCGGCGGGCCTGGGAGCGGTTGACCGACCTGGTCGAGGCGGAGTGGTAATTCGAACCCTTTTTGCGTTCGACAGCGGAACGGGCAGTATGGCCATCAAACCCGCCTACGTCAAGAAGACGGCGACGCTCCTGATGGAGCGGTATCCCGACGCCTGGGGCGCCGACTTCGAACACAACAAGGACCTGGTGACGGAACTGACGAACGTCGAATCCAAGGGCGTGCGCAACCGCATCGCCGGCTACATCTCCCGCAAGAAAGCCGCCCCGACCGAGGCCTGAGCTGTCTCTCTTCACGGACACGCGATACGTCTGGGAGCCACGGCTGTGTCCCGAGAATCGAATGATCGATCGTGTCTGGGCAGGCATATCCAAACAGTTTTGACCCGGGCTGACCCTACGCCACGCTAATGACTGTCAAAGTGGGCGTTATCGGCGCGACCGGGGCCGTCGGGCAACGACTCGTCCAGTTGCTCGCACCCCATCCGGAGTTCGAGATAACGGCGCTGACGGCGAGTTCGTCGAGCGCGGGCAAGACCTACCGCGAGGCGGCCAAGTGGCGCATCGACGCGCCGGTCCCCGAGGACGTCGGCGCGATGGAAGTCGGCGAGACGGACCCGTCGGCCGTCCCCGACGACGTGGCGCTGGTGTTCTCGTCGCTGCCCTCAGATGTCGGCGCGGCCGTCGAACCCGACTTTTGCGAGGCGGGGTACGTGGTGTCGTCGAACTCCTCGAACGCCCGCCGGGCCGAGGACGTCCCCCTCACCGTCCCGGAGGTCAACCCCGACCACCTCGACCTCATCGAGGTCCAGCGTGACCGGCGCGGGTGGGACGGCGCCCTCGTCAAGAACCCCAACTGCTCGACTATCACGATGGTGCCGCCGCTGGCGGCCGTCGACGACGCGGCCGGTCTCGAACGCGTCGAGGTGGCGACGCTGCAGGCCGTCTCCGGCGCGGGCTACTCGGGCGTGTCCTCGATGGAGATCATCGACAATGCTATCCCCTACATCGGGAAAGAGGAGGGCAAGATGGAGACCGAATCCCGGAAACTGCTGGGCACGTTCGACGGCGCCGAGGTCGACTGGCACGACATGGACGTCGCGGCCTCCTGTAACCGGATCCCGACCATCGACGGCCACCTGGAGAACGTCTGGGCCGACACGGCCGAGGAGTTCTCGCCCGAGGACGCGACCGAGGCGATGACCGACTACCCGTCGCTGGACCTGCCGAGTTCGCCCGACCAGCTGATCGAGGTGTTCGAGGAGCCCGACCGACCCCAGCCCCGACTCGACCGGACCCTCGGCGAGGGGATGACAGTCTCCGTCGGCGGCGTCCAGGACACCACCCACGGCCTCCAGTTCAACTGTCTCGCACACAATACCCTCCGGGGGGCGGCCGGCGCGAGCGTTCTCAACGGCGAACTGCTGCTGGACACCGGCTACCTCTGACGGGCGGCGAGCGAAAGCCCGCCGCTTCAGGGGGGTGATACGGTCGTGCGTAACCAATTTCGGCAGTGTCGGTGAGGATCGGCGTTTCGGACCACGGAAACAGTCTTCTGTTTCGTGGGAATCAAAAGAATTACGCACGACCGTATGAGTCGGCGGGTTTCGGTGGCCATCCGGGCGGCCGTCGAGTGGGACGTGACCACTCACCACTCCGCGTCGGTGAGATACTCCGTTCCCTCGTAGGCCAGCAGCCAGGTCCCGTGGAAATCGTCGACGTTCAACCCCTCGTGTTCCCGGACGCGGTCGACGACCGACCGGAAGGCGTCGTCGTCCTTGAAGTATCCCCCGTCTATCGCCTCCGCGACGACCTCACGTTCGGCTTCGGACAGACCACCCAGTGTGAACAGGTACTGCTGGCGGACCCGGTCGGCGAAGGCGTCGACGGTCGTGGCCGCCGCTGTCACTTCGTACTGGTATTCCGCCTCGGGTGCCGTCCGTGGGTTGACGCCGACGCGGTAGCGGTCCTCGCCGTCGACGATGACGTCGTACTGTCGTTCCGGCACGAACACCGAGCCGGCACCGACGTCCTCGGCGGTTCCGTACTCGACGCCGACGTCGTAGCCGTCCCGGTCGGGCGTGTTTTGCCGTGACAGGACGGACTCGAGACGTCGGCGGTCCAGCTCCGGCAGGTCCCCGTATTCGACCTCGCCCAGTTCCGGCGTCGGATCGTCCGGATCGAACTCGATGACGACCTCGTAGACCGTCACTTCTGTGCGCTCGAGTCGCGTCTCCGACACCTCGTAAAACGTGTCTTCGACCCGGACGGTGTCCGTCCGGGCGAACAGTTCGTACCGCCCGGTCCGCGTCGCCGACCCGTTCTCGCGGGCCGACGTGACGACGGCGTACTCCTCGGAATCGGGCTCGACGGTCGTCGAAGCTTCGTCGGCGACGTCGTCCGCCGTCGCTTCGTCCATGTCGAGGACGACAGGGGGATGGCCACAACCGGCGACGGTCGCGACACCGCCGGCTGCCAGCGTCGAGAGAAACTGCCGGCGGTCCAGACTCTGACCTGCGCCGACCATGTACGTCTGTCCGTCCGAACCGCCCATAAGGACAGCTATCGCTCAAATCCCGGTTTGACTTTCCTGGGTACTCGGAGGCCTCGGACCCGGGCACACGGGCTCGGGAGCACCCGATGGCCGCCACGAGCCCCGGATGGGGTCGGGTGGACGACGATGGGTGGCGTTTTCAGTCACTACGACCTAGCTGGGGTATGGCCGACACGCAGCGGTTTCGGGTCTTGCCGGCGTCCGCGAGCGTCGACGAGCCCCGCACAGCGGGCGACGGTACCGAGGCGGCCGGGGGCGGCTACCGGTTGCTGGACCGCGAGACGTTCGAGCCGGTCGCCCTGGCGGCGGAAGGCCACGACGCGCCGGTCACGGACCTGCGGGCGGGCTATCTCGTCGACGCCGAACTGGACTGGACGACGAGCGACCCGACGGTGGCGTCTGTCGAGGTGGTCCGGCCGACCCTCTATGCCTTCGCCGACGAGGTCGACCCGATGTTCGAGGCCGCCCGGGAGACCTGGGAGCGCGCACAGGCTGCGGGCGACCCGATGAACACGCAGGTGCTCCGGAACACCGACAGCGAGGTGACCGGCGCCCTGTACGTCTTCGCCGAAAGCGGCGACCGCGGCCGCTTCGAGGAGTTTTTCGACGGCTCCCGACCGCTCGAACCGCTGGTCGACAGGGTCAACGACGAGCGCGAGCCGGCCCCTCGCGAGGTGTTCGTCCTCCGGGCGCTCCCGGCCGCGTTCACGGCCGTCGCAGTCACACTCCGGAAAGGCGGCCAGCTGGCCGAGACGATGCGGGACACCTACGACTGTCCGCGGCCGGACGAACCGCTGGTCCCCGACGAGTCGTGACCGCGCCGGTCCAGCCCCTGGTCGTGAACCGGGTGTGACCCCTGTGATACTGTCGGACACAAGTACGTGAACACGCTCGTCGGTGGTTCACCATCGAGACGTCTCGGAAACCGCCAAACGAAGTATCGAGTGTCGACGTGCTTGTGTCCGACAGTATGAGAACGGCGGTGACGTGCGGTCGTTTATGAGTCTGTAACCCGTCCGTTCGAGTATGAGTCAATCCGTCCCCGACGCCGGCGGTGACGCCCTCCGCTGGGTGAGCCGGGTGTTCGCTCTGCTCGTCCTGGCTGCCATCGCCGTGACTGCCCTCGGACTGTCCGGGGTCAACCTGGGCACGATTAGCCCCCTGGCTATCGTCGGCGCCGTCCTGCTGGTGCTCGCCGGCGTCACCGTCTACTCGATGGTCCGGATAGTCGAGGCCTACGAGAAGGAAGCCCTGACGGTGTTCGGCGAGTACCGGAAACTCCTCGAACCGGGGATCCACTTCGTGCCGCCGTTCGTCAGCCGGACCTACCCGTTCGACATGCGGACCCAGACCATCGACGTGCCCCAGCAGGAGGCGATCACCCGGGACAACTCGCCCGTCACCGCCGACGCCGTCGTCTACATCAAGGTGATGGACGCCAAGAAGGCCTTCCTCGAAGTCGAGGAGTACAAGCGGGCCGTCTCGAACCTGGCCCAGACGACGCTGCGGGCAGTGCTGGGTGACATGGAACTGGACGACACGCTCAACAAACGCCAGCAGATAAACGCCCGGATACGCGAGGAACTGGACGAACCGACTGACGAGTGGGGGATCCGCGTCGAGTCCGTCGAGGTCCGCGAGGTCAACCCGGCCGCCGGCGTCAAGCAGGCCATGGAGCAACAGACTTCGGCCGAACGGCGCCGCCGCGCGATGATCCTCGAAGCACAGGGCGAACGCCGCTCTGCCATCGAGACGGCCCAGGGTGAGAAACAGTCCGACATCGTCCGCTCACAGGGGTCCAAACAGAGCCAGATCCTCGAAGCCCAGGGTGACGCCATCTCGACCGTCCTCCGGGCGAAATCCGCCGAGTCGATGGGCGAGCGCGCGGTCATCGACAAGGGCATGGAAACCCTGGAGAGCATCGGCCAGGGCGAATCCACGACGTTCGTCCTCCCACAGGAGCTGTCCTCGCTCGTGGGTCGGTACGGCAAACACCTCACCGGCAGCGACGTCAGCGACCGGGCCGATGGGGAGGGCTCGCTCGACAGCCTGGAGTTCGACGCCGAGACGCGCGAACTCATCGGACTGGACGACATCGAGGCGATCCTCGGCGAGATCGACGCCGAAGCACAGGCCGATATCGACCAGATGGAAAGCGAGGCCCGGGCGCTCAGAAACGGCGGCGAGGTCGAGGGCGACCAGGTGACGGACGGTCTGGGCGAGGCCAGCGACGCGAGCGACGACCGGGAACCGGACGCCGAACCGGAGTAGCGGCGCGGGCCCCCACCCGCTGATACTGTCGGACACAAGCGAGTCGACACTCGATACCTCGTTTGGCGGTCCACGAGACGTTTCGATGGTGAACCACCGACGAGCGTATTCACGTACTCGTGTCCGATAGTATGAGACGGGTCCCGCGGCTACCTTTTTCACGCTGGTTGACGCATCGAGCACGTGGTTTCCAGAGACACCGCCGTCCACCTCACAGTGGTGATCGCGACGGTGGCCCTCTTCGTCGTCGCCCAGTCGCTGGGGCTGATAGTGATTATTGTCGGTCTGTTCCGGATCGACCGTACGCAATCGTGCGGTTGTACCGGTAAATCGCTACAATAATCACTATGAGACTGGACCGGCCAGCGACCCAGGCTGGGGGGTCGCCGCCATCGTGACCGACCCCGTCTCGCTGGGTCCGGTCACGTCCCGGACGGTCATCGCGGCCGGTATCGTCGCCACGATGGGAGGCTACTGGCTCCTGGACACTGGATGGCTACCGCGAGTCGGCGGGTCAGACGACCTGATTCGGGAGGTCAGTCCAGTCGCCGGTCTCCTCGGCGGTAGTGATCGCCTCGGTGACGATGTCGGCGAGGCGTTCGAAGTATCTCGACGTGTGGCCGGCGTTGTGTGGCGTGATGAGGACGTTCTCGAACGTCCAGAGTTCGTGGTCCTCGGGGAGCGGTTCCGGGTCAGTGACGTCCAGCACCGCGCCGCGGATCGAGTTCCACCGCAGGGCGTACACCAGGGCGTCTGTGTCGACGACGCCGCCGCGGGCGACGTTTAGCAGCACCGACTCGGGGTCCATCGTCTTGAACACCTCGGCGTCGACCAGATGCTCGGTGGCGTCGGTCAGCGGACACGCCAGGACGACGTACGAAGCGTCGTCGACGGCCTCGGCTATCTCGTCGTAGCTGTACACTTCGTCGGTTGGCCCGCCCTTCTCGGGCGTGTAGCGGACGCCGACAGTGTCGACGTCGAACCCCTGGAGGCGCTGGACGACGGACTTTCCGATCGCTCCCATGCCGACGACGGCGACCGTGCTCCCGGCGAGTTCGTGGGTCTTGTGCGAGCGCCACTCCCGGCGACGCTGGCGCCGACGCGACTCCAGGAAATCACGGGCGAAGGTGAGGATCCCGCCGAGAACGTACTCGCCGATGTTCGTGCCGTGCACGCCCGAGGCGTTCGTGACCGCGACGCCGTGCTCGCGGAACGCGTCCAGGTCCAGGTGGTCGACGCCGGCGAACGAACACGCCAGCAACTCGAGGTTGTCGGCCCGGTCCAGGTCCGACGGCGAGAGTTCGAACCCGGCGACGACGCGGGCCGACGGGAGCAGTTCGCGTTCCTCGGCCGGCGTTGCCGCGTACACCACCTCGTGGTCGGGCAGTCGGTCGCGTAACGCCTCGACGTACCGCGTCGGTGGGATGCCGTGGATGTTCTGCCGGACGACCATCACGTCGACCTGGGTACTCATAGCCACGGACACAGGCCGCGCAGTGAAAAAACCGCCCGCCTGCGACCCAGTTAGAGGGCGTACCGGAACACGAACCGGGTCACCCCGACGAGGTACGCGAGGACCCAGAAGAAGACGTAACCGAACACGCCGATCCGGAGACGGCTCCGCCAGTGGTCCATCCGGTCGGAGCCGATCTCGTCCAGCAGAACCTCGTCGTCGTAGTCGTGATAGAGGTCGTGGCGGCGCTTGGCCCGGAAGATCCGGACGATCCCCGTGAACCCGAACGTCAGCAGGGCGTAGGCCTGCAACCCCAGAAACGCGTGGACCATCGCGAACCCGTCGAGCTGGTCGGCCAACCGGGGCATCATCCAGGTCACCATCGGGACCGTCGTCAGCGCCAGGCCGGTGATGACGAACTTCAGGTGGTGTATCAGGACGTCCCAGGTGACGGGCTCGGTCTCGATGATGTAGTAGGCGCCGTAGACGAAACAGGGGAAACTGAGCGTCACCGACGCCAGCACGACCGTCGCGACCAGACCCGGGGACACCATTGCCGGCGCTTACCGCCGTTCGCGCTAAAACGTGCCGACTCCCGGACGACACCCGGGAGACCGGTGCGCTCGACGTGTGAACCATCACCGCCGCCGTCCGGAACCTCTATGTGAACAGCTGTGCATTCGTTCAGATATGGGGACGAACACGACGCGGTTGGACCGGCTCCTGGCCGAACAGCTGGAGGAGTGCTGTGCGGGTGACACAGGGGAACGGATCGAGACGCTGGAATCGCTGAGTGACTCGGCTGACGCGGGCGGGGACCTGCAGGTCCTGTCGGCGTTGAGCGACGACACCCGGTACCGGCTGGCCAGCCTGCTCGCGGCCGCCGACGGGGAACTGTGCGTCTGTGAACTCACGGCGGTCGTCGACGTCAGCGACAGCGCGACGAGTCACGCGCTCGGGGACCTCCACGACGCGGGGCTGGTCACCCGCCGCAAGGACGGCCAGTGGCGCTACTACGACGCGACCGAGCGGACCGAGCGCGTGCTCGACGCGCTCGACGAGACGCGGGGTGAGCGATGAGCGAGATAGACGTGGCGTTCGTCTGTGTCCAGAACGCCGGCCGGAGCCAGATGTCGACGGCTTTCGCCGAACAGGAACGCGCCGAGCGCGGACTCGACGACCGGGTCACGATCCACACGGGCGGGACCGACCCCGCCGACCACGTCCACGAGGTGGTCGTCGAGGCCATGCGCGAGGAGGGGATCGACCTCTCGGGGCGGACGCCGCGGTCGGTTGACACCGAGACGCTCAACGCGTGTGACTACGTCGCCACGATGGGCTGTTCGACGCTGGAACTGGAGAAGACCGGCGTTTCGGACCACGGAGAGGGCTTTCTGTTTCGTGGGGATACAAAGAATTACGCACGACCGTATGAGCGGTCCCGACGGCCCTCGTCCCGGCTTGTTTTATCCCGTCGAACTCCCGCGAGTTCGAGGGCATCGGGGGCGTTCGCAGTGACACCCCCGCGTAAATCGTCACCCTAACGGGTACCCGAGCCCAAGTCGGGAGCATGAGTGGTGCCTCCGACGCGCAGGGCGACGACGAGAACGAGTCCCCAGAGAAGTCGGCCGACGGGACCGGAGGCACAGACGGAGCAGCGGCGACTGACGAACCGGCGGCGTCGACGGCGCGTGACGGGGCGGAGTCGCGCACGGATCGAGCGGGAGACTCGGCCGAGAGCGGGGACGGAGAGTCGACCGACGTCGAGGCGTTGCGTCGGGAGGTCGAACAGAAGTACGACTTCGAGGACTTCGGCCCCTCGGACATGGCCCAGATGTCCGCCGAGGAGTGGGACGTGGCCTTCGACCCCGAGACGTGGATCACCGGCGACAAACTCTTGGACCGCGTGGAGGCCGACCTGAAACAGCGGGTCGCCGACAGGGACGTGTTCGCCCGTATCGAGCGCCACGAGGACACGATCGTGGCCTACTCCGACACGGGCTACGCCACCGTCTACGCCGACGGCAGCGTCGAGGGGCAGGGAACGGTCCTGCGGGACGTCAAACCCACGGTCGCGCTGTGTTCGATGGAGTCCTACGACGTACCCGAGGACCCGCCCGAGGACCTGTTGCCCGAACCCCAGGAAGTGCCCGAGGGCAGCGGCGCCCTGGGGAACACGATGTTGCAGGTCGTCGCGGGGTTCCAGGTACTGGCAGGCGTGGCCCTGATCGGTGCGTGGCTGTTGATAAGCCTCCAGGTGCTGGCCCCACCCGCCGGCGCGTCGGTCCGGTCGCTGAACGTCGTCGGTATGCTCGTCGCCGGTATCGCTTTCATCGCCATCGGCGTCCTGCTGTTCGTCGTCGTCGCGAACGCCCGCCTCTCTGACAAGTTCCGCGCCGAGGAGTACCGCAACCGCCTGCGTGCGGTCGAACTGGAACCCGGTGAGCGTCCCGACTTCCTCCCAGAGGGCGACGGGTCCGGCAGTGCCGAACTGCCCGACGAGACCGCGGCCGACGCGAGTGAGGACGGCGAGACGCCCGACCGAGACTCGCAGGCGGCGGTCGACGACGAGGGCCGGGAGCAGGCACCCGGTGACGACCCGGACGTCTGAGGTGTACCGCCGACACGTCGACCGGGGGGCGTTACCGGTCCCCTCGCGAATGTCACTCACGGTGATAGGGTGACGCTTTTACCCCGGTCACAGTGCGGTGGCAGCGACGTTCTCCGGCCACTTGTGCGGGGTGGACAACCGCGCGCCTGCACGCGTATCCGGTGGGTTTATACAAAACCAGTCCCGAGAACCGGATGTTATGGATAGACGGGACTTTCTCCGGACTGCCGGTGGTGCGGCCAGCGCTGGGGCCGCCGCGTCGGCGGCCGCGGGAACGGCCGCTGCCGCCGAAGAGGAGGAGGGCGGCGGGGGTGGCGAGGAACGCCCCGTGTTTCCGGGGTACGTCGACGACGCCAACGACGGGAGTTACGAGGACCTCCGCGGGCAGGACTCCGTCACCGTGGAGGTCGGTGCCGGCTCGGACGGGTTGGCCTACTCGCCGACGAACGTCTGGGTCGACGCGGGCACGACGGTAGTCTTCGAGTGGGCCTCGAACGGCCACAACGTCGTCCCCGAGTCCGTCCCCGAGGGCGCCGGCTGGGAAGGGTACGAATCGCTCGAAGACGAGGGGTTCTCCTACGAGTTCACCTTCGAGACCGGCGGCATGTTCCCCTACTTCTGTAGCCCCCACGAGAGCCTGGGCATGAAAGGCGCCATCGCCGTCGGCGGGGACGTCGAAACCGAGAGCATCGGCGGGGGCGGGTCGACGCCGGTCGACCCCGAACACATGGGCGTGCCCTTCCACCCACACTACGTCGGCGTGGCGACCATCGTGATGATGCTCGTCTCGCTGTTGTTCACCTTCTTCATCCTGAAGTACGGTGAAACGCCACACGCGAGCGGAGGGAACAACTGATGTCGTCGACTGGCAGCAACTACGGCGACATCCACCGTTACGAACCGGCACGGGAGAACACGGCCGCGGCGGTCGCGATCGTCCTGTTGACGCTGATCGAGATCGTGTTCGTCGGCCTGTTCACCTACGGCCTGGTCAACGGGGGGGGACTGACCCCGCTGGGGAACATGTACCTCGGCGGGATCCTGGCTATCGTCTTCGTCGA
This sequence comes from Halobacteriales archaeon QH_10_67_22, assembly GCA_003021305.1. GTDB lineage: Archaea > Halobacteriota > Halobacteria > Halobacteriales > Haloarculaceae > QS-4-69-31. The sequence goes on along the minus strand of PXQN01000027.1, from coordinate 12,873 downwards.
CCTGGCCTTCATTCTGATGTTGTACCGAAAGGAGTTCCTCCCCGACGTGATGATCGTCAAGAAACGGCGACGCAAGTGGGAGGACCTGTACATTCGCGAGGAGGACGTCGACGGGACCACGCTCGCCGGTGACGAGGCCTTAGAGAGCGTGAAACGAGCGATCTACCCATACTACAAACGATAACGATGCCACTGGACGAAGACAAGTATCCGGGCGAGTCGGGCCGACGACGTTTCATCGCGGGCGTCGTCGGGAGTGCGGCACTCGCAAGCGTCGGCGCTGGCGGGGCGGCCGCGCTCAACACGGCCACCTCCGTCGGCGGCGGCGGTGGCGGGCCGACACAGTACGTTGCGATCGAGAACACCGACGGTCCCGCACCGCGCGGGATGCCGGTCGTCCCTGTCGAGGTGACCAGCGGCGGCGAACTCAGGGGCGTGTTCCCCGAAGCCACGACCGAAGAGTTGGGCGGTCAGCAGATCACCGTCGCCGAGATGGACATGGGCGGGACGACCTACTCCTCGGCGTGGTTCCAGTACTGCGGTATCGAGCAGTACGAGGGCGCCCAGCCCGACGCGGACGCGGACGACATGCTCCGGTCGGCGTCCGGCCCCGGCTACGCCTGGCAGAGCGACCTGGAGGGTGGCGAGGTGCTGACCGTCGACATGTTCGAGGACTACGAGACCTGGGGCAACGGCATCGGCCGGGACGGCCTGGGCAAGCCGGCGTCGGCACGCTGGCGGTCGGAAGCCGAAGGGGCCAAGACGATCCCGGTCCAGGTGATCCGCTCGCCGGAGATCCCCAAGATGATAAACGGCGAACAGGGGTTCCGGGACTACAGTAACCTGCCCGGGGGCGTCCGAAACTTCATCGACGCCGCGACCGACCAGGGCTTCATGGCGTGGCTGAACAAGTGTACGCACTTCTGTTGTGTGCCCAGTTTCAAGCAACTGGAAGGCAGCACCAACTTCGGGGGGGCTGACGGCGTCTACTGTCAGTGTCACCAGTCGGTGTACGACCCGTTCAGCCCAGTGAAAAAACAGTTCATCGCGCGGCCGCGGCCCACGGAGTGATCCATGAGTCTCAAACCAAAAGACGAACACGACCACGCAGGGTGGATGAAAGAGCGTGAACTCACCGCAATCGAGGAGATCTATCTCACGGCGCTGATGTGGCTCGACAAGCGGTTCCGGATCGTCGACTACCTCGAGATCCTGGAGAACCTCTACTACAAGGTCAACTTCCAGATGCCAAAGAGCCACACCGAGCAGTACAACCTCGACAACAAGTTCTGGTACTGGTACCCGCTGTACGCGCTGGGGTCGTTCTCGACGATCGCCTACGTCGTCGCGGCGATAAGCGGCGCCCTGCTGGGCTTTTACTACGCGCCCGGCGCGGGGGCCTCCAACGGGGAACCCGCGCTGGCGTACAACTCCATCACGTTCATCATGACGGAGTTGAACTTCGGCTTCTTCCTCCGAAGTCTCCACCGGTGGTCGGCCCAGGTGATGGTCGCGGCCGTCTTCTTGCACATGCTGCGGGTGTACTTCACCGGCGCGTACAAGGAACCCCGCGAGCTCAACTGGCTCATCGGTATCGTGCTCATCTCGCTGACGATGGTGTTCGGGTACACGGGCTACCTGCTCCCCTGGGACCAGCTGGCCTTCTGGGCCGGCCAGATCGGCGTCGAGATGTCGCTGTCCATCCCGCTGATAGGCGAGTGGGTGGCCCAGCTGCTCTTCGGCGGGTTCACCCTCTCGCAGGCGACGGTCCAGCGGATGTACACGCTCCACGTGTTCGTCCTCCCGTTCGTCGTGACGGGCATCATCGCCGTCCACATCGGCATCGTCTGGATGCAGGGCATCGCGGAACCACACTGACAATGAGTGACACCGATTCAGACTCCGAAGAAGTTCGCACCGACGGCACGGGCATCGTTCCGCCGGACGACGAGACCCCGAGCTGGCAGGAGCGCAAGGCGCGCCACGAGGGGCTCTCCCGGCTGACCTACGAGTACTTCGAGCGGGCCCGCCGCGAGGACCAGGACCTGCGCCAGCAGTCCTCCTACGTCGAACGGGACGTGCTGGCCTTTCCGACCTGGCCCCACGAGATGATCCGCAACCTCGCGCTGGTGAGTTTCTTCGTGGGGATGATCATCTTCCTGTCGGCGGCGCTGCCGCCCCACATCGGGCCGCCGGCCGACTCCTCGTCGACGCCGGCGATCATCCTGCCTGACTGGTACCTGTACTGGTCCTTTGGCCTGCTGAAACTGGGGCCGCTCAACCCCGACATCAGCCTGCTGGGCGGCCAGAAACTGATGGCCGACCGCACGTACGGCGTCCTCGCGAACGTCGTCATCGTCGGCTTCGTCGCCATCGTCCCGTTCCTGAACAAGGGTGCGGCCCGGCGACCGGTCGAGCAACCGTTCTGGGGTGCCGTCGGCGTCTCGGGCATCGTGTTCGCCTTTACGATCGCCGTCCTCTCGGTGAAAAACCTCATCCAGATGGACTCGCATCTCCTCTTCGACCTGACGTTCCTGTTGCCGATCGTCTCGGCGTTCCTGAGCTACGCCGTCCTGCGGTCGATGCGCGAGGGGTACATGTTCAACCTCAACCGCCGGTACTACCGGCTCAGACCGCCCAAATAGATGAGTGGGCGCCGATATCGGGACGGACGCCGGCAACGAGACGACGGGCACAGGGGACGGCGAGATGGCGAACGATGACGACGGAACGGACGTCAGGAGCGTCGTCGTCCCGACGCGGGTGTACAAGACGGTAACGGTGTTTTCGACGTTGTTCGCGGTCGTGACGGTCGTCGGCGGGTTCGTCGTGCTCGACGTCGCGACGAAGCGAGCGAGCGTCGCGCTGTCGGAGGTCGACCCGCTGGCGGCGCTGGCCGGCGTCGCCCTCATCGCCACCGGCGCGGTCACCTACGCGTTCTCGACGCGGTTCCAGGCTGCAGGAATGGGAAACGGAAACGCTAAAGACGACACCGACGAACGGTCACACGATGGCTGACGAATTCGCGAAAGGGCTGGCGATCCTGATGGGCGGCGGGCTCGCGTGGCTGACGCTGGCCGGCTGGTATCGCACCCCCAGTTTCGAGGGAAGCGGCGTCCAGCTCGTCGCGCCCGTCGAGACGCCAGCGACCATCTACGGCGAGATCGGCATCGCGCTGATGGACGTGCTCGCCTGGTTCTCCGTCATCGGCGCGCTTACCTTCTGGGTCGTCATTCCAGCAGTCGAAGAACTCCGCTCGGCGCTCGACGAACGAAGCGGCTGACGTTCTGGCCCCCGCGGTCGACCCACGGAACCGTCCCGTTCCGGCTCTGTGATCCCACCAGGGCCGACCTTGTGTCCGACAGTATTACTCGCCGCGCGACGAACGAATGGAGCAGTACCGATATCTCGTGGTGATGCTGGGGCAGGCGGTCAAAACTGACTGTTCGGTTGCCCAGGCGTTCGGGGGCCGGTCAGAGGAACTGGCCGAGCGGCCCGGAAAACAGCGTGACGTACATCAGGTACACCAGGGCGAGTAGCGACCCGGCGACGGCCGCCTTCGGGGCGTCCAGCGAGAGGTCGCGCCGCGCCTCGACCTTGCGGGACTCGAACTCGAAGATGTCGGTGAGGACGACGCCGACGACGATCACCGAGGTGACCATCCCGGCGTGGGGAGCCAGCGTCAGGTAGTAGAAGGCCCCAAGGACGAGCAGGAGGTTCGTCGCGGTGTGGGCTGGATGCCGGGAGATGGCCTCGGCGCCGCCGTCGTCGGCCTGGGAGACGTGCCGGCGGTGGGCCAGCGCGCGGGCACCCATGTTCGCGAACAACAGCCCCAGCAGAACCACTTCGACGAGGAGCACCTCGCCCACCAGCTGCGACCCGAGAACCGAATCCAGCGGGCCGAACAGTTCGTACGTACTCATACTCGCATCTCTGTCCTTCGCCCATTAGAGTTTTTCCAATCCGCTCATAGTGATCATTGTAGCGATTTACCGGTACGACCGCACGCAGTCGTGCGGTTGATCCGGAACAGACCGACAATAATCACTATCAGTCCCCGAACGGCGACGCGCTCGCGGCGACGACGGCGACGGAAACCGACCCGACGGGCGAGAGGCAGACGGCGTCGGTCGTGTCGACCGGTCCGACGGCGCGGTCGTCGGCGACCAGTTGGACCGCAGTCTCGTCGCGCTCGACGGTGACACGGACCTCGCCGAGGTCGACCACCCAGTGGTCGTCGTCGGTCGCGAACGACGCCACCGGAACCACGACGGCAACGCCGGTTCCGGGCGCGACGGTCGGACCGCCGGCGGCACCGGCGTACCCGGACGAACCGGCTGGCGTCGCGACGACGACGCCGTCGGCCCGGAACTGTGCCAGTCGCTCACCCCCGGCGTGGACGGCGTACTCGGATATCTTCGCCGGTTCGGCGCTGGCGGCCAGCGCGTCACAGAGGACGGTCGCTCTCGTCCGGTCGGCGACGCGCACGCCGACCAGCGGGTGGGTCTCGCGGTCGAACTCGCCGGCGAGCAGCGCCTCGACGCCGGCCGCGACCGCCTGTCGCGGGACCGACTGGACGCCACGCCCCGCGCCGACGGGCAACACCGGGACCTCAGGGCGGGCCCGGGCGACGGCCAGCAGCGCCGGTTCCCCGACCGCGACGACGTACTCGCAGTCGCCGACGACGGCCGTCGCCATTCCCGGGTCGGGGTCGCCACCGGCCGCCCGGACGGCCCTGACGGCCGCCTCGGCCTCCGGGCCGACGACGCCGACGACTGGGCGGTCGCTCATCACCGGAGGGTCGCCGTGGGCCGGCAAAAAGTCACCGCACTGCGGGCCGTCACTCCTCGTCGAACGGCCAGTCGCCGGTGACTCGCAGGCCGCGGGCCTGGCCCTCCGCCTCGAGTGCGTCGGCGACCTGCCGGCGGTCGACGCGCTCACAGTCGAACGCCTCGCCCGCGACCCTGACGACGCACTCCGTGAGGACGATTGCGCTCTCGCGCAGGTCCCGGACGTCGAGTTTGTCGATGGTGTCGGCGTGCGTGTGGCCCCAGCCCCGCCCCTCGTCGCCGGTCTCGCTCGTGACGTGGACTCCGGGGACGCCCTCGACGACGAACGGCCAGTGGTCGCTGTGGGGATTACAGGTCGGGTTCACGACGACCGGGTGGTCGAACCGGCCGGCGGCCGCATGCCCGGCCTCGCCGAGCGCGTCGAACGTGTTCGTGTACAGTTTCAGCGTCCGGCCCCGGCAGACGCCGTCGTTGTTGACGACCGCCCGGACCGTCTCGAGGTCCGTCTCCGCGGCGTGGTGGGTCGACCCCTGCAGTCCGACCTCCTCGGCGCCGTAGACGACGAACTCGACCCGGGTATCGAGGTCGTCCGCCCGGGCGGCCAGCGCCCGCGCGAGTTCGACCACCATCGCCGTGCCGGCGCCGTTGTCCATCGCCCCCTCGGCGATGTCGTGGGCGTCGACGTGGCTGGTCACGAGCACCCGCTCGTCGCGTCGCCGGTCTCTGCCTCGACGGCCACCGTGACGGAGTCGCCGTCGAAGCGCCTGGCCAGGCGGGCGCCGACCTCGCGGCTGACGCCGACGGCGGGGATCGGGCCGATGGGGGCGTCGGCGCTGCCGACGCTCCCGGTGGGTGGCAACTGACCGGGGACGTGGTTGCGGTAGACGAACGCGGCGGCGCCGTGCTCGACCGCGTAGTGGTACTTCTCGCGGCGGTGGACGTAGCGGTCGTGGTGGGCCGGGGCGTCGCTGCGGGCCAGCACGACCGCGCCCGCGAGGTCGGCCGCCTCGAAGTCCGCGGGGAGACCGTGTCTGAGGTCGACGAGTTCGCCGGTCACCGTGGCCGACGGACTCCGGGGAAGCGCGATGCAGTCCTGGGTCGTCCCGCCGGCCTCGATCGCGCTCGTGCCCCGCTTCCACCCCTGGACCGGAAAGTCGTCGATCCGGGCGTCTCGGGCGCCCACGCGCTCTAAGGCGTCGCGCGTCGCGACCGCCGCTCGCCGTTCGCCGTCACTGCCGGCCATCCGGGTGTCGAGGTCGACCAGTCGTTCGAGGTGGTCCCACCCCGCGTCGCTCGTGAACGTCTCTCCGATCCACATGACACCGACTCGGAGTGGGTCGTCACTAAGCGTTCCGGCCGACAGCGGTACACACTGGCGTGCCCGATCAGATAAATTCGTTGTCGCGCCAGTCGACGCCGCCGCCTTCCTCGTCCTCGCGGGGGTCCTCGACGACGTTTATCGAGGCTGGGTGGCGCTCGCCGTCGACGATGCGGACGGCGTCGAGGTCGCCGTCGGTGGCTGTGATCGCCGTCAGCGTCCCCTTCTCGGCGATCAGCGCGATCTCCTGGAGCACGTCGAACATGGCGTGCTGGAGCGTGCTGTTCTGGAGCACGGTTTCGCGGTCACCCTTGAAGCAGGCGTACTCGACGAGTTCCGACGGTCGTTCTTCTTCCTCCTCTTCGAGAGTGCCCCACTGGGGACCGCCCCCGCCGCTCCCGGTCGGCGTTCCGAGCGGGGCGTCGTCTTCCTCTTCCTCTTCGAGCTCCTCGTAGACGCGGTTTTCGGTGACGCTGGCTTTCAGCTGGGCAGTGGGCGTGTACTTGCTGATCTCCTCGTCGGTCGAGACGGCACTGATGATCAACGTGTTGTTCCGACGTGTGATGTCGACGTCTTCGATACCCTCGGGGAGCTCCGGGCTCTCGAAGAAGTCGTACACGTCCTCCAGCGGCAGTTCAAGTGTCGAGTGGAGTCTGTATACGCGGCTCATATTTATCAGGATCGCCGGACACCCGCTGGCGATGGTCTCAGTATCCACTAGGACACCCATGCATATATGGGCTACCCTTCGCGTGACACCTGACCGCGCCACACGGTACCGTCTCGCACGCTTCCGGCGGACTCTCCGGATCCGTGGCTGAGACGGTCTGACACCACCACACGTGGACAGTGGGTACCCACGCCGTACGTTTTTTATCGTCCGTCCCGGAGCGGGAGGTGTGAAAGAGTACGAGCGCAAGCAGCTCCTGGAGCGCATCGAGCGCGACGGGGCGACAGTCGGCGCGGACATCCCCGACCGCATCGACGTCCAGGGTGAGTCGGTGAACCTGCGCGAGTTCGTCTTCGAGATCAAGCGCCGCGACACCGTCCCGCCCGGCGAGCGCGAGCGCGTCGACCGGGCGAAAGTCAATCTGCGGCGCGAACGCCTCCAGCGCAAACAGCGCATCGAGGACGACGACATCAGCCGCGAGGAAGGCGAACGACTGGTCCAGGCCGTTATCGGCATCGACCGCGCATTGAACGCCCTGGAGAACCTCGGCCCGACGAACCTCGAAGCCGAGATCGAGGCCCAGGAACGGGCCGACAAGAAACGCTGGACGAACTTCCTCAAGAAGGTACTCGGCGAGGACGACGGCAGGGCCGGGAGACTGGACCGATGACCGTCCCCGGACTGGCCCGAGCGGCCGGGTCGACGAACGCCACCGTCGCCCGTCGGTACAAAACCGCCGTCGTCACCGCTCGACCCCCCAGCTGTGGTCGTCCCGTTGTCGGTCCGTCACGCCGGACCGTCACGAAGCTCCCGCGGCTGCCGGTGGGAGCGGGTGCCGCCGACGTCCGACCGGTGGAGGGCAGGCTCGGTCGTCGCGCCGGCGAGCGAACCGCTCGGGCACGCCGACGCAACAGCATTATTTCGCTCGCGTTCGTACTCGGTCTCACCCGTGCGTACAGCGCCACCTGGCGGGAACGACGCTTGGACACGTCAAAGTGTCTATAAGTGGTCACGAACAGTGTGGGTGTTTCGCGAACACGTCTCCGGGGGGGGCGGGGGCGTCGGGATGGGAGGGCGGGGATGACAGTCAGCGACGACGAGATCGCCGCCCGACTGGCGGAGTTCGCGGACCTGCTCGAAGCCCGGGACGTCGAGTACAAACCCCGCGCCTACCGGCGGGCCGCCGAGAACGTCCGCGAGTACCCCGACAGCGTCGCCGACCTGGCCGCAGAGGGTCCCGACGCGGTCGCCCGGGTCGACGGCGTCGGCGACGCCATCGCGTCGAAGGTCGTCGAGTACGTCGGGACGGGCTCGATCGCGGAACTCGACGAGTTGCGCGCCGAGTTACCGGTCGACATAGCAGCGCTGACCCGCGTCGAGGGGGTCGGCCCCAAGACCGTCGGCGCCCTCTACGAGGCGCTCGGCGTCGCTGACCTGGACGACCTGGCGGCCGCCGCCGAGAACGGCGAGATCCGCGAGGTGTCGGGCTTCGGTGCTAAAACCGAACAGAACATCGCCGAGGGCGTCGCGTTCGCCCGCGAGGCCGCCGAGCGCGAGTTGCTCGGCGCGGCACGACCCGGCGGGGAAGCGGTCGTCGACTACCTCGCCGAACAGTCCCCGGTCGAACGGGTCGAACTCGCGGGGTCGATCCGGCGGTGGAAACCGACCATCGGCGACGTGGACGTCCTCGTCGGCGCAAACGACGCCGAGGCGGCCGTCGCGGCCTTCCGGGAGTGGCCCGCGGCCGACTCGGTCATCGAGGCCGGCGACACGAAAGCCAGCGTCCGCGCCGACGGTGTCCGGGTCGACCTGCGGGTGGTCGCGCCCACCGAGTTCGGCGCCGCGCTCCAGTATTTCACCGGGAGCAAGGACCACAACGTGGCGCTGCGCAACCGCGCCATCGACCGCGACCTGAAGATGAACGAGTACGGCCTCTTCGACGTGAGCGACGTTGCCGAACCCGGCGCCGACCAGCGGGCGGGCGAGCGCGTCGCCGGCGAGACTGAGGCGGGGATGTACGAGGCGCTGGGTCTGGCCGCGATGGCCCCGGAACTGCGCGAGAACAGGGGCGAGATCGACGCGGCCGCGGCCGGGGAGTTGCCCGACCTCGTCGTCGAAGACCAGATCCGGGGAGACCTGCACGTCCACACCGACTGGTCGGACGGCAACGACAGTATCAGGGAGATGGTCGAGGGCGCGGCCGCGGTCGGCCACGACTACGTCGCGGTCACCGACCACGCGACCGGCCCGGGGATGGTCGGCGGCGTCGGCGTGCCCGACGAGGCGTTGCGCGACCAGCTGTCCGAGATACGCGCTGTCGCCGACGACACCGACATCACGGTGTTCGCAGGTGTCGAGGCCAACGTCGGGACCGACGGGTCGGTGTCGGTCGCCGACGACCTGCTGGCGGCCCTGGACGTGGTCGTCGCCTCGCCCCACGCGGGACTGGACGGCGACGGCACCGACAGGCTGGTCGCGGCCGCCAGCCACCCGGAGGTCGACATCATCGGCCACCCGACCGGTCGCTATCTCCGCCGGCGGTCGGGGCTGGACGTCGACGTCGAACGCCTCGCGACGGTCGCCGCCGACACCGGGACCGCACTCGAGATAAACGCCAACCCCGAACGCCTCGACCTGGGTGGACGGGCGGTCCAGACCGCTCTCGAAGCGGGCGCGACGGTCGCGGTCAACACCGACGCACACCGGCCGGCGAGTTACGAGTTGGTCCGGTACGGCGTCCACACCGCCCGCCGGGGCTGGGCCGAAACCGGGGACGTCCTGAACACCAGAACCGCCGAGGGGGTCCGGGAGTTTCTCGCATGACCGGGAAGCGGGGCGGGACTAACGAGCGGACCGGAAGAGACGAGTCGGCCGAGACCAGCGAGACGGCCGGGACCGACGGGACTGACGAGCAGCGAGTCGACGGGACCGACGACGGGAAACACACGCCGGGCGAGACGGCACTCGTTTTGGACGCCATGCTGGGCAAACTGTCGACGTACCTGCGGATGTGCGGGTACGACGCCACCTACACGGGCGAGCGCGGCCTCACGGACGACGAGACGGTGCTGGCGGTCGCCCACACCGAGGACCGACTCGTGGTGACGCGCGACCGGGCGCTTGCCCGCCGGGCCGACCGGTCGGTACTGCTGTCGACGCGGGAGGTGACCGACCAGTTGCGCGAACTGCAGGACGCGGGCTTTGCCCTGGCGCTGGCCGACGAACCGGCGCGGTGTAGCGCCTGCAACCGCCCGCTGGAGACGGTCGACTGGACCGAACCGACACCGGAGTACGCACCCCCGCCCCACGAACAGCCGGTATGGCGGTGCCGGGGCTGTGGCCAGCACTTCTGGAAGGGCAGCCACTGGGACGACGTCGCGTCGACGCTCGACCAGCTCTGATACGGTCGTGCGTAACTAATTTCTGCAGTGTCGGTTCGGATCGGCGTTTCGGACCACGGGGACAGCCGTCTGTTACGTGGGCACAAAAAGAATTACGCACGACCGTATGAGCCGAGCGAGTCCAGAACGGGCTTATACTCCGGTGGGTCTACCGTTAACCGAATGAGCCTCTCGGAGGAGACCCGCCAGCGCCTGGCAGACGTCGTCGCGCTCCAGCCGACGAAAAACGGCGAACTCCAGGAGAAGTGGGGGATGGACAGCGGGAGCGAGGTCCACCAGTATCTCGAGTCCGAACTGAAAGAGTACTACTACCGCAACGAGGACAGCCTCATCTGTGCGACGCCCGAAGCCGCCAGCCTCGTTGGTGCAGAGGGCGCAGGCGAGACGATGACGGTCACACCGCTCCAGTACGCCGTTCTCGACGTGCTGGCCGGCCCCGAGGACGAACCGGACAGCGTCGTCGCGACGCTGCACGGCCTGCGCGACGCCGGCTCCGACCCCGCCGTCGAGGAGGTCCGGAGGGCCCTGCGGTCGCTCGCCGAGAAAGGCCTCGTCGACCGGGTCGAGCGGGCGGTGCCGACCTACCGCCTGGCGCTGGACCGCGACACGCTGGACGTCGACACCGTCGAGGAGTGATACGGTCGTGCGTAACTGATTTCCGCAGTGTCGGTTCGGATCGGCGTTTCGGACCACGGGAACGGTCGTCTGTTTCGTGGGCACAAAAAGAATTACGCACGACCGTATGAGTCGGGGGAGCGGGAACGACCGCCCGCAGGGCGCCGGCAGTTTCTCACGCCACACGTCCGGGTCGACCGCTCGTGGGCGGTTCATAGTGATTATTGTAGCGATTTACCGGTACGACCGCACGATTGCGTGCGGTCGATCCGGAACAGACCGACAATAATCACTATCACTCCTCCAGTCCGGGTCGCTGGCGGCGGCGCTGGCGCGCGAGGAGGCGCTTGATCCCCGCGCCGGGGCCGCCGTCGATGGGCCAGCCTCTCGTCCGCCAGGCCGGCGGTTCGGGCTCGAACTCCCCACACGAGCCCCGACACTCCCCGGCAGTCTGGTGACACGCCTTCCCCTCGCAGTAGGGGAGCACGCCGCTGGCGGTGTCCCTGAGGGTGAAGTGTCGACAGTCGGGTCGCATCGAGTCCGCGTAGGACCGCCAGCCCCGGCCGTAGGCGCGCTCGGCGATCGCCAGGCGCTTGTCCCGTTTCCAGTCCGCGTCGGCGTACTCGAACCGGGCGGCCGAGGCGTCGTGGTCGCCGCCGGCCGGCCGGTCGCGGATTCTGGTCCCGGGGTCGTCGACTGCGAGCGCGCCCGGGTGCCAGGCCACGGTCGCGTCGTCGGGCTCGACGACGAGGATCCCCGCCTCGACCGGCACCGCCTCCAGGAGCGCCGGTTCGACGGTCCCGCCGGTCGCGGCGGTGGCGACCCACACCTCGTCGGCGAGTCCGAGCGCAACGTCCCGTTCTAGCTGGTCGACGAGCGCACGCGCCGCCGACCGGTCGAGGTCCGGTTTGTTCTCGATGGCCACGACGCGGTCGACCCAGTCGGGATAGGGCCGTTTCCGACGGAGTTGCACGCGGTTGCCCCGGCGGCGCCGCTCGACCAGCCCCCGGTCGGCCGCGCGGTGGACCGCCTCGCGGACGTACCGCCAGGGGTAGCCCGGCTCCGGAAGCGCGTCACGGTACCAGGCCCACTCGGCGGGCGCGTTGCCCACCACGTGTAACAGGTCCGAATCCAGTTCCCGTTCGCCGAAGGCGGCCCGGGCTCGGAGAGCGTGCCGGTCACACTCGACGACGACCGTGTCCCAGCGGCGGTGTTTCGTCCCGAGTTGCCGGGCGACGATGGTCGCCGTGTCGTCGGCGAGCGTCCCGTCGGGCGGCCAGTGCCGTTCGACCCACTGGCAGACCGACAGCTCGAACTGAAACTCCGAATCGCCCGGCACGGACGCTCCACTGGTCACGTCGGCGGTACGCGTCGGACCCGATATAAGGTCGAGCAGCGCGACGCCCATAATCGCCTTCTCGACCTCATTTCGTCATACTCATTACGGAGTGATCTCGCTGCCTTCTTCCATTTTCAATAGAGCAGTATTTTTTACGCTAGACGGCCTGGAACCGATAAAGTACCTGACCAACCGGGTTGTAGTACACGGATAGGATCGAGACGTGACGTGTCTGACCATGGATAGAATTTATATACAATGCTGTTAGACTCAATGACGCAGCATGATCGGGAGCATACTTGGTACTGGACTCGTGAACGGACTACAACTACTGCAGACAGGCGGTAGCGGCGGTGGCGGCGGCGCATTCGCCGTCGTCGGCCTGCTCTTTATCGTGGTGCCGCTGTTGTTCGCACTGGTGACTATCGCCGGCATGTGGAAGGTCTTCACGAAGGCCGGTCAGCCCGGCTGGGCGGCGATCATTCCGCTGTACAACGTGTACGTGCTGGTAACGGAGGTCGCCGGTCGAGACCTCCTGTGGGTCATCCTGAGCATCGTCGTTCCGCTGGCGCTGGTCGTGCCGCTCATCGACGTGGCCAAGGCCTTCGGCAAGGGCACGGGCTACGGCGTCGGACTGTGGCTGCTCGGTCCGATCTTCTTCCCGCTGCTGGGCTTTGGCAGCGCGCGATACCAGGGCGCGCCGCGCTGAGGCCGACTGCGGAACCCCTTTTTCAGCGGCC
>PXQN01000020.1 GCA_003021305.1 Halobacteriales archaeon QH_10_67_22 | reverse complement strand
GACACGAGCCGCGTCCCCGACGAAATCGAGATCGACGGCGTCACTTTCACGCCCGAGGAAGGGCAGGCCGACGACTGATAGTGATTATTGTAGCGATTTACCGGTACGACTGCACGCAGTCGTGCGGTCGATCCGGAACAGACCTACAATAATCACTATGATACGGTCGTGCGTAATTCTTTTGACGGCGGACGGCCCACCGGCAGAACCGACGACCGAGAACTCACTCCCGGTCGCGTTCGCGCATACTCTGGCGCGTGAACTGCGGTTGGGCGCGGATCCCCTTCCTGCGGCGAAACGAGTAGTACAGCAACACGGTGGTCCCGAGTGCGAGGGCGGTCGTGACGCCCGCGGCTAGCAGTTCGTCGAAGACGTAGAGGACGACGGTCCCGAGCACGAAACTCGCGAGGACGATCCCGTAGACGAGTCGGCGGGTGAACCGGCCGATGAGCCGCTGTGAGTCGCGGATGTCGACCTCGATCTGGAGGTCGTCGTAGACGGCCAGGTCGAGCACTTCGTCGAGTTTCGACGGGATGCGCAGTGACGCCTGGGCGGCCTCGCCGACCTCGTTGGTGCGTTCCTCGACGTACTCGCGGGCTGTGTCGCGGAGAAAGCCCTGTTCGCGGAGGTACTGGGTCGCCACCTCGATGAAGTCGAAGTCCTCGTCTAAGGTGACACAGACACCTTCGACGACCGTCGCGACCCGCAGGACGAGCGCCAGGTTCGACGGGAGTCTGAACGGGAAGTCGTAGATAGTGTCCTCGACCTGCTGGACGATCTGCTGGACGCGGTACTGTTCGATCTGCTCGCCGCGGGCGTCGGCGATGGCGAGTTCGAGGACGTTCGCCATCACCTGCCGGTCGGCTTCCGGACTCAGGGTACCCATCTCGACGAGCGTGTCGAGGATCCCCTGGATGTCCTGGTCGGCGACGGCGATGTAGAAGTCGACGATGCGGTCTTGGATGAACGGGTCGACGTAGCCGCTCATCCCGAAGTCATAGAAGACGAGCGTCCCGTCCTCCTGGACCGCCAGGTTTCCGGGGTGGGGGTCGGCGTGGAAGACGCCGTCCTGGATTATCATCTGGAGGTACGCCTCCTGGAGGGTCTCGGCGAGGGCCGTCCGGTCGTGGCGGCGTTCGTCCAGTTCCGCGAGGTCAGTGATCTTCGTGCCCGGGACGTACTCCATGGTGAGGACGCGCTCGGTCGACCGGGATTCGTCGACGCTGGGCATCCGTACGTCGGGGCTGTTCGCGAAGTTCTCCTTGATCTCCTGTAACATGCGGGCCTCGCGCTCGTAGTCGATCTCCTGGCGGATCCGCTTGTCGAACTCGTCGGCCAGCGTCTCCAGGGAGAACGCCCGCGACTCGTCAACGAAGTACTGCAGTATCGGCAGCGACCACCGGATCACCCGGAGGTCGGCGTCGATGAGATTGCGGATCCCGGGGCGGCGCAGTTTCACCGCGACCGGCCCGTCTTCGGTCTCAGCGTAGTACACCTGGCCGAGACTCGCCCCGCTGATGGCGTCGGTGTCGAACTCCGAGAAGGTGGCGTCGACCGGGCCGACGTCTGCCTCGATGAGCAGTTTGGCCTCCGGCCACGGTGCCGGCGGCACCTGGTCCTGGAGTTCCTCGAACTCCTCGATGTACTCGGGCGGGAGGACGTCCGGCCGCGTGGACAGCAACTGCCCGAGTTTGATGAACGTCGGTCCCAGGGTGAGCATCGAATCGAGGAGTGACCGCGCGCGGCGGCGACGCTCCTCGGGCGACACCGTCCGGCCCGACCCGAAGAACAGAAATCGGTTGCGGTCTCTGGTGTAGGCGACCAGCAGCGGGAGAAACTGCCACGCGACGACGACAAACCGTCTGTACGAGCGTAGATTCACCTGACCACCTTACTCGACGGGGATCGTCGTCTCCGGTGTGGGCTGGGCTTTCGGCAGGCGGAGTTCGAGGACGCCGCGCTCGACCGACCCCTCGGCGTCGGCGCCGGTCACGCCGGGCGGCAGCGGCAGTTCCACGTCTAAGAACAGTGACCGTTCCTCCTCGACGTAGTCGAACTCGGGGGGGAGGTCCTTGACCCGACGGGCCTCGATCCGCAGACGACTCCCGTCGACGCTGACGTCGACCGTCTCCGCGGTCACGCCCGGCATGTCCACGACCAGGAGGTACGCGTCGTCGCTCTCGAGCACGTCCGCGAACACTGCGTCTGGCAAGTCCCGTAACGCTTCACGCAACGCTGACATGTACGGTCCTACGGACTCACCCGCGAAAAAGGGTGTGGTGTCCGTTTCCCGCCTGGCGACCGCTTGTCGTCCGTTTGGCCGAGAGAACAGGAAACACCGCCCGTCGGTCAGGGCGCTTATGAGTCGGGCGCCGGAAGTCAGGATATGAGCGACCGACGCGAGTCGGGACTGAAAGACAGGACGCGACTGCACGACGCGCTGGAGCGACTGCGGGAGGTCGTCGACCCCGTCGACCGCAGCGAACGCGTCCCGGTCACGAGCGCCGTCGGGCGCGTCCTCGCGGAAGACGTGACGGCCCGCCGGCCGGTCCCCCACTACGACCGCGCGGCGATGGACGGGTTCGCGGTCCGGGCCGAGGACACCTTCGGCGCCAGCGACCGGTCGCCGGCCGTTCTCCGGACTGGCGACACGGTCGGGCCGGAGTCCGGTGTCAGAGTGCACACGGGGAGCGAACTCCCCGACGGCGCCGACGCCGTCGTCCGCGTCGAAGATACCGAGGTCCACGGGGACGCCCTCGAAGTGACGACCCCCGTCGCCGAAGGCGAGAACGTCGGGCCGGCCGGCGAGGACGTCCCCGCCGACGCGACGGTGTTCGAGGCCGGCCGTCGCCTGTGCGTCTCGGACCTCGGGCTCTGCAAGTCGGTCGAGCGCACCCGGGTCGAGGTGGTCGCCCGGCCGACCGTCGGCGTGGTCCCGACCGGCGAGGAACTGGTCGGGAGCGACCCCCAGCCCGGGGAGGTCGTCGAGACCAACGGGCTGACCGTCGCCTCGTTCGTCGACCGCTGGGGCGGCAAACCTACCTACCGGAACCCGGTCACCGACGACCGCCACGCCCTCCGGAGCGCCCTCCAGCGCGACCTCACGAAAGACCTGGTCGTCACGACCGGCGGCACCTCCGTCGGCGAACGGGACCTGTTACCCGAGGTGCTCGCGGACATCGGCGAGGTGACCGTCCACGGGGTCGCGCTCAAACCCGGCTACCCGGTCGGGTTCGGCGTCGTCCGCGAGACGCCCGTGTTGCTGCTGCCCGGCTATCCGGTGTCCTGTCTCGTGACGGCGATGGCGTTCGCGCGCCCGGCGGTCAAACGGGCCGGGCGCTTCCCGCTCGAGTCCCATCCGAGCGTCGAGGCACGACTCACGGGGAAACTGGCCAGCGAAGTCGGCGTGCGGACGTTCGCGCGCGTCTCGCTGGACCGATCCGACGACACCGAGAACGGCGCGGTGACGGCCGAACCGGTCCGGACGGGCGGGGCGAGCGTCATGTCGAGCGTCGCCGCGGCCGACGGATGGGTCGTCGTCCCGGAGTCCCGCGAGGGCGTGCCGGCAGGCGAAACAGTGACGGTCCAGGACTGGGAGTATCACCCATGAGCGAGCGCAAGGAGTTCCGCGACCTGGCCGACCCCGCAGTCGCCCACGAGGCCATCGCCGACCTCGATATCGGCGGCGGCGTCGAGACGGTCGGGCTCCGGGCGGCACGGGGCCGCGTCCTCGCCGAGCGCGTCGACGCGACTGTCGACGTCCCGGGGTTCGACCGGGCAGCGATGGACGGCTACGCTGTGCGCGCCCGGGACACGTTCGGCGCCGACGAGACCGACCCCGCGGTGCTCGACCTCGCGGGGACGGTCCACGCCGGCGAAACGCCCGCAGCGACGGTGGGCGAGGGCGAGGCCGTCGAGGTGTCGACGGGCGCGGTCATGCCCGACGGCGCCGACGCCGTCGTGATGGTCGAGCGAACGAGCGAGCGCGATGACGACACCGTGGCCGTCCGGACGGCGGTGACGCCCGGCGAGAGTGTCATGTTCGCCGGCGCGGACGTCTCGGCCGGCGAGCGCGCACTCGGACCGGGGACGGAAGTGACCGCCCGCGAGGTGAGCCTGCTCTCGGCGCTGGGCGTCGCCGAGGTGCCGGTCCGGGCCCGCCCCGCGGTCGGCATCGTCTCGACGGGTGACGAACTCGTCCGGCCCGGCGAGGACCTGAACAGTGACGCCGGCCAGATCTACGACGTGAACACCTACGCCATCGCGGCCGGCGTCGCGGCCGCCGGCGGCGACCCGGTCGTCTACCCCCACGTCGACGACGCCAGAGCCGCGATGGCCGAGACGCTCACCGAGGCCGCCGCCGAGTGTGACCTGGTCCTGACCTCCGGGTCGACCAGCGCCAGCGCAGTCGACGTCGTCTACCAGGTCGTCGAACAGCGGGGCGAACTCCGCCTGCACGGTATCGCGATCAAACCCGGCAAGCCGACGATCATCGGCCGCATCGACGACGCTGCCTACGTGGGCCTGCCGGGCTATCCGGTGTCTGCGCTCTCTATCTTCCGGACGTTCGTCGCACCGGCGATCCGCGAGGCGACCGGCCGTCCGGACCCCGACTCGGCCACCGTCGCCGGGCGCATGGCGCTCCGCGAGAGCGCCGAGGAGGGCCGCCGCCGCCTGGTCCCGGTCGGACTCGTGACCGACGGCGACGGCGAGACCCTCGTCTACCCCGTCGACAAGGGTAGCGGCGCGACGACCAGCCTCACCGAAGCCGACGGCGTCGTCGACCTGCCGGCAGACACCGCCTACCTCGCCGCTGGCGAGTCGGTCACGGTCGAGCTGTTCTCGCCGGACGTGCGCCCGCCGACGGTGCTGGGCGTGGGCGAGGACGACCCGGCGCTCTCGCGCGTGTTGGACCGACTGGACCGACCGCGGTACCTCTCGCGGGGCTCCAGACCCGGACTACGGTGGCTCCGGGACGACGTGGCCGACGTGGCCGTCGTCGCCGGCCCCGCCGAGGACGTCGACGCCCGGCGCCTGGGCGGGTTCGAGCGCGAGTGGGGGCTGGTCGTGCCCGCGGGCAACCCACAGGACGTGTCGGGGCTGGCGGACCTGGTCGACCGTGACCTGGCGTTCGTCAACCGGCCGACCGACTCGGGCCTGCGGACGAGTCTGTCCAACGCGCTGGCGGACCTGGCCGACGACCGCGGCCGCACCCGCCGCGAGGTGACCGATGCGGTCCGCGGGTTCGACCTGACCCGGCGGGCCTTCGAGAGTCCGCCGCGGTCGGTCGCGGCCGGTGACGCCGACGCCGCGCTCGGGCTCCGGGCTACCGCGGCGAAACTCGACCTGGGGTTCGTCCCGGTCGGTACCCAGGCCGTCACGGTGTATGCCGACCCCGACCGCACGGGAAAACCCGGCGTCGAACGCCTGCGGACGGAACTCGACGATATCGGGGGCGTCCTGTCGGACCTGGCGGGGTACGGGCCCGCCGAGTGAGGGCGGTTCGGCCGGCTCGCGACGCCGACCGGTGTCGACCCTGGTAGCGCCCGGTCGGAAAAGCGACCGTTTTTGCCGTCGGCGGGCCAACGTCGGGCCGATGGCAACCGTCGAACAAGCAGGGCACGTACTCGAGGAGAACCTCGCGTACCTCGGGGCCGCCCTCGCGTACCTCGTCGCCGGGATCCACCTGTTCCACCCCGACCGCGGGTTCCCGCGACTGGTCGCGCTGCTGGCGACCGACAACGCCTCGTTGCTCGTCGGCGACCCCCGACCGGCGCTGTTCGTCGCGTCCGCGCTCGCGATCCTCGTCGGTATCAAACTCGTGATGCTCGACATCCGGCCGCGACTCGTCTACGCGCTCGGGATGGCGCTACTGGCGACCTTTTTCCTGGGCTACTTCGCCTGGCACTTCACCGGGCACGGCGGCTTCCTGCCCGGGCGCGAGGCCGTCTCGCATCAGGTCGGCCCGGTGGAGGCGCTGGTCGTAACTAATTTCTGCAGTGTCGGTTCGGATCGGCGTTTCGGACCACGAGGGCGGTCGTCTATTTCGTGGGCACAAAAAGAATTACGCACGACCGTATGAGTTGGGCCGCCGCGACGCCTACCGGGGAGACGCGTCTCGGACGGAGAACTCGTCGAACGTCCTGATGCGGTGGTCGCCGAGGACACACTGGCCGCGGCGATGTGGGTCGACGCGCTCGACGTGGACGGCGTCCAGACCCGTGTTCCAGGCCGCTCCGATGTCTGCAGGGTCGTCGCCCGCCAGGACGCCGCTGTGGCCGTTGTGCCCGACGCCGAGGTCGGCCATCGCCCGCTCGACCGGTCGCGGGTCGGGTTTCCAGCCCACGTCGTCGCCACAGCAGACGACGGCGTCGAACCAGTCGCCGATGTCGAGGTGGTCGAGCAGCGGGTCGGTGAGGTACGGCTGGCAGTGGGTGACGACCCCCGTCGGGCAGTCCAGCCCCGCGAGAAACGCCTCGACGTCGTCGTAGAGGTAGGTCGCCTCCGCGCGCCGCAACGGCTCTTCGACGTCGTGGAACACGTCCCAGAACGGTTCGGCGTCGAGCCCGCGACTTGCCAGCAGTTCCTCGCGCGCACCACCCACGCCGTACCAGAGCAACTCGACTTCGCGGTCGGTAAACGAGTGACCGAGCCTGGCGCCGACCTCGTCGAACACCTCCCGCGCGTAGGCGGGTTCGACGTCCACCAGCGTCCCGTCGAGGTCGAACAGCCAGAAGTCGTAGTCGGTCTCGGCCATTGGATCTATTTCCTTTGCTATCGCCGGACAAGTACCTTCTGGCGTCTCATAGTGATTATTGTAGCGATTTACCGGTACGACCGCATGCAGTCGTGCGGTCGATCCGGAACAGACCGACAATAATCACTATCAGGGATCTCGTTTCCGGTCGAGTCTGGACTCCGAACCGTGACCCGACCGGAGCCGCTCGGGCCTGCGGTAGTCGCGCCGGTCGGCGACCGCGGTCACCGTCAGGAAAAACGCCACCGTGCCCGCGGCCAGCGGTATCGACTTCCCGGCGTCGAGCGTGTCTATCGTCCGGTGAAACCAGAACAGCTCCATCACGACCGACTCCCTGTGGAAGTGGTAGAGCTGTTCCCGGGCGACCGGACTCAACAGGTAAAAGTCGGGGATCATGGCCCAGACCCCGCCCACGAGGACCAGCGTCCGGGGGTACCGCGCTCTCGGCACCACGAGCGTGACGAGAAGCGTCGTCATCCCGGCCCCGATGGCGAAGTGAGTGATCCCCAGCGACATACGGATAGTCTGTCATTTCGGACCGATAAACGTCTTGTGTCGGCCCGGCCGCCACGGTCACACGAGTTCTTCGAACCGTTCGGCGAGTTCGATGTCCTTCTCGGTGACCCCGCCGGCGTCGTGGGTTGTCAGGCGGACCTCGACCTCGCGCCAGCCGATCGTCATCTCGGGGTGGTGGAACGCCTCCTGGGCGAGCCCGCCGGCGCCGGCCGCAAAGCCGACGCCGCCCAGATACGTCTCGAACTCGTAGGTCCGGACGATCTCGTCGCCGTCCCGGTCCCAGCCGTCGGGCAACTGTGCAGCTATCTCGTCGTCCGAGAGGGTGTCTGCCATGTGTGACTCATCAGCGGGCAGCCGCAAGAAAGTTCCTACCGGCAGTCGTCGAGTTCGTCGCCGACACTGCCGGGGATCTCCTCGCGGACCGACTCGGGGATGTCCTCGACGGAGAGGTCGTCCGCCCCGGCCAGCGCCGCCGGCGGCGCGGCCTCGGGGCCGAACTCGGGGTCGAACAGCTGGAGTGCGGTGTTGATAGTCGACCAGTCGTCTTCCTCGGCGGCGTCACGCAAACTCTTCGTCGGTGCCGCGAGCAACTGGTTGACGACCGCGTCGGCCATCGACTCGACGATCTCGCGTTCCCGGTCGTCGAACGCTGCCTTCTCGAAAGCCGTGTCGAGTTCCCTCGTCTTGACGCGCTCGGCGCTCTCGTACATCGCCGAGATGACCTGGTCGGCGCGCTTGCGCTTGTACTGGGCGAGCAGACGGTCGAACTCGACGTCTATCATCTCCTCGACCGTGGCGGCGGCCTCGGCGCGCTGCCGGCGGTTCTCGTCGGTCACCGTCCGCAGCGTGTCGAGGTCGTGGACGGTCACCGGGTCGAGGTCGGTCGCCGACGGCGCCACGTCGCGCGGTCGGGCGATGTCGACGACGAACGTCTCGCCGGCGTCGGCCAGCGTCGGCCTGTCGAGCAGGTAGTCGCTGCTGCCCGTCGCGGTGACGACCACCGACGACGACGCCACCGCCGACGCCAGGTCCTCTAGGTCGTGGGTCGTCGTCGCGCAGTCGACCAGCGACGCGATGTGGTCGGCGCGGACTTCGGTCCTGTTGGCGACGTGAATGTGGTCGACGTACTCGCCCAGCGACTTCGCGGCGAGTCGCCCCATGTCGCCGGCGCCGACGACCAGCGCCTCGTCACCCTCGAGGGCACCTTCCTGCTCGGCCAGGGAGACGGCCGCGCTCGCAAGCGACACCGACCCCTCGTTGATGGCCGTCTCGGTCCGGGCGCGCTCACCGACGTGGATGGCCTTCGTGACCCCCTGTTCGAGCACCGGGCCGACCCCGCCGGCCTCGCGGGCGAGTTCGAACGCGTCGCCGACCTGGCCGAGGATCTGGTCCTCGCCGACGACCAGCGACTCGAGGCCGGCCGCCACCCGCATCATGTGGCGGAGGCTCGCCTCGTGGTCCATCTCGACCAGCGTGCGGTCGGGCACCGCCTCGAAGAACACGTCCAGCGCGGCCCGGCCGTCGGCCTCGTCCTCGGTGACGACGTAGGCTTCGACACGATTGCACGTCTGGAGGACCAGCGCCTCGTCGACGGTCGGGACGCTCACGAGTTGCTCGACCGCTCCCCGTTGGCTGTCGACGCTCGCCCGTTCCAGGTCGTCGATGGTGGCGCGGTCGTGTGCGACGCTGACACCCGAAATGACCCCGCGTCCGGTCACGACCGATCACCTAGCACGTCGTCGAGTACGTCCACTGCTGTCTGTCGTGAGTTATCGCCCCCACTATCTAAAGCCTTCCAAACGTCGTCGGACCTGACGACGGCCCGCATCGCGTCGCGTCGCTGTTCGACGGGCACGTCCTCGGACTGGAGCCGGTCGCGCAACTCCCCGGTCAGCGCCGCCATCTCGCCCGCTCCCGCCACATCGTCCTCGATGGACTGCCTGAGATATCGGCTCAGGGCGGGACTGGTCCCGCCGGTCGCCACCGCGACGACGACCGGCTCGTCCCGGACGGTGGCCGGGACGACCACACTCCCGGGGTCGCGCTCGCCGTGGACGTCCGTCCGGTTGACCAGGACGCCCCGCTCGTCGGCGACGGCGGCGACGGCCTCGTTGACCGCCGGGTCGTCGGTCGCCGCGACCGCAAGCGCCGGCTCCGTCCGGTCGAACCACGTCTCGACGCCCCCGGCGTCGGGCGTCGCCCGGACCTTGCGTGCGCCGCCGAAGTCGGCGTCGGCGAATCGGGGGCTCACGACGACGACGTCGGCCTCGCGGGCGAACCGGCGCGCTTTCCGTGCGCCCACACGCCCGCCCCCGAACACGAGCACCGTCTCGCCGTCGAAGTCGTGGAGCAACGGTATCATCGCTGGCGACTCACGCGGTGTTTGCCTCGGCCCGTTCGTCCAGTCTGATGCCCGTCTTCTTGAGTATCTGCGTCGAGAAGAGGGTGTCCCAGTCCTCCTCGTCGACCTCCCAGTACTCGGCCATCCGGTCGCGGACTGTTTCGATGCGCTCGTCGCTTTCGGCCTCGCTGCGGCCGTGGGTCATCGCGAAGAAGTTGTACGGCCACACCCCCTCGTGACGGGGCCGCCGGTAGCAGTGGGTCACGAAGTCGAACGAGGCGATCTCGGGGCCGACCTCCTCGACCACGTCGTCGGGTACGTCCCAGACGGTCATCCCGTTCTCGGAGTAGCCCAGCGCGTAGTGGTTCGGGATCAGTCCCACTCGCCGGACCTTCCCCTCGGCGTCGAAGCGTCTGATCGTCTCCAGCACCCACTCGACGTCGGCTCCTAACTCGTCGGCGACGTCCCGGTAGGGCGTCCGCGAGAGCGGGAGTCCGCTCTGTATCTCGACGACCAGGTCCCGCTCGGCGGGGGTCAGTTGCTGGCGGTCGGTTGGGTCGGCGTTCGGTCCCAGGTCCGACAGGTCGATCCCGCCGGGGACGTCTTCGAGGGGGCCCTCGACGGGGAACTTCGCCTCGACGTGAAACTCCCGCTGTTTGGGCAGGTTGTACGTTTCCTGGCCCGTCTCGTCCTCGATAGCGCCAAGCACCTCGTCGACGCGCTCGGCGTCGGCCACCGACACCACGAACCACATGTTGAGGTGCGGGTGCTCGCGCTCGTAGTTGTGTGCGACCTCGGGGTGAGCGTTGACCTGCTCTGTGATCTCGTCGAAGCGCTCCTCGGGCGCGTGCATGGCCACCAGCGTCGCCGTCCCCCCGATCTCCTCGGCGTTGATGAGCGCCCCGAAGCGCGTCAGGACCCCCTCCTCGTCCAGTTCGACCATGCGGTCGTGGAGCTGTGCGGCGGTGACGTCGACGCCGTGGTCGGCCAGCGCCCCGGCCGCCGGTTCGTAGGGGTCGGTGACGACCGGGAACCCACCCTGGAAGGCGTTGAGTATCGCCCGGTCGGTCGCGTCTAGCTCGGTCATACCCGTCACTCGGTGAGACACACCCATAAAAAGCGCGTCTGCTGGGGCCGTTTAGGGACAGTCCCCGGCGTCGAACGACCGCGACGCTGCGCCCTGGTCGTGAGCGACAGTCTCGCCGGTTTCGAGGTCGACGAGCATCGCCTGGCCGCCGTACTCGTGAGTCTGGTCGTGTCCGCGGACGACGACGCAACTGACGCCGTCCGGGACGTCGATGGTTTCCGAGCGCGTGAACGGTGCCGTCGAGTGGGCGTGTGTGAGGTCACGCCGGCCGAGGCGTTCGCCGGCCAGCGTCTCGACCTGCCACCAGTTGGCGTACCCGTCCTCGCCGTCGTCGTCGTGGTACAGTGTCACGTCGAACGTCGTCCCGTCGTCCCCTCCCTCGACGGCCACGTCGACGACGTTTGCCTCCCGGAGGTCGGGTTCCGGCGTGGCCGTTCCGTCCTCGCCCGCGCTTTCGGTCCCGTCCTCCCCGGTGGCTTCGGTCCCGGTATCTCCGTCACCGCTTTCGGGAGCCTCGGTCCCGGTGTCGCCGTCACTCTCCCCATCCTCCGTGTTCGAGTCGCCGCTCTCGCTACAGCCGGCGACTCCGGGGAGGCCGACTGTGCAGGCCAGCGCCAGGAAGCCGCGTCGTGACTGGGCGTCGGTCATCGGCCGGCGCTTCGCCCGGCCACGACAAAAAGGTGGGTCGGTCGGGTACGTCGCGTACCGCTCCGGCGTCATACGGTCGTGCGTAATTCTTTTTAAATTGGGTACGCACGACCGTATCAGAACCTCACTCGTAGAGCGGGTGGTCGGCACAGAGTTCGTCGACGATGTCGGACATCTCGGCCATGACCGCCTCGTCGCCGAGGTTGTCGACCACCTCGGCGATACAGTGGCCGACCGTCTCGCAGGCGTCGGCGTCGAACCCGCGCGTGGTCAGCGCCGGCGTGCCCGCGCGGATCCCGGAGGCGACGAACGGCGAGCGCGTCTCGCCCGGGACGGTGTTTGCGTTGAGGACGATGCCGACCGCCTCCAGGGCTTCCTCGGCTTCCTTGCCGGTGACGTCCGGGTGGGAATCACGCAGGTCCACCAGGACGAGGTGGGTGTCGGTCCCGCCCGAGACCAGCGAGAAGCCGTGTTTCTCCAGGTGGTCGCCCAGCGCCTGCGCGTTGTCGACGGTCTGTCGGGCGTACTCCTCGAACTCGGGCTGGAGGGCTTCCTCGAATCCGACGGCCTTCCCGGCGATGTTGTGCATCAGCGGGCCGCCCTGGGTCCCGGGGATGATCGCGCCGTCGATGTCGTCGCCGTACTCCGCGTCGGCCATGATGATGCCGCCCCGCCCCGACCGGATCGTCTTGTGGGTCGACCCGGTGACGAAGTCGGCGATACCGACCGGCGAGTCGTGGACGCCCACGGCGACGAGGCCGGTGATGTGGGCGATGTCGGCCATGTGGTAGGCGTCGACAGCCTCGGCGATCGCCTGGAAAGACGCCCAGTCGACCTCGCGGGGGTAGGCCGAAAAGCCCGAGACGATCAGGTCGGGGTCGAACCGCTCGGCCCGCTCGTGGATGGACTCGAAATCCAGGCGTCCCGCTTCGGGGTCGACCTCGTAGTTCTCGACGTCGTACACCTGGCCGGCGAAGTTCGCCGGGTGACCGTGGCTCAGGTGGCCGCCGTGGGTCAGGTCCAGCGAGAGGATCCTGTCGCCGGGGTCCAGCACGGCCGTGTAGACGGCCATGTTGGCCTGGGACCCCGAGTGGGGCTGGACGTTGACGTACTCTGCGCCCCACAGCTCTTTCGCGCGGTCGATGGCGAGCTGTTCGACCTCGTCGGCGTACTCACAGCCGCCGTAGTAGCGCTCGCCGGGGTAACCCTCGGCGTACTTGTTCGTTAGCACTGAACTCTGAGCCTCCAGAACCGCCTCGCTGACGTGGTTCTCGCTGGCGATCATCGCGAGCGTGTCGCGCTGGCGGTCCACTTCGCCGGCCAGGGCGTCGGCCACTGCCGGGTCGACCTCCCGGACTGCCTCGTAGTTCATACTCCACACTCGGCGGCCCTCGGACAATAATCTACCTTTTCGCCCTCCCCGACAGCTCGTTTTCAGCCGACCCGACAGGTCGGACACCCGAGGTATCTGAAACGTGTTGGTAGACGGAAATCAAACGGAACGTGCGTTAAAATTAAGTGTGATAATTCGAAAGACAGAAAGAACCGTGACCGGGAACTTCTTTGCGGACGACGTGGGCGGTGTACTATCCGAAGCGATAACGGAGACGGATGGGGACGCTTACATCGTGAACCCGACAGAGGAGAGCGTGCCGGACATTATCTTTCGGTTACACGACCAGAGCGACCCACCGACAGTGAAACTCCTCGCGGACAAGGACGTGTTGAAAGAGGCGATGGCGGACTTTCTCGTCTCGGGCCACGCCGCCGACCTGACGGCCGCGGAGACGCTGTCGATCCGCTGGGCAGAGTCGGTTCCGGGCGGGTCGGTGCTCGTCTCAAACGGCATGGTCGTTTCTTTCGTCCGCACGTCCGAACGGGTGGGTGGGCTCTCGACGCGTGCGTCCCCGTTCGTCGGTTCGGCAGTGGACCACTTCCACGACCGGTGGGAGGCCGCCGACGAGTACCGGCTCCGGTCACCCCCGATATCGGAGGTCCGCGAGACGCTGGCCGAGGAGATCGGCGACGCTGCCGCCGCGGATTTCGACGCGATCCTGGACGAACTGCCGGAGGTCAGCGGCGACGGCGACGGGATCGACGAGGTGACGATCGCGTTACTGGTCGCGGCGCGCCACGGCGTCCTCCTCTACGACATCAGTCACTGGGGCGAGGACGTCGGGCTCGCGAGCAAGGCGACCTTTTCCCGGACGAAAGGCGTCCTCGAGGACAGCGGCGTTATCATGACCGAGAAGGTCCCCATCGACGTGGGCCGGCCCCGATTGCGGCTCAGACTGAACACAGGCAGGCTCCGCAACGCCGACGTGGCGGAGTTGACCGGCCTCGTCCGGGACCGCGTGGCCACCGTCGAGTGAGCCCAGTGAGTTTCCGGGTCACCGGTTCCCGTGGTGTAGCTACCGCGCCCGGCGACCACCGGGACTAATGTGTCGCCGGCCGTCGCGACGGGTATGACAGTCGGACTCGTCGGCGACGGGCCGGGCGCCGAGGCCGTCGTGGCCGCGCTCGGCGACGCCGACCACGTCGTCGAACGCGTCGAACCGACGGAACTGGACGCCAGCTACCGGCTCGGGGTCGTCGTGGACCGTGCGGGAACGCGGACCTTCCAGCTGGCCAACGAGCGGGCGCTCGCGGCCGGCCTGCCGTGGGTCGGGGTCGAACTCGGGGGCATCGGGGGCTACCCCGTCGTCGACGCCGCCGTGACGACCTTCGACCCGGCGGCGGCCTGCTACGAGTGTCTCGTCAGTCGCGTCGCCTCGAACGTTCCCGAGGACGCCGACCCCGCCGAACCGCCGAGCGACGCCACGGCCCGACTCGCCGGCGCCACGGCCGGCCACCGCGGCGTCGCGCTGCTCGAAGACGCCGCCGACCACCGCGGCGAAGTGGTGGAACTCCCCCACGCCGAGCGCCGTCTGCTCCCGGTCCCCGGCTGTGACTGTGGGGACGGCCGCGACAGAAACCTCGACCGGAGCGACCGCGAGCGTGACGTCGAGGCGGCACTCGCCCGGGCCGAGCAAGCCCTGGACGACCGCCTCGGACTCGTCGCCGAGGTGGGCGAAGCACAGTCCTACCCGGCGCCGTACTACCTCGCCCGCCTCTGTGACACGGCCTCGTTCGCCGACGACACGGCACCCCGGCAGGCTGCCGGCGTCGACGCCGACTGGGACCGGGCGTTCGTGAAAGCACTTGGTGAAGGACTCGAACGGTACTGCGGGGGCGTCTGGCGGCGTTCGGAGTTTACGACCGGGACAGCTGCGGAGGTCGCCGACGCCGTCCCTCCGTCGGCGTTCGTCCGTCCGAACGACTGGGCGAGCGACCCCGACGCCGCCGAGCGTCCCTGGGTCAGCGGGGAGTCACTCGTCGACGGGGCGGCGGTGGGACTGCCGGCCGAACTGGTCTGCTACCCGCCGCCCGAGCGGACGATACGCCCCGCCGTCACGACGGGACTCGGGCTGGGCAACGCGACGGTCGAGGCGCTGCTGTCCGGGTTGTACGAGGTCCTAGAGCGTGACGCGACGACGATCGCCTGGTACTCCACGTTCGAGCCGCTGGGGCTTGCCGTCGAAGACGAGGTCTACCGCACGCTGGCCGCCCGGGCCGGCGCGGAGGAACTCGAGGAGACCGCACTTCTGCTCACTCAGGACGTCGACGTCCCGGTCGTCGCCGTCGCCGTCCACCGCGAGGAGTGGCCGAAACTGGCGCTGGGAACGGCCGCGCATCTCGACCCCGAACGCGCAGCACGGAACGCGCTCGCCGAGGCCGTCCAGAACTGGCTGGAACTGCGCGAAATGGGCGCAGACGCCGACGCGGCCGACGGCGCCATCACACACTACGCGGACAGTCCGTCGGCAGTCGACGGGTTCGTCGACCCCGACCAGTCCGTTCCCGCCGCGTCTGTCGGTCCCGACTCGGTGCCCGCCGGGAGCGCACACCTCGACGCGGTCGTCGGGCGAGCCACCGACGCCGGCCTGGCGCCGTACGCGGTCCGGACGACGACCCGTGACGTCGAGGCCGTCGGGTTCGAGGCAGTCCGTGTGCTCGTTCCGGCCGCCCAGCCGCTGTTTTTCGACGACCCGTTCTTCGGCGAGCGCGCCCGGTCAGTCCCCGACGCGATGGGGTTCGAACCGGCGCTGGACCGCGACCACCACCCCTACCCGTGACGGTCACGCCACCAGAGTAACTTACGCAGCCGAGGACGGCGAAAACTGGCAGTATTCGGAGGGATGCGAGTGTTTAATAAACCCCCTGTCAAACGCTAGCGTGAACCCTGACGTCCGTTATCGTCGTTCGTGGCGGAGCGTCAGCGGAGTACGACATGGTATCAGAGTTCGACCTTCCGTGTACGGACTGTGGACAGCAGCTGGTAGCCCGGGACCTCCCGGCGCCATCAGCGAGCGACGGGGTGACCGTCGCCGAGTGTCCGTCCTGTGGGGGACGGTACTATCCGGAGGAGACGTTGACACACCTGGCAGTCGGCGAGCCGACCTGAGGGCGCTCGCCGAGGGGTGTCGTGGGTCAGATCGCGAACGTCACCCGGAGCATGTCCCTCGTGCCCGGCCCGAGCCCGACCGCAGTGGCCGCGACTAGCAACAGCACCGCGTAGCGGGGCGACTCCGTGAATATCCGGTCGTCGAACAGCCAGACGATCCCGAGCGCGACGGCGAGTTTGACGAGGAGGAACGGCCAGGAGGTTCCGACCGCTGCCGAGAGCGCCGCGGGCTGGAGGGTCTCGGTGACCCCGATGATCGCCCTGTTGGCGACGTGTTTGGCGCCGTAGGCCTCGATCGGGTGGCCCAGTTGTGGGAGCCAGTCGGCCGCGACGACGTTCGCGACGCCGTCGATGGCGTGGGCCCAGAGGACCACGATCCCGGCGCGCCCGGTGCCCTCGTGGATAGCGGGTTCGTACCGGTCGGCCGCGACGTAGAGGCCGTAGGTCAGGACGGAGGCCAGCCCCAGGTCCACGACCAGTATCTGCGGGTAGAAGTCGACGTAGCCTCTCGTCGAAGCGACCCAGAAGAGGTACGCCAGCGTCAGGCCGAGCACGACCCCGCCGACGGCAGCCATCGTCCGGTACCGGTCGCGCTCGTCGGTCTCCAGTCGGATGCTCGCGACCAGGCCGGCCAGCGTCACCAGGAACACCGTCACGTAGATGACCGGGCTGATGAACAGCGTGTTCACCGGGTAGGTGATCACGGGTTCGACCCCCGCACCCACGGCGGCGTCGGTGACGTCCTCGACCACCCGGAGCGCCCCCCCGAACAGCATGAACGGGACCAGTGCGGGCAACAACCGCCGGTCGGTCCCCACGTCCATGCGGTCGAGCAGGAAGAGCACCCCCACGAGCATGAAGAGGAGTGTGACCATGTACCCGGCCGTCGAGACGGTCGTGTACCCCGTGTACGCGACGGCGCCGGACGCGGACCCACAGGCTGCGTCGCTGGCCAGCAACTCGACGCCGTCGGGCGTGTTGACCGCACAGCGGGCGTTGTTGGCGTCGGAGTAGATCGGCCCCCAGAAGTATTTCCAGATGAACTCGTCGTACACCAGCCGGGGCAGCGCCAGCGACCCGACGACCAACCCCCCGACCAGCACCAGGAACGCGCCGAGCCACGTCCGCTCGGAGACCGTCTCCTCGACGTCCATGTCGGCATACGCTCGATGTGGCCTGTTGAGCCTTCCGGTCGCGTTCGGTCGGGTACGGCGAGCGGGCAGCCGCCCCCGAGAGTCTGGCCCGACCGTCTGTCGATCGCCCTCGCGCCGACGCCCCTCGCTCTACCCGCGCGGGACAGGTGCCTAGTGGCCAAGTCCTGCCCGGACCGCCTCACAGACCGCGTCGTGGGCCCCGTCGCCGGACGCGACGAGACGCTGACTGTCCCGTTCCCAGCGGTCGCCGTCGACGTCGGTGACGACACCGCCGGCGGCCCTGACGAGGTGGACGCCGGCCACCGTGTCCCAGGGGGCCTCTCGCGAGGGCGCGACGACGGCGTCGAGCGTACCGTCGGCGACCAGCGCCAGCGTCGCCTGCATGCTTCCCAGTCGTCGAACGTCACCGAGGTGTCTCGTCAGCGCCGCACAGATGTCGCCGAAGGCGTCGGCCTCCTCGCGCTCCCACCGGCCGACCAGCCCCACGGAGAAGCGCTCCGGGTCGCTCTCGTCGCTCACCGCCAGCGTCGTCCCGTTGCGCATGGCACTGTCGGGACCGGCCGCGTACGCGTCGCCGTGGACCGGCAGGAACGTCGCCGACCCGACCGCGCTCCCGTCGACGAGCGCGGCGACGCTCGTGGTCCAGAGAGACAGTCCGCGTGCGAAGTTCGCGGTCCCGTCGATCGGGTCGACCACCCACGCGTCCCCCCGCTCCGGGATCTCGGCGGCCAACCCCTCGTCTTCGCCGGTCCCGACTGGCAGCGCGTCTTCCTCGGCGACGATAGCGTCGGAGCGGAACTCCTCGCGGATCGTCGCGATCACCTGGCGCTGTGCGTCGCGGTCGGCCTCGGTTACCAGGTCGCCTTTCGCCCCCTTCGTCTCTACCTGCAGCTCCGTCCGAAACGACTGGCGGGCCTCGTCTGCCGCCGCCAGGATTGCCTCCGCGACGTCACGGGCGAGGGAAGGGATTTGAACCCTCGGACCCCTACGGGAGCGGATCTTGAGTCCGCCGCCGTTTCCAGGCTTGGCTACCCTCGCACGCGTGCTTTCTGGTGGTCTGGGGCGCTGTTTCGGTCCCGGTATTCAATCGAATGGGCCGTCGGAGCACTTCATCCCTTTTCATCGATTTGACCTGTGACCGACCGGTGATCTGACCGATGTCACAAGGCAGTTTGATCAGGACGAATCGGCCGATGTCTTGCGATTAGCCGCACCGCCAGACCGTGTCGATTCGAACGAACCGCACGTCAACGAATTCTGACACACTCGGGGGTGACCGATGACACTCTCTGACGAGATCACGGGGTAGTTCGATACGTGTCGTCGGCACCAACGAGCGGGATGGTCGGGGAGTACTGCAGTCACGGTGTGAAAATATCGACTCGGACCGCGAGAGGGACCGGTCTGGTCCGGTCGTCTCAGCGGGGTCGTCGGTTCTCGGCGAGTTGCTCGTGTTCTTTCAGCCGGATCTCCTCCCGAGTGACGTCTGCGAACTGGCCGACGTAGACCTCCATCTCGCGGCTGTCGTCGTCGTCCCAGCCGAGCGCCGACGTGACCCGGTCGGTGATACTCGAGTGTGGTTCGACGTACGCGGTCTGACCTCCGTCGGTGATACTTTCGATTGTCCCGACGGTGTTCTCGTTGAAATCTACGATGTCTTTCCCGACGTCTTCGTTTGTGAGCACCATCCCTCCGGCCTCCGGACGCAACGTCTCGGTGGTCTCTTCGCTGACGACGCGCCTCGAGTTTATAAAGTCCATCCCCACGGGCTCTACGCGCTCGATGTCGGCGAAGGAGGCCCGGGCCTGGTCGACCACCTCGTCTTTGACGACACTTGTTCGCTTGAAGTGGGTGTGGACCCGGTTGCCCTCGGCGAGCTCGGACTCGATCTCGAAGTCCCTCGTCGCTTCGCCGGGTTCGCCGTCGGTGTCAAGCATCCCCTGCTCGATGATCGACCGCTGTAGTCCCGTCACGTCGAGGTCGTAATCCTCCAGTGTCTCGGCCTCGGTGACGTCCGTGCCGGTAATACGGCTCTCGACCGTGAATCGCTCCGTGACCTTGCGGGTGACCTCCCAGACGTGCCTGATATAGACCTCCGCGCCTCCCTTGAGCGGTGATTTGGTGCTGGTAGCCACCCACGACCGGTTGTTTTCCTCCGAGTCCTGCCGTTCGAGTTGCCTGGCACGCTCGCTTCCGGACGCTTCGAGTGAGGCGACGTAGCGGTCGTGGTCGAACATATCAGCGTCCGGTGGGTCGTCCGACGAGACCACTGTGAACGTCCGGTCCACGAAGTCGGTGGCCAGCAGTTCCTCGTGGACGACCTCGCGGTCGGTGAGTTCGCTCTCGACGGTGGCCTCCTCGACAACTGGCGTCTCGACGGCGCTCGTCTCTCTGATCGTGGTCGTCACAGTCTCGCCCGCGACCAGTCGGTCCCGGATCCGCTTGTCTTCGATGTCGCTTCGGTCGACCACCTGTTCGTGTGTCACCACTTCCGGGGTCCCGAGACCGTCCACGCGGTAGGAGACGGCACCCCCCTTCTGTTCGAGTTCGTCGTTGAACGTGTCCCAGTCGAGTCGGCGGTGCTTGGCACTGACTCGGTACTCGTGGACGAAGTCCAAAGAGCCGTCAGAGTCTCTCCGCACCGGCACTGCGTTGTGGCTGTCCGCCCACTCCCGGATCGTCTCCTTGTCTGTCGAGATATGCCGGTCTTTCGGGTCTGCGGAACTAGTTACCATTGCGTTTAATTCACGACCCGGAGCGGTATAGTTCACCGACTTTTTCCCTGAATATTGGGTTTTGATTAACCGGGTGACTGTCTCGACGCCACCAGCCGCTAATAAAAGCGCCCGCTTGGGCTGTATAGACTGATACGGTCGATTGTAACTGTTTACCGGTATTTCGCCGCCCGTTCCGGCGAAATCCGGAAATGACTTACAACCGACCGTATGAGTGACTGGTCTGTCGTCGCCAGAAGCAAGTTTGCGAGGGAAGATGCCCCCTGAGGGGAATCTTCCGGCGCCTCGCTGCAGTGCGAGGGAAGGGATTTGAACCCTTGGACCCCTACGGGAGCGGATCTTGAGTCCGCCGCCGTTTCCAGGCTTGGCTACCCTCGCACGCATGTTCGCTTGCTCGATGATCGTATAAGCCCTTTCGGATTGAGTGATGTTCGGGCCTCGTCGTCGCAGTCCCGCGGTCGAACCGATAAACGATCAGACTAAATCGTGTGACGCTGGTCACGTGCCATCTTCGTCGCCGTCCGACCCGGGGGTAAGCGACTCGACTCCGCCGATGATCTCTACGTCGTCCATCCCTAGCTGGCGGGAATCGGCCCGCTCCGGGGCAGTCGCGACCCCGCTGGTGAGGATGCTCCGGACTCCCTCTTCGACGGTCATGTCGACATCTCGGACATCTTCCTTCGGGACGTAGGTGAGGAACCCGCCGGTGACCGGGTTGGGCGCCAGCGGGAGGAACATCGACACCATTTCGTCGTGGTTCGCGCTGTCCTCGATGGTTGGGGGGGAGTCGCTGGTCTTGAACCCGAGCACGAAGACATCGTCGCCGAAACACTCTACCAGCTTCACTTCCTGGAAGTTCTCCCCGTCCTCGCCGAGCATCACGTCGCCCATGCGCCGGAAGCTCTTATAGATAGTTCCGAGCCCCGGGATGGAGGCGATGGCGAGGTCGAACACGCTGATGAGGCGCTCCCCGTACTGGTTGCGCCCGACGGTCCCGAGGAAGAACACGATCCCGAACAGGATCCCGATAACGATGAGTTCAGTGAGGAAGTCGACGACGAGTCCGTAGATGCCCAGGTCGATGAGGAACAGGACGAGCTCGACACTCTCAATCCGTTTGATCACCCCGAGCCACCGCAGCAACTCTATGAACGGCGTGAGCGCGCTGGTGACGAAATCCAGTGCCACCGTGAATACGTACAGCGTCAGAATCAGGGGAACCATGATCGTGATTCCCGTCAGGAGCGTCTGTCGCATCCCACCGTACATCGACTGCCCTGTTTCCTTTGCCGTGGTCGCAAGCTCGTCCGGAGGTCGCTCGGAAGACATGAGTGTTGAACCCTCTATGGTGTGCATTCGGGGCTCGGATTTCAAACCTCCGACCGGTTGTCCGGGCAAGTGACGCGACTGGACCACGGATCGATACTCACCGACGTCGGGTCGGACCCGTGGTCCTTTAGGCGGTTCGAGGCGAATGCCACGGAATCGTCCGAAAGGCTTCGCCTTTGTTGAAGGCTCCGGTTTCGCGTCACAACTCGTATAGTCGGGGCCGGCGAAGCGGTGGTGTGAGCGACGACGAGGTCCGCGTCTGGCTGGTCGACCGGACGTACTCGGACGACGAACAGAACATCATCATCCTCGTGTACGCGACGCCGGACGGCCGGCGCTACTACCGCAAAGAGCGGGCGCTGACGAGTCTCACGAACGACCGCGAGACGACGGCGGCCGTCGACGTCGACCCCGACAACCTCGGCACCGTCGAGGACGAAGATACACGGGAGCGCTACGCCGACGCGGCCGGCCGACTGGCCGACTCACACGACCCCGACGACTCCGTCTAGTCGAGGCCGTCGAACGCCGCGAGACGCTCGCGCCAGGCCGCGGGGATCGGCCGGGTCTCGCCCGTCTCGGGGTCGATAGCGACCATCGTGCTCTCGGCCTCGGCGACGACGCGGCCCTCGTGTTCTATCTCGTATGCGTTCTCGACGCTGGTCTCGCCGACGGCAGTCGTCCAGACGCTGACGGTAACGGACGTGGCCGAATCGACGGCGGCCCGGAAATCGATGTCCAGCGAGGCGACAACCGCCGGGAAGTCGTCGACGCTCTCGACGCCTATCACTTCGGCGGCGTAGGCGATGCGGCCCTCCTCGCAGTAGGTCCCGTAGACGGCGTTGTTGACGTGGCCGTACGTGTCCAGGTCCGAGTACCGTACCGACACCTCGTGCTCGAAACGGTCCATACTGGTCCGTCGAGCGGGCCGGACAAAACAGACACGAACCGGGAAGGGCCGTTCGCGGGGTCGGCGGGTTGCCGACCGAACCGATTACCCACCCGGCGGTCAAACGACGGCTATGAACGACCACACGAAAGACCCCAACGTCGCCCCACCGACGTCTGGCGATCCGACAGGATGGCAACGGCACCAGGGCGAGTCGAACGGCTGGGAACACGGGACCCTTCGACGGGCGGTCGTGCACGGCGTCCGCCTCTACAACTCCGGGGCGTACCACGGATCGCACGACTGCTTCGAATCAGAGTGGTATAATTACGGGAGAGGGACGACCGAGAGTGCGTTTCTACACGGAATGGTCCAGGTCGCCGCCGGCGCGTACAAACACTACGACTTCGAAGACGACGACGGGATGGCGAGTCTCTTTCGGACAGCGCTCCAGTATCTCGACGACGTCCCTGACGACTACTACGGCGTCGACGTCACCGACGTCCGGACGACACTCGCCGACGCGCTCGACGATCCGGCCGTACTCGACGGCTGGCAGATCCTCCTCGACGGGGACCGGCCAGAGGCTCGTGTCGCGGACCACGAGTACGCAGACGCACTGGACTGACCCGCCGAACCGTTCGGCCGCTTCGACAGCATCACTCTCGCCGACGAACGGCGAGTAACGCAGCGGCCACCAGCGCGAGGAAAACGGCGAGCACGCCGAACCCGGGGCCGTCGCTCGCAGTCGTCGCGTCGGTGTCGGTCACCTGTTCGGGCGCGGTGCTGGCCGCGGTCGGACTCGTCGGCGTGTCTCCCGCCATCGACGTCGCTTCCGGCGTGGGCGTCGTCGCTCCTCCGGACGAACCGTCGGGTCCCGGTGTCGGGGTCGGCGTCTCGGTGACCGTGGGGGTCGGCGTCTCGACCCCGACCGAGGCCCTGTCTGCGACCGGGACGCCGTCAGTCACGTACGGGCGGTCACGGAGCGACCCGCGCTCGAAGGCATAGCGGTTGTCGCGGTCGGTGTCGAGATGGGCGATCGCTATCACGGTGGTCGACCCGTCGATGGGCGGTTCGACGTCGATCCGGACGTTCTCGTGTGAGCCGGGGGCGAGTTTCTCGCTGGTGCCGACGACCGGTTCGGTGGCGTTGCCCGCGCGGACGGCGACGAACCCGCCCTCCGAGAGCGTGACCGAGTCGACGACGACCTCCTGTCGCTCGGAGTCCCGCAGCGCCTGGGCCGTGACGTTGATCTCGCCCGTCGCCGCGGCGACCAGTCGGCCGTCGAACTCGTCGCTGATCGGATCGCCCCCGCGGTAGACCTCCGCGGTGAAGTCGGTCCCGGGCCGGTCGTCTGCGAAGGCGTCCGTCGTCGGCCCGAACGTCCGGCCGGGCTCGACGCGAGCGTCGACCGTCTCGAAAAAGGCCCCGTCGTCGTCGGTGCTCCGGACGCGGACCGTCAGTTCCGTCCCCGGTGCGACCGTGGTCTCGCCGGCGACGAGCTGGCGGTCTATCGCACGCAGGAGGACGACCCCGTCGAGGGTCCTCTCGAGGGTCGCGTCCGGGTCGCGGTAGGTCCAGGTCGACTCGGAGACCCCGTCGCCTTCGACGCCGATGACTGGACCGACGGCGTCGTAGCGTTCGAACCCGAACCCGGCCGTCCAGTCCTGTCCGTCTTCCAGGTCCGCCTCGACGGCGGCCAGGTCGACGACCATGTAGTAGGTGTCGTTGTCGGGGTCGGGGATCAACTCGAAGTTGTCCGTCCCGAGGGCGAACCGGTCGCGTCCCTCGTTCGGTCCGAGGTCCGTCTCGCGGACGCTGGCGTTGAACGCGTTGAGTTCGGGGTCGAAGCCGGGGCCGGTCGCGGACCCGTTCAGTTCGCGCAGGAACGCGACAGTGGCGTTGACGCCCCGAGTAGACGAGCGGTTGACGACCGGTCCCTCGACGCCACTGGCCGACACCTGGTGGACGACGAGTTCGTCCGCGCTGGCCAGGTCCGACACCGTGAAGTTCCCGTCGACCCCGTCGCTGTTCGAATCGAGGTTCTCGTCGACGAACTCGAAGTCCACGTCGCCCTCGAAGTCCGCCGGTACGACCCGAACCGTCGATCCGTCGGTCGAGCGCGGTCGCAGCGCCAGCAGGTCCACGTCGTCGGGAATGCGGCCGTCGTCGGTGAAGTTGACCCCACCGTCGAGGTCGCCGGCGTCGTTGGCGACGACCGAGAGGTCGTACGACCCGGCGTCGACAGTCGCCACTTTCGCCGCTTTGAACGGGTTGGCGGCGTCCGCGTCGGGGAGGGCCGTCGACTCGTTGACCGCGGCCCGGAAGTCCCCGACGAACTCGCCGCGTTCGCCCCGCCAGGACACGACCTGGTCGTCGTCCTGTGCTGTGACGATCCGGTCTCTGACCGCGCGCATCTCCTCGGTCCCGTTCCAGGCCGCGTTCTCGGGAGTCTCCGCCCAGCCGTCGGCGGCCGCCGAGGCGCCGGCCAGGAAGGTGTTGAACTCCAGAACCACCTCACCGTCACCGTCGACGTCCTCGACTGTGACGTTCGTCACGTAGTTGGTCTCGCCCCTGGTACCGATAGCGACGGTCGCCTGTGCGCCGGCCTCGCTCCCGTCCAGGTCGACCGGGATCTCGACGACGTCGCCGCGGTTCTCGACCGGTGATTCGTCGAACGACGCCGCGTCGGCCGACGGAAACGCCGCGACGGTGAACTCGCCAGCGGTCACCTCGATGCCGGTTTCGATGTCGGTGACGGTCACCGTGTAGTCGCTGTCGTCGCTCCCGTTGGCGCTCAGGTCCCCGCCGAAGTCGAACTCCTCCGAGAACGTCGCCGAGCCCGAGTACCCCAGGCGGCCGTGTCTGCTGTCGTTGCCTTCGACGGCATAGGCGACTTCGAGCGTCCGGTCGTTCTTGTCGCCACGGACTGCAGATCCCGAGAGTGCGAACGTCTCGTTCTCGTCGGCGTCGAAGGTCGCCCCGTCGGGGCGAATCGACGCCGAGAGCCCCAGCGGGCTGACGGAGACGTACTGTCTGTCGCCGGAATCCTCGAAGACCAGTTCGTATGTGCCCGGGTCGAGACGCGCGGTGTCGAGGACGAGTTCCTCGCTGTTGCGCCCGGTGGTCCCGTCGAGAACGACCGACCCCGTGTTGACGTTCGAGACGACGACGTCAGTGTCGTCACCGCTCGCGGCCGTCTCGAACAGGACCTGCTCGCCCTGGTAGGTTCGGAGCGGTGAGCGCGGGGAGGCATGCGCGGCGGTGCCCTCGACTATCTTCTTGGTCGTCAGGTCGACCGGTACGGTTCCGGGGTCGGCGGTGTACTCGCCCGGCGACGCCGAAGCGGGTTCGACGTCACCGACGGTGAGGCGGACCTGGTCGGCGGGCGTGTAATCCGTCGCGTCCAACCCGTCGACGGCGGTGAGGTCGATCTCGTAGCGGGCGTACTCTCCGGTGGGACTGCCCCCAGTTCCGTCCCCTTCGGCGGCGGGCGTGATCGCACTCGCCTCGACCGGGACCTCGCTGGTGGTGCCAGTGCCGGCTCGCTCGACGCTGAGCGTGAAAAAGCCGTCACCGGCATTCTCGAGGCTGTCGGTCGTTCCTGCGGCGACCACCTGGTCGTCGAACACAACTGTGATCTCCTCGTCGCCGCTGCCGTCGTCCTGGCCGTCCTCGACGGCTTTCAGGAGCGTGGGTTCGGCGTTGGCTGCGCCGGCCGTCCCTGCGAACGCGACGGTGCCGGCGAACACCGACACGAGGACGACCGCCGCGAGCGCTACACCGCGGAGCTTGTCGGTAGGGCGTGTCATGGGTAGGGCGGAGCGGGAACCTGACCGCGCGATTGCGGGGAGGCGACCGGATACGGGGGTCGGTTCGGCGGCCTCGATCCCCTGGTCACGCGTCACTGTACAGCACACCCCGTCAAGGTAGTTGTGACTTCGTTGCGGAATCGAACGCCCGACGGAGAAAAGTGAGCGCTGGGGGCCCTACAGTCGGACCGCGGTTTCGCCGCTGAGCGTTTCCGGGACCGAGAAACTCGCCGTCGTCGTCGCCCCGGCCTTCGTCGTCAGTTCGACCGAGACCGTGCTCCCCTCTGTGAGCGGTTCGTCCGTCTCGTCGACGTTCTCCTCACCGGAGTCGGTGTTGACGGTGACGTTGTAGGGCGCTTCCCCGGTGTCGAACGTGAGGATGAACCGGTCGTCCTCGTCGTTGAGCACCGGCAGCGAGTCGTCGGCGTCTTTCAACGGGGTGACGCTGAAGTCGGCGTCGCCGGAGTCGACGCTGTAGTGACTGATCCGGTAGGCGCCGCTGTCGTCGAGCCACCTGATAGTGACGTTGCGCAAGTCGACGTTCTCGGCACCCGGGTTGGTCTGGACCGTGATGTTGACGTAGCCGACCACCTCTTCGCCGTCGACCGCCCCAACGTATCCCGACTTGGGCGCGATGTCGATCCGGTTTGTCGCCTGCTGGCTCGACTGCTGACCCGTCTGCTCTGACTTCGTCTGCAGGAACCCGGCCGTGTTGATCAGGACGCCCGCCGCGATCGCCGCCACCAGCACCATCGCGATGAACACGATCAGCGTCCCGATACCGACCTGTCCGCTCTCTGTCTCCCTGGTATCGAACATTGTATCGTTCCGACTGTGTCGCCACAGGCACGAACCGCACACAGTTTACCGTGGACGACTGTTCCTGGCATAACTGACCGTTTCTCGGATATAAACACAACTCTCCGATTATCTCTATTGAAGACTGGGTGCGGGTGAGCGTCCGGTAGACTGTGGCGAGCGGAAACGCACGAATTATAGGGTCGAAAGCAGTAGTAGCGGTGAATGCGGACAGTACAGTTGGGCGACGGGGACCCCGAAGTCGCCGTCGTCGGCGGGATCCACGGTGACGAGCCCTGTGGGGTCAGGGCCGTCGAACGGTTCGCCGGGGAGCGACCCGCGGTCGCCAGACCCGTCGTGTTCGTCCTCGCGAACGAGAAAGCGGTCGACGCCGGTCTGCGGTACGTCGACACCGACCTCAACAGGTCGTTTCCGGGCGACCCCGACAGTCCACACCACGAGGAGCGCCTCGCACACACACTGGGTGAGACGGTCGGTGACTGCGAGACGCTGGCACTACACTCGACACAGTCCTACGAGCGCATGTTCGCGCTGGTCGACGAACTCGACGCGTTCTCCCGGCGGGTGTGTCCGTGCCTGTCGGTGGACGCGGTCGTCGAGACTGGCCCCGCCGAGGGGCGGATCTTCGAGAGCGTCCCCCGGACGGTCGAGGTCGAGTGCGGGCTCCAGGGCACCGAGCGGGCGGCCGAGAACGCCGTCCGGGTGACCCGGGAGTTCCTGGGCGCGACGGGTGTCCTGCCCGCGGTCGATAAGTCCCGGGATCGGGACCTGCCGGTGTTCGAACTCGGCGACCCCGTCCCCAAAACCGACGCCCAGGAGTACGAGGTCTACGCCGAGAACTTCGAGCAAGTGGCGGCCGGCGAGCGGTTCGCGGCAGCTGACGGCGAAGCCGTCGTCGCCGACGAACCGTTCCACCCCGTGTTGCTGTCGGCCTACGGCTACGAGGACGTGTTCGGCTACACCGCCAGGCGCACCGGGACGCTCTCGGACTGATACGGTCGTGCGTAACCAGTTTCCGCAGTGTCGGCGAGGATCGGCGTTTCGGACCACGGAGACAGTCGTCTGCTTCGTGGGAACGAATAGAATTACGCACGACCGTATGACGGGGTCCCCCGGGCGGTTCGCGGGGAGGGCCGGAGTCGCAGTTGGGCCGGGTCAGGCCCGGAACTGTGGATAGGCGTTGTCGTAGCCGGCGAGTCGGCCAAGCGGTGCGACCAGCGACACGCCCACCCACTGGAGTGCCACCGGCAGGGCGCCCAGATACAGCATGTCGTCGAACTGCACCCGTTTCCCGGCCGGCGGACTCGCGGTCCAGTCGTCGTCGATGTACTGCGTCCCCGTGGGTTTCGGGCGGCTCTCGTTCATTCGTCGTGGGCCTCGAACTCGACCAGGGTGAGCTCGCGGTCGAGCATACAGTAGTCGTGTGGCGGGTCGCCGACCACCTCCGCGATCTGGTACTCCTCGTCGAACTCGCCGCCGAGTGGCTCACAGAACTCGTGACTGGGACAGCCGGTGTGGGGACACGGACCCTCGAGCCTGGCCTTGCTGCCGGCGAAGGCGCTCGCGCTCGCGACGTTCGCCCGGAAGCCCGCCGGTTCGACCTCGACGGCAGTGACGCCGTCGGCGTGGACCGCACACTCCAGTGTCCCCGCGTTCTCGCGGACCGAGGTCACGCGGTACCGCCGGCCCTCGGTGAGCGTGAGACACTGGTCGCGGTACGGACACCCCTCACAGCCGCTTGCCTCACCCCGGTAGACGAACTCCTGTCCCGGTTCGGCCATGCGGGTCCCCACGAGCGTCAGCGTCGACATACGTGACGATAGCCGCCGCCAGGGATTAAGTGTCCCGGCCCGCCGACCCGCGGGGCGATGCCGAGAACCCATGGGGCGTCGGCCAAAACCGGGAACTTGTGGCGGGGGTCGGCCTCGACGGGTACTACGACACGCCCCGGGACTGTCCCCTGACGGAACTCGCCGACGAGCTCGAGATCGCGAAATCGACGTGTAGCGGGACGTTCAACCGTGCCGAGGAAACCATCGTCAAACGGTTCGTCGCCCAGCAGGCGGGGGAATCGACGGTCCCGCTCGCGCAGTGAGCGTGCGCCACTGATGGGCACACCGCCGTCGGAGAGACGCCTTTAAATAGAGGCAGTCCAATCTCCCGGATGCGGAACGCGCTCGGTTGGTGTAGTCCGGCCAATCATTTCGGCCTTTCGAGCCGATGACCGGGGTTCAAATCCCCGACCGAGCATCCTATACCGGCCGACAGAACGTTTGATAGAATTCGTCGTCGCCCTGGGTCCGGCGAATATCTATCAGAGCCTCTGTCGGTCAGTATAATCGGTCTTCCGTCCCGTGGTTTGGTGTCTTTAGCCACGACCACGGATGTCCGTTCGCACAGCCATCCACACTCGACGTATCGGAGCACAACTACGCTGTCTTGCGTTCAACGAGGCACGGTCGGTTCGTCCGCGAGCAACAGTGTGGGGTCGGCTCCAAGCGCCCGCGCGATGGCGAGGACTCGTGTGATAGTGATTATTGTCGGTCTGTTCCGGATCGACCGCACGACTGCGTGCGGTCATACCGGTAAATCGCTACAATAATCACTATGAGACGGTCCGTCCCCCGGCCGACAGTGGTCGCGCTATCAGTGGTTCGTGTCTGAAAATTCAGAATAAAATACTTGACGGAGACTCCCCTATCGGCGAAGAGTGCTTACGCCTGTCGCTGTCTCGACGGCCAGCATGCTCGGGGTGGGGGGGATCGTCGGCCTGGCTGTCGCATACGTCGCCCTGCAGCGTCGGGACCACCCGGCGGCCCGGCCGCTGGCATGGATCGCCGGTCTCCCCGGGGCTGTCGGCCTCTGTTATGCCGCCCTCATCGTCGTCCCCGACCTGCCAGGACCCGGGGTAATACTCGCGGTCACCGAGGCGCTGATGGTCGTCAACGTCGGCTACTTCGTGGTTTTCACGCTGGCGTACACCGGCCGCTCGGCGTGGCTGACACGGCGCCGTCGCGGACTCATCGTCGGGTACTTCGCCGTCATATCGGTCGCAACGGCTGTCGACATCTACACCAAGGAGGTAGTCGTCCGGACGGTCAACGGACTCACCTTCCCCGTGGTACCGGCCAGAACAGAGGGGCTGGTGTTTCTGGTCGCCGTCCTGTCGGTCTACGGGGCCATCTTCGTCGGGACGGGGATACTGGTGCGGTTTCTCATCTCCTCGCGGAACGTCTACCGCAAGCAAACGGCCCTCATCGTCGGCGCTATCGGGCTTTCGGTCGTCGGGGGTGTCGTCTTCGAGGCCGGTATCAACATACACCCGGGGTTGAATCTCAACTTGGTGTTCTACTCGGTCGAGGTCGTTCTCATCGCGCTCGCGCTCTTTCGGTACGAGTTTTTGAACGTCGAACCGCTCGCGCCGGATGTCGTCCTCGAACAGATAGAGGACCCGGTGTTGGTCCTGGACGAGAGCGACATAGTCGTCGACACGAACCCGGCCGCCCGGCTCCTGGTCGACGCGGCGGACCCGGTCGGGACGCCGGTTACCGACCTCCTGCCGGGACTCCTGAGTGCAGTCACGAAAGACGAGACGTACGTCCGACCCGGGAGCGACGCCGAGTCGGGCGGGCAGGCCGAGGTGTACGACCTGAACGCCGCACCGATCAGCGACCAGTACGACCGCGAGCGCGGGACGGTGGTCGTCCTGCGGGACATCTCGCTGCAAAAAGAGCGCGAGCGCACGCTCGAACAGTTACAGTCCGTCAGCCAGCGGTTCCTGTCGGCCGAGACGGCCGACGAGGTGCTTGAGGTCGCCGTCGCAGCCGCCGACGAACTGCTCGAATACCCCTACTCCGGTGCGATGCTGTACGACCGGGACAGCGGCGTCCTCCGACCGGCGACGTACGCCGAGTCGCTGCGGACCGCCTTCGACGGTATCCCGGTCGATGAGATGGTCATCGAACCGGGCGAGACCGACATCTGGACGGTATTCGAGTCGGGCGAACCGATGCTGGGCGACCCGCTCGACGTAAGCGACGAGGTCCCGGTCGACATCGGCGGGTCGTTGCTCTTCCCGCTCGGCGAGCACGGCGTGCTGGGGATCAGCGCCGGTGCAGACCACGAGGGGTTCACCGACGACGACCGCCGCTTCGCCGAGGTCCTCGCTTCGACAACCGAGAACGCCCTCGACCGCGTCAAGAAGGAACGCCAGCTACGGGAGAGCCGGGAGCTCGTCACGACCCGCAACAACCAGATCGAGTTTTTCAACAGCGTGTTGCGCCACGACCTGCTCAACGGGATGCAGGTCGTCGATGGCCACGTCGAGTTGCTCTCGGAACGGGTCGACGGCGAGGCGGCCGAACACGTCTCGGTGATCGAAGACTGGACCGCGGACATGGTTTCGCTCACGCGGAACGTCCGGGCGGTCACCGGCGTCATCAGCGGCGACCGGACCGCCGAGTCACAGCCGGTCGACCTCGGACGGGCGCTCACCGAGAAAGTCCGGAAGGTCCGTGACGGCCACGAGGGGGTCGTCGTTGACCTCGTAGCCGATGTCGACGCGCTCCCCCCGGTCCGGGCCGACGAGTTCCTCCCCGAAGTGTTCGAGAACCTGCTGACCAACGCCATCGAGCACAACGACCGCGAGACGGCCGAAATCACCGTCGACGCCACCGTCGACGGGGACGTGGCCACCGTCCGGGTCGCCGACAACGGCCCCGGCGTCGACGACGAACAGAAGGAGGCGGTGTTCGACGAGGCGGTCACGTCCGAGGGCTCGGGGTCGGTGGGGTTTGGCCTGCATTTCGTGCGCGTGATGGTCGACCGCGGTCGTCGAACTCCAAGTTGCCACTGACCCCGGCGAGGGGGTCGGGGCCAGCCAGCCCGCGACTGACGACTGATCGTGATTAGTGTCGGTCTCTTCCGGATCGACCGCACGCAGAGGCACCGATCCACGGTCTCGTGGACTGTATCGCCGTCAACGTATTCCGCTAGTTCCGCCAGTCTACCGAAGAGCGGAGTGGTTAAATCGTCCGGCAGGTCGTGTCCTCGTGACACACCTCGTCTGCGTGACCGTCTTCGCGGGAGACCTGGGCCCGCCCGACCCCCCGACCGCAAGGCGGATTACCGCGCTCACCCTAGCCTGTACATGGTCGACCTCGCACTCGTTTTGCCCCGCAAACCCGACGAGCGCTGGGAACTGGCGAAACAGATGGGCGTCACGGACGCCGTGGTCCACCCGCTCGAAGTCGGCGACGGCAAGACGACCTGGAGTTACGACGACCTCCTGGGCGTGCGCAACTGGCTCGAAAACGACGGGCTCGAGTTCAGGGTCCTGGAGGGGTCGGTGCCCCTGACCGACCGGGTCCGACTGGGGCTGGACGGACGCGACGAGGACATCGCCGTCTTCGCGGAGTTCATCCGGAACTGCGGCCGGG
Organism: Halobacteriales archaeon QH_10_67_22; assembly: GCA_003021305.1. Lineage (GTDB taxonomy): Archaea > Halobacteriota > Halobacteria > Halobacteriales > Haloarculaceae > QS-4-69-31. The sequence goes on along the minus strand of PXQN01000020.1, from coordinate 17,819 downwards.
TCGGTGTCGACGTCATCTGTTACGACTGGATGGCCGGCGTCAGGTGGGCACGCACCGCGGTCCACGTCGAGGCCCGGGGCGGGTCCCTCGTCACCGCCTTCGACGCCGACGACCTCGGGGACGGCCCCGCACCGCCGGCCGCCGACGCGACCCGCGAGGAGGTCTGGGAGGCGATCGAATACTTCCTCTCGTCGGTCGGGCCCGTCGCTGAAGCGGCCGGCGTCAAACTCGCGCTCCACCCCGACGACCCGCCCCGGCCGTCCGTCCGGGCGATTCCACGGATCGTCGACAGCGTCGCCAGCTACGACCGCATCCTCGACAGCTACGACAGCGAGTACAACGGCGTCACGTTCTGCCAGGGCAACTTCGCGGCGATGGGCGTCGACGTACCCGAGACCATCCGGCACTTCGGCGACCGGATCAACTTCGCACACTTCAGGGACGTCGAGGGCGACGCCGACGCGTTCGTCGAGACCTGGCACGATGCGGGGCCGACGGACATGCGGGCCGCGATGGACGCCTACGCCGACGTCGGCTTCGACGGACCGATGCGGCCCGACCACGTCCCGACGATGGCCGGCGAGGACAACTCCGCGCCGGGCTATCACACCAATGGCCGACTCTTTGCGATCGGTTATATGAGGGGGCTTCTCGAATCCATAGACGAGGCTGATGAACGCCGACACGCCGGCGGTCGTCGCTGACCCGCGGTGTCACACGGGTGAGGGGCCGCTGTACCACGAGGAAGCGGGAAGTGTCTACTGGGTGGACATCCCCCGCGGGCAGCTCTTCCGGTACGACCTGATTACCGACGACTACGAACGGATTCTGGACGTCGATGGTGCCATCGGCGGGTTCACGCTCCAGCCCGACGGTGACCTCCTGCTGTTCTGTGACGAGGGCCGGATCGTTCCCTGGAACCCCGACTCGGGACTGGGCGACCCGGTCGTCGAGTCCGTCGCGGGCGAAGCGGACTCCCGGTTCAACGACGTCGTGGCGGACCCGCACGGGCGGGTCTACGCCGGCACCATGCCCGCCGACGGCCGCGGCGGCTCTCTCTACCGACTGGACACCGACGGTACCCTCGCGACCGTCGAGACCGGGCTCGCGATCCCCAACGGGATGGGCTTCACTTCCGACCGCGAGGCGATGTACCTCACCGAAACCGACGCCGACCGGATCTACCGGTACGACTACGACGAGGAGACGGGCACGCTCTCCGACCGGGCGGTGTTCGTCGACACCGCCGACGTCGAGGGCAAACCCGACGGACTGACCGTCGACGCCGAGGGGTCGGTGTGGTCGGCGTTCTGGGACGGCGGCCGACTCACGCGGTACGCGCCCGACGGGAGCCAAGCGGAGCGAGTGCCGTTCCCGGCGCGCAAGGTGTCGTCGGTCACGTTCGGCGGTCCCGACTACGAGATCGCCTACGTGACGACCGCGCTGGGCCCCGGAGAGGGCGAACCCGGCACTCTCGAAGACGAAGGTCCCGGCGCGGGGACGCTGTTCGCCGTCGACCTCGAAGTCACGGGCGTCCCGGAGTTCCGGTCGCGCGTCGCGCTGGACTAGCGGAACGACGGCATCACTTCGTCCTGGACGACCCGGCAGAACGCCTCCTGGTCGGGGCTGTGGCTCTGGTAGACGATCCTGTCGAACCCACAGTCGACGTAGGTCTCGGTCACGTCGACGATGTCCTGTGGGTCGTCGGTGATCACGAACTCCGATTTCAGTTCTTCGGGCGTGACCTCCTCCTCGCCGACCGACTGGATGTGTCGCGGGTCGGCGATGTCCTCCTCGTAGAAGCGGTCGACCAGCGCACCCCGCCAGGGCAGCGCCGGTTCGAGCGCCGCCTCGACGGTGTCGCCCAGCGAGACGTGTATGTGGACCGTCTTCTCGACGTCGTCCAGAGTCTCGTTGTGCCGGGACTTCTGGACGCCCTGTTCGACCCAGGGGAACAGTTCGTCGGTGATCCGGTCGGGGTCCATGTAGACCGTGACGTACCCGTCGGCCAGGTCGCCGGCCATCCGCGAGGCGTCACGGGAGTAGCTGGCGACGTTGATCGGCGGCGACTCGTCGGGACCGGTGTAGAGGTTGGCGCCGTCGAGACTCCAGTAGCGCCCGTCGAAGTCGACGAAGTCCTGTTCGAACAGGCGGCGGATGATCCGGATCGCCTCGGCGGTGCGCTTGAGTCGCTCGCCCGTGTCCGGCAGCGAGTAGCCCAGCGGCGACTCGTTGAGCGCTTCGCCGAGACCCAGACCCAGGAAGACGCGGCCGGGGTACATCTCCTCTAACGTCGCCAGCTGGTGGGCGACGTTGGCCGGGTGGTACCGGTGGATGATCGCCGAGACGCCCGTGCCGATCCGCAGGTCGTCGGTACGTTCCAGGGCGGCGGGCATCCACGACCAGCAGTTGCCGCCGTTGGCGGGCTCGCCGTCGCCCGTCCGGTCGAACCACGGGTGGTAGTGGTCGTTGACGGTTACCGTGTCGAACCCGTAGGCCGCGGCGAGGTCGACCTGGTCGAGACACTCCGCCGGTGAGAACTCCTCCAGCGACGCGAACCAGCCGAATTCGGTCATACTGGTGACAGGGAACCCGCCGACAGGAAAGTTGCGATACGTCCCGACCGGCGTGGGCGGTCGGATCTCGTCTGCCGGTGGGGCTACGCCTCGTCAAACAGCGTCTCGCCGGCGACCATCTTCTCCTCGACGACGTCCATGTCGACGGTAACGCCGAGACCTGGCTCTTCGGGGATCTCGATGTAGCCCTCCTCGATGACTGTCTCCTCGACGATGTCTTCCCACCAGCCCAGTTCGTAGGAGTGGTACTCGACGGCAAGCGAGTTCGGGATGGCCGCACCGACGTGGGCCGAGGCTATCGTCGCTACGGGCGAGGAGACGTTGTGCATCGCCACCGGGACGTAGTACTGGTTTGCGACGTCGGCGATCTTGCGCGTCTCGCGCATCCCGCCGACCTTGGGCATGTCCGGCGCGATGATGTCGACGGCCTGGTTCTCGATGAGGCGGCGCTCCTCGGTGACGCGATAGCGGTTCTCGCCGACGCAGATCGGCGTCGTCGTGGACGTGGTGACCTCCTCTTGCACTTCGAGGTTCTCGGGCGGGACGGGGTCTTCGAGCCACCAGACGTCGTACTCTTCGATGGCGTCGGCGAGTCGCTTCGCGGAGCCACCGGAGAACGTCCAGTGACAGTCGAAGGAGACGTCCGCGCGGTCTTTGACGCGTTCGGTGACCTTCTCGACGATCTCGGCCTTGTGGCGGATCTCGCCGGGTCGGAGGTGGCGGTTGGCGCGGTCTTTCTCGTGGCCCGAGGGGACGTCCAGGTCGAACTTCAGCGCGTCGTAGCCCAGCTCCTCGACGACGCGTTCGGCCTCGTCGGCACAGGCTTGTGCGTCGGCCTCTTCCTCGGTGTGACAGTCACAGTAGACGCGCATCTCGTCGCGGTACTTCCCGCCGAGCAACTGGTAGGCGGGCACCTCCAGGATCTTCCCCGCCAGGTCGTGCAAGGCCACGTCGATGCCCGCGATGGCCGAGACGGTGACGCCCTCGACTGACCCCTCGCCGGACATCTTCTGGACCAGGTGCTCGTAGAGGCGGTCGATGTCCAGCGGGTTCTCACCCCGGAGAAAGGGCGTCATCCGCTCGATCAGTTCGGGGACCCCCGCACCCCAGTAGGCCTCGCCGGTGCCTGTGATGCCGGCGTCGGTGTAGATCCGCACCAATGTCCAGGGGAAGTTGCCGTCGATCATCGTACACTGGACGTCCGTTATCTCGACATCGCGGCCGCCGCCGCGTTTGGCCGTGACGCCCATCGTCTCGGCGGAGAGTTCCCGCATCGTGTACTCCGCGTTAGGGTCGTGTAACTCCTCGTACTCTCGACTCATGCAGTCGCGTTCTGGTGGCGCGCACAAAAGTGTAAACAACTGGCTCCGCGCGCGTCAGTACGCCGTCGGCCGTCCCCTCGTCCTGGCCACTCACACGTCGACAGGTGCGTCGATCTCGTCGGTATCGACCTCCGATTTGAGGTCGCGCAGGCGTTCGACCATCTTCTCGTACCGCTCGTTGCCCTCGAGTTCTGCCGGGTCTTTCTCGACGCGCAGCGTCGCCACCTTCGACGCAAGGGCGAGGTACTCCCGGACGACCGCACGCCGCCCCAGGCGGTCTATCGTCTCCTCAACGACCGATTCGAGGTCGTCACGCTTGACCGGTTTGAGCAGGTAGTCGTCGAACCCCATGTCGATGATGTCAAAGCCCGGGTCGACGGCCGTCACCATCACCACCGCGCAGGTCAACTCCCGCTCCCGGATTACCGCGAGCACTTCCCGCCCCGAGAGCCTGTGCATGCGCCTGTCGAGTAACACCACGTCGACGTCCTCGGTCACGAGTTCCAGTGCCGTCTCCCCGTCGTACGCGGTCAAAACGTCGTACGTGTCGGACAGCTGGCCGGCGTACACGTCGGCGACCGCCTCGTCGTCGTCGACGACGAGAACCGTCCCGTCCGAAGCCATACCTCACCCACGACCGCTGTCACTGATATGTTTTTATTCGGAAAATTGACAGTTCACGGCCGACCGCCCCAGTCCTCGTGGCAGACGTCGTCACAGAAATGTCGCGTCTCGGCGGTGCTGTCCTGGACCCACGTGACGACTCGGTGTGTCGACTCGTTGATGATCGCGTCGCCGCAGGTGCTACAGACCGGTGCGTCCTCCTCCGAGACATCCTCGACGTGTTCCGATGTCGGGTCGACCATACTGGTGCCGTGCAGACGGACCTACTTAACCTCACACATCCTCACCTGGCGGTTCCGGCCCCGCTATCGTCGCGCGAGAACCGTTCCGAGAGCCGTTATCGGTCCCGCGTGATGGATTCGCCCGGTGTCGTCGTCGCGCCGGGCGAGAGGACGACCCCGGGATTGATGCTCGTGTTCACGCCGGTTTTGGCCCCCGGGCCGGCGACGACGCCGAACTTGCGCCGCCCTGTCGAGACGCGCTCGCCCTTGACGGTCATCGACACGGGCGCGTCGTCGTGGCGGAGGTTCGCCACCTGGGTCCCTGCGCCGAGGTTGACGTCCGTCCCCAGCAAACTGTCGCCGACGTACGAGAGGTGCGGGACGTTCGCCCCGCGCATGACGACGCTGTTTTTGATCTCGACACCGTTGCCGACGTGGGTCCCGGGACCGAGCAGCGTGGCGCCCCTGACGTAGCTGTTGGGGCCGAGTTCGGCCCCGTCCGCGACGAGTACCGGTCCCTCGACGACGACGCCGGCGTCGACCGTGGCGCCGTCCTCCACCACTACCGTCCCGCGCAACTCGGCGTCGGGGTGGACCTCCCCCGCGACTCGCCGGTCGAGTTCGGCGAGTTTCCACTCGTTGGCCGCCAGCAGTTCCCAGGGGCGGCCACAGCCGAGCCACCGGTCGAGTTCGACCGTCGCGACAGACCGTCGGTCGATGACCCGCGCCAGGACGTCCGTGATCTCGTGTTCGCCCCGTTCGCTCAGGGGGACGTCGAGCCAGTCGCGAGCGGCGGCGGGGAACACGTAGGCCCCGACGTTGACGAGGTTCGTCGGCGGGTCAGCGGGTTTCTCGACGACGCGGCTGACGACGCCGTCGTCGAGTTCGAACACGCCGTAACTCGTCGGGTCCTCGACCCGGTAGGTTCCGACGACGGGGCCGTCCCGGCCCGCCGAGACGAGCGCCGCGACCGATTCCTCGTCGTAGAGGTCGTCGCCGTTGAGGACGACGAACGAGCCCTCCAGGTGTTCGCGCGCACACTCGACGGCGTGGGCAGTGCCGAGTTGTTCGGCCTGGACGGCGTACTCGACCGGGACACCGCGGTACTCGTCGCCGAAGTACTCGCGGACGGCGTCGGCCTCGTACCCGACGACGAGGACCAGTTCGTCGATGCCCGCGCTCACGACCGCGTCGGCGGTGTGGGCCACCAGCGGCCTGTCGGCCACGGGTAACATCGGCTTGGGCAACGACGCAGTCAGGGGGCGCATCCGTGTCCCTTCTCCTGCCACCAGAAGCACCGCTTGCATACCGTCTCTCAGGCCTGCCCCGAACAAAGACCTACCGCTGTGGCCCGCCCGCCGGTGTCCCCGTGGGATACACGTGCTACCACGACACATACTTCAAGGACGGATTCGTAGGACCACTCCCATGGCGTCACCCGATGGCACACCCACGGATGCGGCGGGGCGTCGACTGCCCGATTCGGTCGTAAGCGAGTTGCTGGCCGACGAACAGCGACGAGCGGTCCTGTCGTGTCTGGCAGCGAACGACGGAGCGGTGGCCGTCGAGGACCTCGCACGCGCCGTAGCGGCTCGGGAACGGGGCGTCGAGGAGTCGGCGGTCGACCCCGAAACCGTCAGGAACCGTCGGGACGACCTGTTTCAACAGCACCTCCCGAAACTCACGCCGACGGGTGTCGTCGCGTACGACTCGCTGCTCGGGACGGTAGCGCTCGATACGACCGACGAGCGACTGCTCTCGGAACTGGGGTGAGGGGTTCTCGGACGGCCGGAGCCCCCGCCCGACCTGCCAACGAAACACACAAGACCGGCACGCACTCAGAGCCGGTCGTGACGAACACGCAGGTCACGCACATCCAGATCGACAACTACGGTCCCTGGACCGTGACGCCGGAACCGCGTCGTGAAGTCGACCTCCAGACACTCCAGTCGCGGCTGTACGCCGACCTCTCACAGCTGGTCGGCAACCGCGGCGGCTACGTCTTCTTCTCGCGGTTCGACAACATGATCGCCGTGACCAACGGACTGGACATCGCCGACCACGAACTCATCCAGGAGTCGGTCGGGAACCGCTACCCCGTGACGATGAGCTGTAGCGTGGCCACGGGCAAGACGCCGGCCTACGCGCTCGGGAGTGCGACCGAACGCCTCCAGAAGGCCGGCAGCGCACAGGACGAACACCGCCGGGAGATCCTCCGTGGTCGCACCATCGACGCGGAGTTCCGGACCGACGAGGACCTCCAGATCGCCCACTTCGATGTCAACGACGCCACCGGCAAGTACACCGACGAACTCAACGAGTTCGACACGTTCATCCACATCGAACAGGGGTACGCCGAACTGATGCGGTACATGCGACGCGCTCACGACTCGCTGTCCTTTTTCGTCGGTGGCGACAACGTCATCGCGGTCTGTCCGGCGCTGTCGCCGGCCGACTACCGGGACGCCATCGACCACGTCCGCGGGGCGGTCGACGTGGAGTTGAAGGTCGGCGTCGGCCGCGGCGAACTCGCCCACGACGCCGGCATGGCGGCCAAACACGCCCTCGAAGACTGTCGTGCGACCGGCGACGACGTCCACGTCGACTGGGCGACCGACGGGTGATACGGTCGTGCGTACCCAATGTCGGCAGTGTCGGTGAGGATCGGCGTTTCGGACCACGGAGACAGTCTTCTGTTTCGTGGGAATCAAAAGAATTACGCACGACCGTATGACTCTCTCCCCGGATCTCCGTCTCCACCAGGTCGTCCCCTCACCTCACAAGTCCTGATAGTACGGTGGAGAGTGGCTTAAGTGTGGCGCAGATACCTTTTTGCTTCAGTGTGGGGTACGTTCACACATGAACGACGCGGTCACAGTACAGGAGGTCATGGACAGAGAGTTCGTCGGCGTCACCGAATCCGACGAGGTGGCCGAGACGGCCGAGTTGATGCTCTCGGAGGGGCGCGAGAGCGTGGTCGTGCTGCGGGGGAGCGAGCCGGTGGGCGTGATGAGCCAGCGCGACGCGCTGGCGGCGCTAATTCGGGACAACGGCGACGCGTCGGTCGGCCACGCGATGACCTCGACGGTGCCGACGGTATCGCCGGCGGCCACGATCAGCGAAGCGGCCGACGAGATGTCCACACTGGGGACCCAGCGGCTGGTCGTCACCGACGGGGAGGAGGCCGTCGGCCTGGTGAACGAACACGACCTGATCACCACGTCGCCGTTCGATCCCGAGACGGACCTCACGGCCGAACCGGAGACGGCAGTGGTCGGCCAGCCCGACGAGCGGGCGGGGGACGCCGGCACTGCCGGCGGCGGGTTCGAAGACCAGTCGATCTGCGAGGCCTGCGGGGCGCTGGCTCGGGACCTGACGACGTTCAACGGCCAACTCCTCTGTGCCGACTGCCGTGATCTCTGATACTGTCGGGCACAGGCAAGTCGACACTCGATACTTCGTTTGGCGGTCTCCGAGACGTCTCGATGGTGAAGCACCGACAAGCGTGTTCACGTACTTGTGTCCGACAGTATGACCGTCGAGGATCACCTCCAGTGTCCCGACCGCCGTGACCTGCCGAAACCTGTTCAGAGGTAGTGACGTTCGATCCGGACTGAGACCGTTTCCCCGTCTAACCGTCGTTTTCCGGCCCTGTAAAACTGCTCTGGGATCGGTTCCCTCGTGTTATATACTCTATGTACGTGAACAGTTTTATATTATAGCCGGGGGTAGACTGTCCTGTAATGTCCGACAAAATCTATCGACGCAGGGTGCTCAAGGGCCTCGGTATCGCGGGTATCGCAGGCCTGGCTGGGTGTGCTTCGAGTGACGGCGACGACGGAACAGAGACTGCCGAGGAGACCGAGGCTATGGAAGAGACCGAGGCCATGGATGGGACCGAGACCATGGAGGGGACCGAGACCATGGAAGGGACCGAATCCATGGGTAACATGGTCGGTCCGGACGTGATGAACGTCATCGGGTATCCCGCGAGTGGTGTCCAGCTCTTCCGGGACTTCTACTCGGAGTACAGCGAGGACGACGTCGAGATCATCGTCCCCGACGGGTTGCGCGACGGCGACATGCAACAGGAGATCGGCAACCCGATGAACAACGTCACCGGGACTGCCCCGGCGGGCAACGGGCCCAACTACGACGCGTTCGTCTCGCTGTTCGAAGACGAGTACGGCGAGTCACCGGGCGTGTTCACGTCCCAGACGTTCGACGCCGTGGCGCTGTTGATGCTGGCCAACGCCGCCGCCGGCGAGAACTCCGGGCCGGCGATCCGCGACCAGATGCGCCGCGTCGCCAACCCCGGCGGCACCGAGATCGGCCCCGACACCCTCGTCGAGGGGATCAACGCGGCCGCCGACGGCGAGGAGATCGACTACCAGGGTGCGTCCAGTTCGACGAACTTCGACGAGCGTGGCGACCCGGCCGCGGCAGCCTACGACGTCTGGGAGTTCGACGGCGAAGGCGGGACGGAAGCTATCGAGACGATCAGCTTCGAGAGCGAACCCGGCGGGGACATGGCCGACGAGTCCCCGGGCGGCACCGACCGGACGGTCATGGTCGGGCTCATCCTGCCCGAGTCCGGTGACCTGGCGTCGGTCGGCGGCCCGATGATCGAGGCCGGCGAACTCGCCGCCCAGATAGTTTCGGAGGGTGACGCCAACGTCGACGTCGACCTCTCGTTCGAGGACACCCAGACCGACCCCCAGGCCGGCATCAGCGCCGCCGAGTCGCTGGTCAACCAGGGGTACCCCTGTATCGCCGGTCCCGCCTCGTCGGGTGTCAACGTTCCCGTGAGCGAGCAGGTGTTCATCCCCAACGAGATCGTCAGCTGTTCGCCGTCGAGTACGGCGCTGTCGGTCTCGTTCCTGGAGGACGACGACTTCGTGTTCCGGACGGCACCGAGCGACCTCCTCCAGGGCCAGGTGATGGCCCAGGTTGCCGCCGAGCAACTCGACGGTGACTCCACGTCGACGATGTACGTCAACAACGACTACGGGCAGCAGCTCTCCGAGCAGTACACCGAGACGTTCACCGAAGACTACGACGGCGAGGTGTCCAACACCATCGCCTTCGAGAAAGAACAGTCCTCGTACAGTTCGCGCATCCAGGAAGCGCTGTCGAACTCCTCGTAGACGGCCCAAACCTCCGTTTTCCGGTCAGCCGCCGAGGAAGTCCCGTCTGATCTGCTCGTCGTCCAGCAGTGACTCGCCCGGTCCGTCGTAGCGGTTCTGTCCCTGCACGAGGACGTACCCGCGGTCACAGCGGCGCAACGCCTCCTTTGCGTTCTGTTCGACCATGAGGATCGCGGTGCCGTCGTCGTTGATCTGGTCGACTTTCTCGAACATCTCCTCGACCAGGTCCGGCGCCAGTCCCGCGGAGGGTTCGTCCAGCAGGATGAGGTCCGGGTCGAGCATCAGTGCCCGCCCCATCGCGAGCATCTGCTGTTGGCCGCCGCTCAGGGTCCCGCCTTTCTGGCCTTCGCGTTCCTCGAGGATCGGGAAGCGGTCGTACACTTCCCGGAGCGCCGCTTCGGGGACGTCGTCCAGGATGTACGCTCCCATCTCGAGGTTCTCGCGGACCGACAGCGACGAGAACACGTTGTCGTCCTGGGGGACGTAGCCGATACCTTTGCGGATGACCCGTTCGGGCGCGAGCGTGCTTATCTTCTCGCCGTCGAAGGTGATCGTCCCGCCCATGTGGGTCGCGATGCCGAACACGGTCCGCATCACCGTCGATTTGCCGGCCCCGTTGGGCCCGACGATGGCGACGTACTCCTCGTCGTCGACGGCCATGTCCACGCCGTCCAGGATCTGGAGGTCGCCGTACCCCGCGTCCAGGTCATCGATTTCGAGCAGGCTCACACGTCCTCCCCCAGGTAGGCGTCGATGACCTCCTCGTTGTCGCGGATCGCCGCGGGCTCGCCCTCCGCGAGGACTTTCCCCTGGTGCATGACGATGACGTGCTCGCAGTGTTCCATGATCACGTCCATGTCGTGTTCGACCAACAGGAACGTGTAACCGCGGTCGGCCAGTTCGTGGAGGTGTTCGAGCAGTCGCGCCTCCAGAGAGGGGTTGACGCCCGCCAGCGGTTCGTCGAGCAGGACGACCTTCGGGTCGGTCATCAACACGCGGGCCATCTCCAGCAGTTTGCGCTGGCCGCCCGAGAGGTTACCCGCTTGCTCGTTCCAGAGGTGGTCGAGTTCGAAAAACTCCAGGGTACGCCAGGTCCGTTCCAGGTTGACCGTCTCCTGGTCGCGGACCCCGTCGCGCGTGCCGGGGAGCACCGACCGCCACAGCGTCTCGCCGGACTGGTTTTTCGGTGCCAGCATCATGTTCTCCATGACGGTCATCTCGCCGAGTTCGCGTGCGATCTGGAAGGTCCTGACCAGTCCGGCGCGGGCGAGTTCGTGGGGCGCTCGTCCGGTGACGTCCTCGTCGTCGAAGTACACCGACCCGGCGTCGGGGCGGTGGAAGCCGGTGATGCAGTTGAACGTCGTCGACTTGCCGGCGCCGTTTGGGCCGATCAGTCCGGTGATCGTCCCGCGTTCGACCTCGAAACTGGCGCCGTCGACGGCCGTGATCCCGCCGAAGCGTTTCTCCAGGTCCTCGACCCGGAGCGGGACCGCCGACAGCTCCGCCGTCTCCACTTCCAGTTTCAGCGTCGGTTCGTCCTCGCTGTCCTCGACGGTCGGGTCGGCGGTCGTCACGACCCCTCACCTCCGCCGTCGACCCCCTCGTTGTCGACCTGTCCGGTGTCGACCCGTCCGCCATCGGTCGCTTCCGCCCCGTCGCTCCCGGCGACGCTGGAGGGCGTCGCCGTCTCGACGGGGACCAGCGGGACCGCTGCTGCCGTCTCCGTACGGTGGCCCAGCAGTCCCTGTGGTCGGCGTTTCATCAACACGATGAGGACGACGCCCAGCAGAATGATCCGCAACGAGCCCATGTTGTCGAACAGGAAGGCGATGAACGGCACCGGGTCGAGCGAGAGGAACCCGGAGAGGCCGCCGGCGACGGTGTCCGGCGCGTCGGGGAACTCGACGAGGTTCTCGATGGCGTTTTTCAGGTACAGCGGCCCCCGGAACAGCACGCCGACAAACAGCGCAGCTCCCAGGACGCTCCCGGTGTTCGAGCCCGCACCGCCCAGGATGAGCGCGACCCACACGAAGAAGGTCAGCCGTGGCCGGAACACCGTCGGGTTCACGGTGTTGCCCAGCTGGAAGAAGACGTACAGCGCGCCGGCCAGTCCCATCAGGGCACAGCCCAGCATGAACGACTTCATCTTGAAGCGGCCGGTGTCTTTCCCGAGCGCGCCGGCGACGTCCTCGTCTTCGCGGATCGCCTTGAGGACGCGACCGAACGGCGACTCGCCGGTCCGCTTGAGGAGCCAGTAGAACCCGACGACGACGACCACGAGCACGAGGGCGTCGAACAGCGTCTCGATGTTGGGTCCGAGAGTCCCGCTGATCTGGAAGGTCGTATCGACGAACTCCACTACTCCCTCGAACCAGCCGGCGTCGTAGACGTAGGTGTCAAAGGGCGTCGTGTACCCGCCGACGAGCCCGGACCCGCCGCCGGTCCCCAGCAGTATGCCCCCGAGTTCGACCTCTTGGAAGGCGTTGGACTGGTAGAAATACCGCACGATCTCCGACATCGCGATCGTCGTGATGGCCAGGTAGTCCGCGCGCAACCGCAACGACGGGAGGCCGACGACGAAGCCCAGCAACGCCGCGGCGACGACTGCCCCGACGAGTCCGACGACGAACGGCAGGCCGAGGCCGCCCGCGCTCCGTGCTGCCGGCTCTGCCACCGGCATCGTCACCATCAGGAACGTGTACCCGCCGACGGCCATGAACCCGACGATGCCGATGTTGAAAAGCCCCGTGTATCCCCAGTGGAGGTTCAACGCGAGTGTCAACATCGCGTAGATCGTGATGAGCAGCGTCAGCTGGGTGATCGTCGCGAAGATACCGCGCGGACTCAACCCCGCGACGATCCCGACCAGCACGTAGGCGAGATACAGCGCGGCGAGTCCCCCGACGATCAGCGTGACGTCGGAGTCCCGAAGCCTGTCGAGGGGGTCGGCCTCGGCGGGCTCGCCGCTGCTCATGCTGTCGACCTCCCGGCGAACAGCCCCTTGGGACGGACGAGCAGGATGACGATCATCAGCGCGAACGCCGACGCTCGGGCGAAGTCAGTCGGGATCCAGATCTGTGATAGCTCGAGCGTCAACCCGATGATGACGCCGCCGAAGATCGCGCCGTAGATCGACCCGATCCCGCCCAGGATGACCGCCGAGAACACGAGCAACAGGAGGACCCACCCGATCCGGAAGTTGATCGTCTCGCGCCACAGGACGAGCAGAAAGCCCGAGACGCCCGTGAGCGCGCCGCCGACGACCCACGTCCAGGTGACGACCCGTTCGGTGGGGATGCCGGTGACCAGCGCCAGGTCCTCGTTGTCGGCCATCGCCCGCATCGCCTTGCCCAGTTTGGTCCGCTGGAGCAGGAAGTGGACGCCGAGCATCAGCGCGACCGCACTGGCGAGCACGACGAGGTCGTGGGCGTTGACCCCTATCGTCCCGTCGATGGCCGGCAACTGATACGTCGGAATGTCCGTCGACGTCGTCCCCCGCACTGACTGGTTGTAGCTGAGCGCGATAACGTACCGGAGCGCGAACGCGACGCCGACGCTCGTGATCAACAGGGGAATGCCGCCGGCGTCGCGCATCGACTTGTAGATGCCCCGGTCGACCAGCAGCGCCAGCCCGGCCGTCGTGGCGCCCGCCAGCACGAGCCCGACCACGACCGCAAGCGGCGTCCCCGTGATGCTGATGCCCAGTTGCGCGCCGTAGACGCCCCCGCCGGCGCCGACCAGCAGGAGGTTCGTCCAGTCTGCCTCGCCGAACCCGGCGACGAGGTACGTGACGCCCCAGCCCGCGAACGCCCCGAAGGTGATGTAGTCACCGTGCGAGAAGTTCGCGAAGTTCAGGATGCTGTAGGTCATCGACAGGCCGACGCCGGCGAGTCCGATGACGAGTCCGCGCATCAGTCCGTTCTTGGCGAGTTGGCCGACCTCGGCGAATCCCAGACCACCTGTCACGAGGAGCGCGACGACGAAATCGCCCGCTATCAACAGTCCGACGACTGCGAGCACCGTCTCCAGGGGTTTCTCGACGGCCGTCGACAACCCGCTACGGGCCACAGTCTGCCCTCGTGCCAGTACACTTGTTATCACCATTCGTGCCTCTTACTGGAATACTCGAACGCTGGGGGCTAAAATACTGTCGTCAACCGCTGGCGCAATTATTTGGTCGTCCGTCACCTTTCGTTCGATCTACCATGGAGGTCGAACCCGGGACGGTCGACGACGCCGGGCGACCGACCGCCTATTCGTCGCCCGTGACGACGGCGTCGTCGGGTTCGTCACCTTCGGCGTCGAGGAGAACAGTTACGGCACCGACGTGGTCAAGGGCGTCGTCGAGAACCTGTACGTCCGGCCGGACTATCGCAACCGTGGGCTGGGCAGTGACCTCCTGTCGACGGCCGAACGCCACCTCCGGGACCGCGGCGCCGACGTCGTTAGTCTCCAGACGATGGCCGACAACGAGGCGGCCCGACGGTTCTACCGGCGCCACGGCTACGGCCCCCACCGGGTCGAACTGGAGAAACCGGCCGAAAGCGACAACCACTCAAAGGAGGGGGGGTAACGGCCGAACGCGCCAGGGGAGCTTGGGCGGTGCAAGCACTCGACTTGTAATCGAGACTTCCTGGGTTCAAATCCCAGCCCTGGCTGTCGCTCCCGCGCCTGTTTCGCGACCCGACTCGCGTTCAGGCGCCGTTCTCGACCGGGTTGTACGTGCCGTTGATGTCCCACTCGTGGAGACATCGCGGCGTCCCTGTCTGGCGCTTTCCGTCGTCGGTCGCGATCGTCCAGGCACCACGGTCGGTGTCCCAGACGTCCTGGCGGCCACACCGCTCACACTCCCGTTCTCGCGGCGGATCGATCCTGGTCATAGTCGTCTGTGTGTGACCCCGGGTAATCAATCTCCCGTACCCTGATGTGCCCGTGGGTGCTACCGGCGACCATGCAAACCAGACGCGGATTTCTCGCTGTCACCGCGAGTATCGCGGTCGCCGGCTGTGGCGAGGGCTCTGGCGGTGCCGGGACCACGACTGACACTGCGGCAGGCGGGACTGCCACCGACGAGTCCGGCACTCCCGAGGGGGGCGGCTCGCTCGCCTTCTCGACGCCGGCGTTCGGTGACGGCGGGACGATCCCGGAGCGACACACCGGCGTCGGCGCCGACGTCTCGCCCGAACTCAGTATCGAATCAGTGCCCGAGGCGGCCGAGACGCTGGCGCTGGTCGTCGACGACCCCGACGCCAACGACTACGTCCACTGGCTGCTGTGGAACGTGCCCGCCGACACCGAGACGGTCCCCGAAGGCATCGAACAGACGGAGACGGTTCCCGAGCTCGACGACGCCCGACAGGGCACCAACAACTTCGGGGAACTCGGGTACCGGGGACCGTTGCCACCCCAGGGCGACGGCCCCCACACGTACCGGTTCACGATGTCGGCGGTCGACACGACCCCGGACCTGGAGGCCGGTGCAGGACGGGGCGAACTGGCGTCGGCACTCGACGGCCACGTCGTCGACACGGACCGGATCGCCGGCGAGTTCGAACGCGAGTGAGTCTCGGGTTGTCGGTCAGTCGAGCGGGGGAGAGAGTCGGACTGGCGGTCAGTCGAAGTCGGGGAGTTCGTCGGGCGGTTCGTAGTCCTCGTCCCAGTCGATGTACTCGTCTTTGAGCACGTCACAGACGGTCTGGCCGAACTCGGTGAGGCCGGCGTTGATAGTCGAGACAGTCTCCCAGGAGTCCAGTCCCGGGTGGATCTCCCGGTGGCGCCAGTCCTCCGGGATGCCGGGGGCGTGGTAGCCGACCCGGCCGGCAAAGGAGTCCCAGAAGAAGTCGAACTCTGAGAACAGTTCGAGGTCGACGATGACGGCGAACGTTGCTTCGTCCATGTCGGTCCGGGCCGTCCAGGTGTCGAAGGCCGCCGCCCAGGCCCCAGCACGGAGGAACTCGTCAAGTTCCTCGCGGCGGTACTCCGACACGTCGACGTTGACGTCGTCGTACGCCTCGGCGTCCGTCTCGGGGTCCAGCTCTGGCGGCGCCGGCGTCTCGACGTCCAGTGACATGGCCGTCGGTACGAGCGGTCCCGGAATAAGTCCACCTCCCGAGGCCGGTGGCGCGTTGCCGCCCCGCTGCCGGGCTGTTTCCGCCGGTCAGCGGGGGGCGACCACACCGCTGACGCTCGTCGCGTCGATGCGGACGACGCTGAAATCGAGTTGCTCCCCGGCGTGGTCGTGGGCGCGGACGTACGGGATGTCCAGGTATTCGTCGCGCGGTTCCCGAGTTCCGGGAACCCCCGACTCGCACTCGGCTACGCCTCGCCGGCCAGGGCCTCCGAGCGCAGTCGCTCGCCCTCCTCGGAGTCGACGGTCAGTTCCGGCACCGGCATGGGGTCGCGGTCCTCGTCGATGGCGACGTAGACGGCGTAGGATTCGGTTGTCGCCTCGCGCTCGGCCGTCCGCGGGTTCTCCCGGGCGGCACGCAGTCGCACCCGGACGCTCGTCTCGCCGGTGGCGTAGACGTAGGCGTCGACGACGGCGGTCTCGCCGACCGGTATCGGGCGCCTGAACTCGACGCCGTCCATGGAGACGGTGACGCAGTTCTCGCCGGCAAAGCGCATCGCCGACATCGCGCCGGCCTCGTCCATCCATTTGAGCACGCTCCCGCCGTGGGTCGCCCCGAGGGTGTTCGCGTGATTCGGGTGGACGAGCCAGCGGTTCTCGATGCGGGTCTCCAGCAGGTCTGGCATGGCCCCCGGTTGGGCGGGTCGAGCCATAGGTCTGTCCCCGGCACACAGCCACTCCGGGCGCACAGGCGGGCCAAGACGGGAGGCGGCGCTCGTCGGTAGAGTCGATGCGGTGGGATTTATACTCCGGCGTGGTTGGTGACAGCGTATGGAGCGCGTAGATGTCGCGGTCGTCGGCGGGGGACCGGCCGGCTCGTCGGCGGGCCGTGCGGCCGCCGCCGCCGACGCCGACGCCCTCGTCATCGAGAAGGGTGTCCCGCGGTCCGACCGCGACCGCCTCGGTCCGGACTCGACGGACGCCGCCGGGATGCTCGACTACTGGGTCGACATCATGGACATCGACCCTGCCGAGATACCCGACGACGTCCTCCTCACTGACCTGGAGGGTGCGGAGTTCATCGGCCCCTCGGAGACCCTCCGGCTGACCGACACCGGGATCGACTCCTCGTACGGCTCCTTTGGCTTTGCCTTCCACCGCGCGAAGTTCGACGACTGGTTGCGCGACCGGGCCGAGGCCGCCGGCGCGACCTACCGCGTCGGCACCAGTGTCACGGACGTCGACTCGACCGACGGGAACCACACGCTGACGCTGGCCGACGGCGAGGCGGTCGAGGCCGAGAAACTCGTCCTCGCGGACGGCCCCCAGCGGACGGTCACGACGGGTGCGCTCGACCAGTTCATGCCCGAGGGCCGGAGTCTCTCGGACGTCCTCGCACCGAACGAGGTGAACCACATCGCCTACCAGGAGCATCGCCGGGTCCCCGAGGAACTGTTCGACCCGGATTTCATGAAGTTCTGGTGGGGGTACATCCCCGGTCACACGGCCTACCCGTGGATCTTTCCGAACGACGACAACGTCGCCCGGATCGGGCTGACGATGCCCATCGGGGTCGACCTGGATAGCCTGTCCGACCGTGGCTCGTACGCCCTCCTCTCGGCCGAGGACGAGCGGGTGCCCGACGGCGCGACGTACATCCGCCGACTCGTCGAACACGAGTATCCCGACTACGACATCGAGGACTTCCCGCTGGTCGAAGACCGGGGCAAACAGAACGGCACGGAGGCCTATCCGATCTCCTCGACACGCCCCATCGAGTCGCCGGTCGGGGCCGACGTCGCGGTCGTCGGCGGCGCCATGGGTGCGACCTCCGCTTTCCACGAGGGCGGCGACCACGTCGC
>PXQN01000019.1:3918-11393 GCA_003021305.1 Halobacteriales archaeon QH_10_67_22 | reverse complement strand
CGCTCGGGCGCGGGGAGCGCCTCGAACGACTCCACCGCGTGCTGTACCCGGCCTTCCGGGTCGAGTTCGAGTACGACGCGAGCGATGTCTTCACCTTTGGCACGAACACCGAAGAGGCGGTGACGCTGCTGGACGGGCTGGTCGACGGTAACGACCGCTGGGTGAGCAACTACTGTGCGGGGACGGCCGACCCGGCGACGGTCGACCCGGCGGAGTTCGACCTCGGGACCGGCCACCCGGGGCTGGGGTCGACGGTGATGCTCCAGTTCCAGGCCGCAAACGAGCGCGCGGCCTCGACTCTGCACGAGGGACTGACCGACTACCGCGAGCGCAGAACGGTCGTCGGCTCCGAGGACGCGGCGGTCTTTCTGAACCGCTTCAAGGACAACTACGGGATCCCCAACGACTTCGACCCCGACGGGAGCATCGACGTGACGGGCGTGAGCCGCGTCTACCTCCCGTTCTGGCTGGCCGAGTTCGGCGCCGAGACGACCGACCGGACGTACCTCGTCTCCTTTCGTGACGTCGAAGACGCGGCGGTCGAACACCCGGACAGCTGGCTGGCCGGCTACGTCGCCGACGACCCGACGGTGCTGGACCACTACGGCCACGAGGTCGACTTAGACCGCATCGAACAGTCGACCGGCGACGACGGCGCGGACGCCGACGACAGCGGTGGCGATAGCGGCGCCCCGACCGTCAACCGACAGTCCCCGAGCGGGTCCGGAGAGGGCGGTTCGCGTGCGGCGGTCGTCCAGCCGGACGACGTCGACCTGAACGTCGAGTCGCTGGTCGACCCGCGCCCGGAGCACGGCTTCGGCGAAGTCGGCGGGATGGCGGAGCTGAAAGAGCGACTGCGCCACACCGTCGTCCGGCCGCTGGCCAACCCCGAGCGGTTCGCCGAGTACGGCCTCGGCGTCGTCGACGGGGTGTTGCTGCACGGGCCGCCGGGCTGTGGGAAGACCTACGTCACGCGGGCGCTGGCCGGCGAACTCGGCCACGCGTTCATCGAGGTCACGCCTGCCGACGTCACGAGCAAGTACGTCGGCGAACCCGCCCAGAACGTCGCCGACCTGTTCGATGTCGCCGAGGCGAACGCGCCCTGTCTGCTGTTCGTCGACGAGATCGACGGCATCGCCGG
This sequence comes from Halobacteriales archaeon QH_10_67_22, assembly GCA_003021305.1. Classification (GTDB taxonomy): domain Archaea; phylum Halobacteriota; class Halobacteria; order Halobacteriales; family Haloarculaceae; genus QS-4-69-31. The sequence goes on along the minus strand of PXQN01000019.1, from coordinate 10,252 downwards.
CGCCCGCGACGGCGAGGGGGAGATGAACGCCAGCGAACAGCAGATGGTCAACCAGCTGCTGACCGAACTCGAGAACCTCGCCGACGGCGTGGTCGTGGTGGGGGCGACGAACCTCTTAGAGGACGTCGACCCGGCGATCCGCCGTTCGGGCCGGTTCGACGAACGCATCGAGGTGCCCCCGCCCGACGCCGACGCGCGCAGGGAGATCCTCCGGCTCCACCTCGCCGGGCGCCCGCAGGAGCGGTCGCTGGACCTGACGCCCGTCGTCGAGCGGACGGTCGGCTACGCCGCCAGCGACCTGGAGCTACTCGCGGAGAACGCCGCCCGCGCGGCCCTGGAGGACGGCGCCCAGATCGGCCAGTCACACCTCGAAGGCGCGCTCGAGGAGACCCCCTCGAGCATCGAGGACTGGGTCGGCGTCTCACACAAAGCGGGCACCCACATCGTCCAGCCCGACGGCGTCGACCTCTCGGCCCACGCGCTGGTCGAACCCGACCCCGACCGCACGTTCGCGGACGTCGGGGGGATGGCCGACCTGCAAGACCGGCTCCAGGAGACCGTCGTCGAACCGCTCGAGAACCCCGACGCACACGAGGCCTACGACCTCGACGTGCTGTCCGGCCTCCTGCTCTACGGGCCGCCGGGCTGTGGGAAGACCTACGTGACCGGGGCACTGGCCGGCGAACTCGGCCACGCGTTCATCGAGGTGACGCCCGCCGACCTGACGAGCAAGTGGATGGGCAAACCCGCCCAGAACGTCGCCGACCTGTTCGATGTCGCCGAGGCGAACGCGCCCTGTCTGCTGTTCGTCGACGAGATCGACGCCGTCGCCGGTTCCCGGAGCGGCATGCAGAGCAGCGAGCAACAGATGGTCAACCAGCTACTGACCGAACTCGAGGGCGTCGGCGAGGACGTCGTCGTGGTGGGGGCGACGAACCTCCTGGAGGACGTGGACCCGGCGATCCGCCGCTCCGGGCGGTTCGACGAACGGGTCGAAGTGCCGCCGCCGGACGCCCCGGCTCGCAGGGAGATCCTGTCGATCCACTTCGACGACCGTCCGCTGGCCGCCGACGCCGACCTCGACGCCGTCGTCGAGGGAACCGAGGGGTACGCCGCCAGCGACCTGGAACTGCTCGCGGAGAACGCCGCGCGAAACGCCTACCAGGACGGGTCGGCGATCACGAACGACCACCTGGACACGGCGCTGTTCGAGACCCAGTCGAGCCTGCGGACCTGGACCGACGGCGAACGCTACGCCGAGAGCGACCAGTCGTCGGACCTGCGGTACTTCGGCTGACCGCTCACAGCGCCATCCAGGAAACGTGGGCCACGTCGAGCTGGATGCGGCCGCTTCCGCTCCGTCCGTTCACGTCGAACTCGTAGGGGAGTTCGCGTGAGACGCCGTTGGTGACCACCGCCCGGGCCTGTGGCTCTGACGGTTCGGTCTCACCCACCCGCCATGTTTTCGCCGCTGCAGCACCGACCTCTTCGTCGGGGTTCTCTTCTACTTAGCCGGTGACCCAGTACCATGTGTCCTCTTCCCACGTGATAGCGGTCTCGGTGGTCGAGTCGACGACGCCCTCGTCTCGATCCGGTGTTGCGCGAGTCCGCGGTCATCCTCGAAATCCTCGCTCACGAACTCTGTCGGTGTGAGTATCGGCGCCAGTGTGGGGGTTGGCGTCGGCGTCGCCACAGGGACGAACTCGTCGAGACGCGTCGTCGTCTCCTCGTGGGAGAAGACGACCCGGATCCGCTCGTCGATGCCTACGTCCGTCGGCCAGTTCGTGACCGTCCCGTCGACCACGGCGGCGTCGCCCTGAGTGACCTGCTGGTCGGCCGCGACACCCGTCGACCCGAGACGGAGGAACCGCCGCCGGTCCGCTGTCAACTCGACCATGAAACTGTCGTGCAGGACACGTCTACGTAATTGCTCCGAACTGTCAACGAATAGTCACCATGGCCTGCCGGAGTCGTCGTTGAGCGAGACTCCACGGGACGTGGCTGTATGTCCGACAACGAAACTGATAAAACAACGCGGTAATAACACTAGATGGTATGCGCGACAGCGACTTCGACCAGTTCAGTCAGATCGGTGAGGCGGAAGTGACCCGTGCGATCGGACAGGAGTGGACCGAGGAGTTCCTGAACTTCTCGGACTCGGACGTGATCGTCGTGGGGGGCGGTCCCTCCGGATTGACGGCCGCAAAGGAGTTGTCCGAGCGGGGCGTCCAGACGATGGTCGTCGAGAAGAACAACTACCTCGGCGGCGGGTTCTGGCTCGGCGGCTTCCTGATGAACAAGGTGACGGTGCGTGACCCGGCCCAGCGGGTGCTCGACGAACTCGACGTCGACTACAAGCGGTCCCGGGACTCGGAGGGGCTGTACGTCGCCAACGGCCCCGAGGCCTGTTCCGGACTGATCAAGGCCGCGTGTGACGCCGGCGCGAAGATGCAGAACATGACCGAGTTCACCGACATCGTCATCCGGGAAGACCACCGTGTCGGTGGGATCGTGATGAACTGGACGCCGGTCCACGCGTTGCCCCGCGAGATCACCTGCGTCGACCCCATCGCCGTCGAGGCCGACCTCGTGATCGACGCGACCGGTCACGACGCGATGGCGGTCACGAAACTCGACGAACGGGGTGTCCTCGACGCCCCCGGCATCGAGGACGGCGACAACGGGATGGACCGGACTGGCGAGGACTCCTACGGCGCGCCGGGCCACGACTCGCCGGGTCACGACTCCATGTGGGTCGGCGAGAGCGAGGACGCCGTCGTCGAACACACGGGCCTGGCCCACGACGGCCTCGTCGTGACTGGTATGGCCACCGCGACGACCTATGGACTCCCGCGGATGGGGCCGACCTTCGGCGCGATGCTCGTCTCGGGCAAGCGCGCCGCACAGGTCGCCATCGACGAACTCGGCGTCGAGGCCGACCCGGTCGACCTGACCTCCCGGAACGTCGCGTCGGCCGACGACTGAGCGCCGCCAGCCGGTAAATCCGTCGAAGGTATTTCTTTCGGGACGGTCACAGGAGTTGGCAGAGCGACCGCTGCGGTGACGATCGTCGTCACGCGCCTGGTCGGAGCCACGCCCGGGCGGTCGGTCTCGTCGGCGCGGCTGGCCGTTGTCTACGGCGTGCCGGGCGACCCCGCCGACCTCCGTGTCGTCGACGCCGGCGGGTCGTCGGCTACGCTGTCGGAGCCCCGGCCGCTCGTCGCGTCGCCGTCAGCGAACACGCACTCTCGACGCTGTCGCCCCGGGCGGTGGAGGCACTGGTCGCGCACGAACGCGCTCATCACGAGGGCTGGAACTCGTAGGGAACCTCACGGACGTCGACGGCCAGTCCGTCGGCCCGGAGTCGCTTGACGACCGGGTCGACGTACGCCGAACGCGTCGCGTCGAGCGACGCCAGCGGGAACACCCGTACCTCCTCGCGGGCCACCCGCGCCATGTCCCGGAGATACCGGACGCGCGTCTCGACATCGCCGTAGAACTCCCAGACGAACGACCCCCGCTTCTCGTGTAACTGCTCGCGGGTCGCTTCGACCCCCAGGTCGAACAGTCGCCGGTACTCCGCGAACGTCCGGCCGATTGCGAGAAACCCCTCCTCGACGTGATAGGTACCGTTCGACATAGTACGTTAGTGTATATATTCACACTCTAACGCATGAATATGACCATTATGAGTGGCCAGTAGTGTTTCGCTCGACGGCGGGACTGGGGCTTTTGTGGGACCGGTGCGTACAGTCGACTATGTCAGGTGACACAGCCGACGACCAGTACGTGGCCTGCCCGGCACCGGCGTGCAACCACAAGGGGAGGCGGAGCGTGATCCGCGACCACCTCGCCGAGCGCGACGACCAGCGCCACGAACGCTACGACGGCACGGAACTGTAGCGTCACGGCCGAGTCGGGGTACCGCAACCCGCGGTGGTGAACCCACACGCAGTCTTTATCCGGCACAGGGAATGAGTGCGGGTCACCGTCTGAGGGTGCCGGATACCAGTGTTGCTCAAATAAGTGGTTGTAGGCATCCGCGCGAGCGAAGCGAGAACGGTTCACCGCCGGAGCGGGTCGAAGACCCGCGGAGGCGGTCTTTTTCGCCCACGTTTTTGCGCCGAGTGGTACCCGCAGTGAACGGAGTGAACGAGGACACCCGAGGCGGAAAAAGGTGGTAGTGGACTCGCCGGGATTTGAACCCGATGGCGAGACGGTCGCGATGTTGCGAGCGACAGCAATTATGGACTCGCCGGGATTTGAACCCGGGGCCTTCCCCGTGCCAGGGGGATGATCTACCGCTGATCTACGAGCCCGCGCCCGATCCGGAGTTGCCGACCACTATTCATAAACCCATCGAACCACGGGAAGACGCTCCCGAGTCCTCGGTGTCCGAGCCGGGTCGCCCCGACAGTATCGAGCGGTTGTTGTTATCACAAACGGAAATCAGAGCCAAACGGATATAACACGTACCTCCCTGCCCCAAGACAGGAACCGACCGGAGCGCGAGACGACGGGGAGTCGCCTGCGACCGGTCGGTCGTGAGTTCCAACAATGAAAACGAGACGCCCGGATCGACGGCGGCCGGAGCGGCCGACAGCGGCCAGTCCCGGCGTACGGGCGTCGGGGTCCCGGCGCGGGCAGACGACCATCGACTTCGCCGTCGGGATGGGGGTTTTCCTGCTGGCGCTGGCGTTCGTGTTCCTGTTCGTCCCGGGGATGCTCGAGCCGTTCAGCGGCGGCACCCAGTCCGAGACTCCGGGAGCCAACCGCGTCGCGGACGACCTGGTCACCCGGACGCTGGGGGACGCGAGCCAGCCGTACGTCCTCGACAAAAAGTGTACGCTCGAACTGTTCAACGGGAGTTCGGGTGGGTGTCGCTTCGACGACGGGACCATGCCGGAACGCGTCGGAGTGAAAGAACGGACTCGGGTGAACGTGACGATACGCGGGGAACTCGACGGTGACGGGCAGTCAGACATCCTCTGTTGGGATGGGTATTCGACCCCGAGCAAACTGGTCGAACGCGGTCACGCGGGCTGTACACCCGGGACCCCCGACGTGTTCCTGCTGACCAACGGGTCGCTGCCCGAAGGCAGCGGCGGCCAGACCGTCAGCGCCCAGCGGGTCGCACTGCTGGACGAGCGCGACGTGACCCTGGAGGTGGTGATGTGGTGAGCCCTCCCCGTAGCAGGTCGGGCGGGTCGGAGTCGCGCGGGCAGGCACACACGCTCGAAGGCTTGGTCGCGGGGCTGGTGATACTGTCTGCGGTCGTGTTCGCCCTGGAGATGACGGCGGTCACCCCGCTGTCGGCAAGTACGTCGAGCCAGCACATCGAGAACCAGCAGGAAGCGACCGCACGCGGTGTGCTGGCGGCCGCGGCCGAGAACGGGTCGCTCAAACAGACGCTCCTGTTCTGGAACGAGACGGGCGAGCGCTTCTGGAACGCGTCCGAGACGTCGGCGTCAAACTACTACACGACGGACCCGCCGCCGACGGAGTTCGGGCGGATGCTCAACCGGTCGTTCGACCGCGAGGGGATCGCGTACAACGTCTACCTCCGCTACGACGGGAGCGACGGCCCGCGGACCGTCCAGCGCCTCGTCTACCAGGGCCGTCCCAGCGACAACGCGGTGCGGGCGACGCGACCGGTCGTGGTCTACAAGAACGACAGCCTGTACGACCACAACGAGGACTGGACGGAAACGAACGTCACGGACGCGTCGACCCTCTATCTCCCGGATGCTTCGTCATCGAGCGTGTACAACGTCGTCAGGGTGGAGGTGGTCGTATGGCGGATCTGACGGCACCGCTCGCCGGCCGGCCGGGCGACGGCGGGGACCGCGCACAGATCATCCTGATCGCGGGCTTCGCTCTGGCAGTGACGCTCGTCGCACTGGCACTGGTGACCAACGCGGCCATCTACACCGAGAACCTCGCGACACGGAGTGAATCGGCGGGGCTGAGCGACGCCCACAGTTACGAGCGGGCGACGGAACGAGCGGCACTCGAGGCGTTCGAGTTCGCCAACGAGAACCACGCCGGAGACAAAGACGCCCTCGCGGAAAGTATCGTCGACGCGATGGACGAATACGACAGGGTCTCGACCAGTCAGGAGGTGACCACCGGACGTGTCGTCGAAGCGACTACCGCCGATATGACCAACGGCACCCACGCCCACGACGACAACACCGACTTCGAGAAACCGGGCGACGACGGGAACGGGAACTGGACAGTCGCCGAAGACGTGGACGACACACGGCGATTTACGCTGGCGGTCGAGGGCTGGAACGACACCCAGGGCCGGGAGTTCCGGGTCGTCGCCGACAAC
>PXQN01000019.1:0-3793 GCA_003021305.1 Halobacteriales archaeon QH_10_67_22 | reverse complement strand
GCGACGGGACCGACGACCTGGTCTACGAGGCTGACACCCGTATCGAACCGGTCAAACCCGACGACGACTGCGACCTTACTACCGGCGAGACTATCGATACTGTCGTCAGGTGTGACGTCACGTGGGACCCCGACGTGGACGTAACGACGGACGGAATCGTCTTCGGCAAAGTCGACAGCTACGGCAACAGCACCGGCATCGACCACGGGACGGTGTACGGCACGGTCGACGCGGAAAGCGACGTCGACCTCGACACCGCGACGGTCAAGGACGACGTCACGGCCGGCAACGACGTGACGATCACGGACGAGAGTTCGATCGAGGGCAACATCACGACCGGTCCGTCCGGCACCATCAACATCGACAGCGATTCGACGGTCGAGGGGACGCTCTCCGCCGGCGACGATGTCGGCCTCGACAGCGTGACGGTCACCGGGAACGTAGAAGGGCCAGACGTCGACATCGATAGTTCCACGGTCGACGGGGAGGTGCTCGGGACTTCGAGCGTCAACCTGGACGGCGCGACGATCACCGGGGACGTCTACGTCGACAGTTCCGACTTTTCGTGTTCGGATTCGACGATCAACGGGGAAGACTGCTCGGAGTACACGGGGCCCAAAGACCCCAGCACCTACTGACATGACGGGACCGACACCTCTCGTACCGGCAAACGACAGAACCCGAAGGGGAACCGTCGACGGGACGTCTCGGGCTGACGACGTACGCGACGGGACGGGCCTCCGAGTCACGCCGGTGGTGGAAAATGAGTAAGCCGCCGCGTCGACAGGCTGGTCGTCGGACAGCACTCAGGGAGTGTCACCGCTGGGGAGGCCGGTCGGGCGAGCGGGGCCAGTCGACGACGCTGGATTACACGCTCGCGCTCGCGGTGGCGGCAGTGGTCGCGACGGTGCTGTTCGCGTCGGCGGGTGATTTCGTGACCGACCAGCGCGAGCGTGTCGTCAGGACGGAACTGGGTGTCGTCGGTCAGCAACTCGCCGACGAGGTGGTCGCCGCCGACCGCCTCGCGCGGGCCGGCGACGATACCGAGACGCTCGTCGTCAACGCCACGATGCCACAACAGGTCGCCGGGACATCGTACACGGTGACCGTCGCCGAGGGCGGCGGGACTCACTGGCTGAACCTCTCGTCGGACCGCCCCGAGGTGTCGGTCACCACTCAGATCCGCACCGAGACCGACGTCGCGACGGGCAGTCTCAAGGGCGGGTCGGTCGACATCGTGTACGACCCGGCCGCCGACCGGCTGGAGGTGCGAGGATGACGCCGCGATCGCCACCCGACGGCCGGCGTCGCGACCGGCCAGCGCCGGACCCCGGCCGCGGCGTGAGCGACTTCGTCGGGTTCGTGCTGGTGTTCTCGCTCGTGGTCAGCGTCGTCGCCGTCGTCTCGGTCGCGGGGTTCAGCTCGCTCGAATCGGCCCGCGACGCCGAGCGGACGAACAACGCCGAGCGGGCCATGGAGGTACTGCGGGACAACATGGCCGACGTGACCGACCGCGGCGCGCCGAGTCGTGCGACCGAGGTCAGCCTCGACGAGGCCTCGCTCCGGCTCGGCGACCGGACGCAGATCGAGGTGAGAGACCCAAACAACGGTAAGACCTTCCTGGAGACGACGACCTTCGGCGTCAGACCGATCATCTACGACGACGGCGACACCGAACTCGTCTACGTGATGGGCGCCGTCTTCCGGGACGACCCGCGGGGTGGCACCGTCGTCGAACCGTGGCGGCCGGTCCTGGACGAGGAGCGGACGGTTATCCCGCTCGTCGAGACGACCTCGGCCAGCGGCGACGTGCAGTCCCTCCAGAGCGACACCGTGCTGGTGCGGGCCTCACTCAACAGACGGGTCACGCACGTCGACAGGGAAAACTACAACGAGGCCGACATCTGGATCAACGTCACCTCGCCCCGCACCGAACTGTGGGAACGGATGCTCAGCGACGACCCCAAAATCTCGTGTCCGTCGCCCGCGGCCGGCGCCAACGAAGTGCAGTGTCACCTCGATTACGGCCCCGACGAGGTGTACGTCGTCGGCACGCGTATCGCTGTAGACCTCAAACGCTGACTGTGTGGCCGGGCCGACTGTGTTGAGAGACGATTCCGGCCCTCGTTTGTCGAGTGCCGGACGAACACCTGGGCAGTTTCTGCCGTCGAGTAACCGACTCCCGGTCGTCGAATGACAGGGCGAATGCGTGACCGCCGCCGACCGGCGTCACCCGGAGGTGACGTTGATCGGGTTCTCGGTCACGTGGAGGTAGGTGACCTTGACGCTGTCCTCGTCGAGAAAGAGGTTGATGTCCTCGACCGCCGGGTCGTAGGTGAAGTCGTTGGGGTTGCCGTTGATGTCCATCGTCTCACAGACCGCGCCGCCGACGATGTAGGCGTTGCCGTTCATGTCACACGTCGACCCCGGCGCGTAGAGGAAGCCGTCGAACTCCGTGTTCCCGTTCATGTCGAACTCGCCGTCGGAGTGGACGATGACCCGGAACGCGTCGGCGTCTTTGGTGTGTTGTGCGTTGTCACCGACGACGTCGCCCCTGACGAGCACTTCGGTGAAGTTGTCGCCGCTGATGGCGACCGACGACGGGTCGAAGTCGCCGTCGACGACCAGCGTCACGTTGCCGTTGCTGGTGTCGACGTCGACGGTCCCGGCGAACGACGAGTCACGGTAGTACGTGCCGCCGTCGGTGATGCTGCTGAACGCTGTCGTGTCGTCACACGCGGTCGAGTCGGTCTCACACTCCTCGACGGCGTCCTCGATGCGGGTGTCGGCCAGCGGGTAGTTGACGCCCGTCTCGGAGGGTGACGGCTGGGGGTCTCTCGCGTTGACCGTGATCCCGCCGTCGTTCGTTGTCGCGACGACGTTCGTGAAGTCCTCCTCGAAGGGGACGACCAGCTGGATCAGCGCGGTCTCGTTCTCGTGGTCGTAGAACACGTCGCCGTCGGTCCGCTGCTCGAAGTACTGGCCCCAGGCCTCGTAGTACTCGCTGTTGACGGTGACGTTCACGTACCCGTCGTCGAGCGGGTTCGTGAAGTTCGAATCGGCGCTCGCGTTCGGGTACCGGACGGTGCTCCGGCGGCCCTGACTCACCCGGGCGTTCCCGCCGAGCGACCGGTCACCGTCGACGGTGATGATCGGCAGCGTCAGCGTCTGGTCGCGGAAGTGAAACTCGGGCGGTGACAGCATCTTCGTCCCCGCCTCCGTGCGCTTCCAGACGCCCCCGCCCTGGTAGGCGATGGCGTCGTCTCTGTTCTCGTAGGCGACCGCCCCCATCGTCACGTTCACCAGCGTCGTCCGTTCCTCGCTGGTCGCGTTGTAGACGGTGACGTTCATCCACCCGGCTTCGGGGTCGACGCCGTACCCCTCGCTACTGCCCGCAGCCAGGTCGACGCCCTGGTTGCTGGTCCCCCCCAGCGCGACCATCGCGCTCCGCGAGTCGAACTGTGTGAGTGTCTTTTCTGCTCGTTCCGTGTCCAGTCCGCGCTCGGTGTCGTCGATGGCTGTTGCCCCCACGGTCACGACCACGACCATCCCCCCGACGACGACCGCGAACAGCAACGCGATCCCGAGCACGGTACTGACTCCCCGTGTGTCCTGGTGCATCCTGCTACCCCCCGTTCGCGGGTCGAGCGCATAAACACGCAGGTCTGTTTATCAAAATCGATTTCTATTCCGATATCACCGCAAGAAAAAGTCCGCAACAGGAGATTTCGAGAAATGATAACTGGAGGCTGAACCGGGCGCGGTCACCCGATCTGTCGGTCCGGCCCTGGTC
>PXQN01000018.1 GCA_003021305.1 Halobacteriales archaeon QH_10_67_22 | reverse complement strand
CTGATACTGTCGGACACAACAATGCAACCGTCGAGTGACTGTTCCGACCGATATAGGCCTCTCGATGGCCGAAACGCGACAAGTGTGTTCACGTACTTGTGTCCGACAGTACGAGGGCACCTCCGGGGAGACGTGACCGGCCGGTCAGGCGTCGTCGGTCTCGGTTTCGGGGACGACCCGCTCGGTACACCAGTGACAGAAGTCCAGGTCGGGGTCGACGTCCTTGCCACAGTGGGGACAGGTCGTCCCCTCCACCACCGCGGCCCGCTCGTTGCGGCGTTTGGCCACCCAGTAGGCGTCGACCATCGAGAAGAAGGTGATAGAGACCAGCGCCAGCGCGGCTTCCGGGGGGATCCCTGCGGCGGCGGCCGCGAACGCCTCGACGGACAGCTCCTCGGGGACGGCCCCGTCGGGAACCAGAAGCGTCGAGGAGGTGACGACGAGGAAAAACCAGACCAGCGCGCGCAGCCACTCGTGGAGGTAGACGTGGCCCAGACCGGGATAGAGGAAGGCGAGCAGGGCCGCGAGCCAGGGACGCTTGTCAGTCTGTGTGTTCACTTCACACCGGAGTCGGTCGCCAGTCGTTGTTAAGGTTGCGACTCGGAGGGTAACGGGGCCGACTACCCGTTCCCGAGGCGATCGACCAGTCGCGCGAGCGTCGCGAGGTCGTACTGTCCGGGCGCGGTGGCCGCCGCGGGGTCGACCGGCGCGTACCCGATCCGGGAGCCATAGAGGGGCGCGACCGCCCGGGAGTGACGCCCCGCTTCGCCCATCGCCATCGTCGCGACGGTCTCGCCCGCCGCGGTTGCTGCCCACGTCGCCGCTAACACGTCGAGGACGTCGCCGGGTCCGTCGGCCGTCACGGCGAGTTTGGCCACGTCGCCGCACTCGCCCGCCGCCGACAGCAGTGCCTGGAGTCGGTCGCGGTCGGGCGTCCCCTCGAAGTCGTGTGTCGAGACGACGACGGCAGTGTCGGTCGCCCGGGCGCGGTCGACCAGGTCCCGCACCGCCGCGGGGTCGGCCCGGTCGTCGGGCCGAGAGTCAGCCCCACCGGGGTCGGTCACGGCAGCGTCCGGGTCGAGCGCGGCCAGTTCGACGTCGACGGCGGCGACGGCCTCGTGTTCGACGGCCCGTTCGAGCGCCTCGACCCGGTCGGACCCGGGCGCCGCGTCGCCGCCCTCCCAGGTCGGTCGGTTCGTGACCAGCAGCGGGAGACGGCCGCCGTAGCCCGACAGGGCCGCCAGCGGGTCGGTCCCCATGTCCATGCGGAACTCGACGGCGTCGGCGTGGTCGCGGGCGGCCGGTTCGTCGGCCAGGTCGGCCGTCGCCGCCACGAGGACGAACGAATCGAAGGCCAACTCCATATCCTCCCATGCTCGGGTGCGGGCAAAAAACGCCCGACACTCGGCACAGACCCCGAGACACAGTCCGTACTACCTTTGTCAGCGAGAGAGTCCCGGCGTTCACGCCGGGGAGGATGTCATTCCAGGTCCCGGACGAGCTGTTGGATCTCGTGTATCTTATCGGTCTGTTGCTGGTTGGCGGCGGCGATCGCTTCGATCTCGGTGGCGACTTCCTCGGCGTTCTCGGCGGTCGTGTCGACCATCGAGGCGACTTCCTCGGTGGAGGCGGCCTGTTCGTCGGTGGCGCTGGCGACCTCCTGGGCGCCCTGTGCGGCCTCCTCGACGGCGTCGTCGATCCGCCGGAGGATGTCGACCGTCTGGTCGACCTGTGCGATCCCGGACTCGACCTCCTCGTTGGCGTTGTTGATGCTGTCGACGGTGTCCTCGGTGTCGGCCTTGATGTTCGAGACCAGCTGTTCGATCTCGGCGGCGTTTTGCTGGGACTCCTCGGCGAGGCTCTTGACCTCGTTGGCGACGACGGCGAATCCCTCGCCGGCCTCGCCGGCGCGGGCGGCCTCGATGGAGGCGTTCAGCGCCAGCATGTTCGTCTGGTCGGCGATGTCGTTTATCACTTCGACGATCTCGTCGATCTCGTCGATGCGGTCGCGCAACTGGCGAACGTCCTCGGAGACGTCGGTGTTGGCTCTGTCGACGGCCTCCATCGCGTCGATGGCGTCGTCGGCCACGTCCCGGCCCTCGTCGGCCAGGTCGCGTGCGTTCTCGCTGACCTGGCGGACCTGACTGGCGCTGGAGGCGACCTCCTCGACCGTGGCGCTCAGGTTCGACACTTCGCTGGCCACCTCGCGCATGTTCCCGGACTGCTCGTCGGCGAGTTCGCTTATCTGTTGGGAACTGTCCGAGACGTTCTCGGAGCCCCGCAAGAGCTCGTCGATCGACCTGCTCAGTTCATCCACTGCCATACCCCCGCCGTCACCAGGGAGGTCGAGCGCGTCCGTCCCTGGATTCCCGGAATCCGAAGCCATACAGCACCACCTATCGGCGACAGAATTAAACGTGACCCTGCAGTTATCACTGGTGATTCTCTATCGGACGGAGAGCGGCCAGCAGACTCGAAGACGGGCCGTTCGGCGACAGGTCGGGGACGGGGTGACCGACGGCAGTCAGGCCGGCGCGATGCCCTGTTCGGCCTCGAGGAGTTCGTGATAGCGGTTGCGGATGGTCACTTCCGAGATGTCGGCCACTTCGGAGACGGCGGCCTGGGTCGTCTTCTCGTTGGTGAGCAGGGCGGCGGCGTACACCGCGGCGGCCGCCAGCCCGACCGGGGACTTCCCGGAGTGGACGCCCTGTTCTTTGGCGTTTTGCAGCAGGTCACGGGCGCGGTGTTCGGCCTCGTCGCTCATCTCCAGCGACGACGCGAACCGGGGCACGTAGCTCTCGGGGTCGGCCGGCTTGACTTCCAGTCCGAGTTCCCGGATAACGTACCGGTAGGTGCGGGCGACGCCCTCGATCGAGCGGCCCGGCAGGAGGTTCTCGTCCAGCGCCCGCCGGTAGATGACGCTCGCGGTCTCGCGGACGTTCTCGGGGAGCCCGAGTGCCGAGGCCATGCGGTCGATCTCGCCTAAGGCCTGTTTGAGGTTGCGCTCTTTGGAGTCGCGGGTCCGGAACCGCTCGTTCCACTTGCGCAGGCGCTGCATCTTCTGGCGCTGGTTCGAGGACAGCGAGTTACCGTAGGCGTCCTGGTCGCGCCAGTCGATGTTCGTCGACAGGCCCTTGTCGTGCATCATGTTCGTCGTCGGGGCGCCGACGCGGGACTTCTCGTCCTTTTCGGCGGCGTCGAACGCACGCCACTCCGGGCCGCGGTCGATCTCGTCGGTCTCGACGACCAGGCCACAGTCCTCACAGACGGTCTCGCCGCGCTCGTCGTCGACCACGAGCTGGCCGCTACACTCCGGGCAGACCTCTGCCTCCGTCGCGTCAGTCGTTCGCTCGTCCTGTTCATCTCGTCGCGTACTCAGTCGTGAATCACTCATTGCTGGGGCGATGCTATCCGGGACACGATACGGCAGAAACCCGGACGCTGTCAAGTACACTGTGCTGATGACGAAACGGATATAAATCTTTTGGTGCCGGTGGTAGACCTGCCGGAACGACTGTGACACACCGGTCTGTGGTGTGTGGACGCGTCACGTATTTACGTCAGTCGGGAGTCGTCGGTTCGGCGTCGACGTCGCCGGCTTCGCGGCTCTCCTCGACGGCGGTCGTGAGCGAGACGTTGAGCCACCCCATCGAGACGAGGCCGCCGGCGACGGTAACGACGTTCTTGACGGCGTGGTCGACGATAGAGATCGCGAGCGCGGCCGGGGCGGCCACCGTGGTGAGGCCGACGACAATGACGGTGAAAGCACCCTCGTAGAGGCCGATGCCGCCGGGCGACAGCGGGAGCACTTTGGCGAGGTTGCCGACGCTGACGGCGAAAAAGGCCACGGCGACGAGGGCAACTGTCATCGGTTCGCCGAACGCCCAGAAGACTACCAGGGCAGTGAAGACGTCGACGACCCAGATGAGGAGGCTCCCGAGGCCGACCCGGGCGAAGGCCCGGCGGTCACTGACGACGCGCTCGATGTCGCCGACGAACTGCTCGACGGCGCCGGCGACGTAGTCGGCGTAGGAGTCGTTGCTCACCGCCGTGACGGCACGACGGACGAGATTCGAATCCCGCCGGGCCGTGACGAGGATCGGACCTCCGCCGCGATGGCCGCCGCGATCCGGTCGGTCCCGCCGGTCGCCACCAGTCCAACCAGAACTGTGCCAGCGAGCACGGTGATCGAAAGCAGGTCGAACACGCGCTCGACCGCCAGCGACGCGAACCCGGTTGGGTAGGGGATGTCCCGGCGGGCCTTGACGACGTAGGCCCGGACGCCGTCACCCAGTCGCGCCGGGAAGACGAGATTGCCGGTCTGGCTGATGAATATCGCGCCCGTGAGAAACCACGTGTTACTCGAATGTCCCAGTCGGTCGAGGATGTCGCGGTATCGCAGGCCCCGGAGCGGCCAGGAGGCGAGGTAGACGAGCCCCGAGAGCGCCACCAGACCGAGGTCGGCCCCCTCGATGGCGTCAAGCACCGCCGCGGGTTCCAGGTAGACGACCATCAGCGCCAGCGCCACGAACACCAGAAGCGACCCGGCAGTCATGCTCACGCGCCGGGTGATGCGGGGGCTCACCGACAGCTGCCACCAGGTCCGGAGGATCTGGCTGCCCATCCCGAACACGTCCCGAACGAGGTCGACTTTCGTGTCGCCTTTGGGTTCCCACTCGACGGGGAACTCCCTGACGCGGTACCCGTCCCGCTGGGCCCGGACCAGCAGCTCCGTGTCCCAGAACCAGTGTTCGTCCTCGACGTGTGGAGAGAGCGCGTCGAAGACCTCCCGCGAGAGGGCCTTGAAGCCACACTGGTGGTCCTGCAGGTCCGACTGCAGGAACCGCCGCACCAGCCAGTTGTAGCCCAGACTCGACACCGTCCGCTTGGGCGGACGGTCGGCTTCGTTGCCGGGCATCCACCGCGACCCGGTGGCGATGTCGTACTCCCCGGACCGGACGGTCTCGACCAGTTCTTCGAGGTGACGCATATCGGTCGCCAGGTCGGTGTCGAAGTACACCAGCGTCTCGCCGCCGGCGCGTTCGAAGGCGTACTCCAGGGCCCCGCCCCGGCCGAGCCGCTCGTCGCTGTGACAGTGGCGCACGCGGTCGTCCTCCCCGGCCAGGCGGGCCGCGATCTCGGGCGTGCGGTCCGCACAGCCGTCCTCGGCGATGATCACCTCGAAACTCCCCGCCGGCAGAAACGAGGCGAGCGTCTCGAGCGTGACCGTGATGGTCCGCTCTATGGTCGCCTCCTCGTTGTACGCGGGGAGGACGACGCTCACCTCGCGGTCGCTCATTGGTCCCGTTATGACCAGGCGGTCAAAAGTACCTTCTGTTCCGGACCGTCGTCGAGCCCCGGTCCCACGAACGGAACGTCGCAGGAACCGACGGCCGTCGTCATACTGTCGGACACAAGTACATGAACACGCTTATCGGTGTTTCACCATCGAGACGTCTCGGAGACCGCCAAACGAACTATCGAGTGTCGACTTGCTTGTGTCCGACAGTATCAGAAACTGTCGATCCCGTACTTCGTCGCGAGGCTGGGCTCCACCGACGACCGCTCCTCGTCGTCGAGCGCGCGGTCGTACACGCGGACCTCGGCGAGTTCGCCGTGCAACACTGCCCCAGGCGAGGACCCCGGGAACGCGCCGAGTGCGGTCGAATCGGCCGCGAACGGCGAGTTGCGGGCGATATGATAGCTGTTTCGTCCGTGGCCACCGGCGTGACGGGGCATCGATCCGCGTCTCTGTGGGGGCCGGGGGCGTGTCCGGATCAATCGCTCGCCTCGGCCGAGTGAACCGTCGCGAACTCCGCGAGCGCGGCGTCGGTGTCGACGTCGGCGACCGAGTCGTAGGGGCGGTCGACGACGATGTCCCCAGCGGTCGAGCGGCCGACACCGGGGACGGCCCGCAGTTCGTCCATCGACGCGCTGTTGACGTCCAGCGGGTAGGGGACGCCCGTCACCGAGCGATAGCCGTGGTCGGTGACCGCCACGTCGACCGTCCGGCCGAGGTCGCGCTCGCCCGGCACCGCGACCAGCAGCGGGTAGGTCCCCAGCTGGCGGCCGAACGTCTTGCCGTCCTGGTGGTACTCCAGGTAGACGCCGGGCAGGACGGTACCGGGCGGAGCGACCCGCCCGAGCATCGGGTTGTCTATCTCCTCGCGGACGTCCTGTTTGTACTCCGTGAACAGTTGGCTGTGGTCGTGGGCGATCTCGGCGCCGGTCTCTGCCATCTCGGTCCCCTCGAAGGCCATCACCTGGCGGATGTTGATCCGCCGGACCAGCAGCCCCTCGTCGTACACCCGCTGGAGGAACCGTTTGTTGTGCTCGAAGGTCTCGCGGCGCTCGCCCGCCAGGCCGTGGACGAGGTTGATCCCCGGCAGGAGTTTCGGCAACCGCCGGGCCGCGTCGTCGCCGTAGGTGGGTGCCGCCGCCCTGTCGCCGCCCGGCCGGAAGCCGCCGACCTCGTTGACGACCCGCACCGCCTCCAGACACTCCTCGGCGGTGACCAGCAGGTTGTTCTGCTCCTGGACGACTGGGTCTGCCGACTCCAGGCCGAACGCGGCGGTGTCGCCGGGCGTGTTGTGTTCGGCGATTATCCCGATGGCCTTGCGTGAGGCCTCGGGGTAGTCGACGATAGTCACCGGGTTCATGTTGTCCAGGTGTAAGGTCCGCAGGTCTGGGACGGCCTCGCGGATCCCGCCGTACAGCGCCCGCAGCGCGTCGGGGTTGGGCGCCTCGCCGTCCCCGCCAAAGGCGAGGATGTCCGCCTGCCGTCCCAGCCGGAAGTCACGGACGCCGTGGTCGGCCAGCGCCGCCACCTCGTCGACGACGGAATCGGCGGTCCGGAACGCGGGGTCGCCGTACAGCGGTTCCGTACAGAACGAACACCGGTAGGCACACCCGCGCGAAGTCTCCAGTTCGGCGATGAGGTAGTCCGGGTGGTTGGGATGGTCCTCGACGACGAACGCGCCCTCGCGGGCCCACCGGCCGATCTCGTCGTTGTCGCGCATCCGGTCGCCGAAACCCTCTAACCCCTCGCACACCAGGTCGTGGGCGGCGGCCTCGACGTCGCCTTTGGCGACGAAGTCGTAGTCCAGGTCGTCGCGTTCGGTCTCGGTCGCGCCCTCGTTCCGGTCGCCGACGCCGAAGCGAACCGGTCCGCCCAGCAGCGTCGTCCCCTCGGCGCGCCAGGTGAGTTCGCGTACCTCGTCCGGTTCGGCCGGGGTCCCGCCGACGTACTTCCCGGGGACAGTCATCCCGCCGACGTAGATCACGAGGTCGGCTTCGACCACGTCGTGCCACAGCTGGCGGTCCTCGCGGAGCGCGTCGATGGTGAGGTACGTGATCCGCTCTCGGGGGACGCCGGCGTCGACGAGCGCCCCCGCAGTGTACCTGGGATAGGTCGAGATGTATGGGGGCACCCCGAAGTGTGCCGGTTCGTCGACGTAACCGTCGACGATGGTCACGTCAAGCGTGGCGGGGTCGGTTGTCATACGACTCTCTATCCCGCCGAGAACCAAAAGCGCGACGTGTCCCCGCCGGACGCGGCGCTCGAACCGGTCCCGCCCTCTCGGCGGTTCCAGGTGTCGGGCGGGTCGGCGTCGCCGACCTCGTCTCTGATCCGGCCCGCCAGCTTCCCCGAGACGTCCTCGATTTCGACGAGGTCCTCGGAGTCGGCCCGGGGGAGGTCCTCAACGGTCACCCCAGCTACCGGCCGACCGAGCACTGGTCCCGACTGGGGGTCCCCGGTCGCCCGTGTTCACGCTCTGTCGTGTGTTCGTTCCCATCCACCGACATGAAATCGGGCTACATATTCGCCTGGAAAATAACTTTCGGCCGCGAGACAGTGTCCGGACCGGCGTCCGTCTCACCTCGTCGCGAACTGGTCGGCGACGTGGACCGCCGACGCGACGTTGACCGACAGGACGGCGAACACTACCAGTCCGACGTGCCAGAGACCGAACACTGCCGTCGCGAGCCCCAGGCAGACGAACTCGGCGCCGCGGAGTCGCTGTCGCAGATACAGGTGCCCGAGCCCCGCGAACGCGAGCGACGCCACGACGGCGACGCTGGCGTTTTTCACCGGTCGCGTCTTCGGCTGGGTACGTCCACACGCCGCGCAGACGCTCTCCTCGACCGCTATCTCCCCGCCGCAGTACCGACAGTACAGCACGTCGTCACCGTCGGTGTCTACGTCGTCCTCGTCAGGCGCGTCCTCCGGGTCGGCGTCACCGACCTCGTCTTTGATCCGCCCGGCCTGTTCCGCCGAGAGGCCGTCGATATCGGTGAGGTCCGACAGGTCGGCCGACCGGAGGTCAGCCTTGCTGGTGTAGCCCGCGTGGCGGAGGACGACCGCCGTCGTTTGCCTGATGCTCGCGACGTCACTCACCCGTTCGTGTTGTTCACCGTCCGGTTCGCGCCCGTCTCTGACCGCCTCTTGCTGTTCCGTCATTCGAGCCCCCACGTACGGCTACGGCGTCACGGACCCGACCTGTGACACGGCCCTTCGCCCCTCTTCGCGTGCCCGTGCTCCGGTACCCCAGATGGTCGTTCCACCCGTACCGTACCGATCACAGATGGGCTTGAGTATAAAATAATTTACGGCTATCAAAAGACGTTGACAGTTCCGGGTGGGTCAGTCGTCGGCGCTGACCGGCCGTTCGTCGGCCTGGGCCGCCCACAGGTCGGCGTAGTGCCCGTCAGCCGAGAGCAACTCGGCGTGGGTCCCCCGTTCGACGACCTCGCCCTCGTCCATGACGACGATCCGGTCGGCGTCACGGATAGTCGAGAGGCGGTGAGCGATGACGAAGGCGGTGCGGTCTTCGACGAGCCGGTCGAGACTCTCCTGGATGCGCTCTTCGGTCTCGGTGTCGACGTCGCTGGTCGCCTCGTCGAAGACGATGATCTCGGGGTCGTTCAGCAGGGCGCGGGCGATGGCGACGCGCTGGCGCTGGCCCCCGGAGAGTTTGATCCCCCGCTCGCCGATCTGGGTGTCGTACCCCTCCGGGAGGTCGCGGATGAACCCGTCGGCCTCGGCGGCTTCGGCGGCCGCCCGGACGCGCTCGCGGGCCGCGGGGTCGTCGGCGCTTTCGCCGTCCAGGACCTCGCGGTCGCCGTAGGCGACGTTCTCGGCGACGGTCCCCGAGAACAGGTAGGGCTGCTGTTCGACGACGGCGACGTGTTCGCGCAGCGACTGGAGGTCGTAGGCCCGGACGTCGACGCCGTCGACCGACACGGTCCCCTCGTCGGCGTCGTGGAATCGCGGGACGAGTTTCAGCAGCGTGGACTTGCCTGCACCGGTCGCGCCCGCCAGGCCGACCGTCGCGCCCGCCGGCACGTCCAGGGAGACGTCACGCACCACCGGGCGCTCGTCGTAGGCGAACGTCACCGAGTCGAACGTGACGGCGCCCTCGACAGTCTCTGGCGTGTAGGGGTCGGCCGGCGAGGTCACCGACGGTTCCTGGGCGAGCAATCCGAAGACGCGTTCGGCGCTGGACTTGGCGAGCTGGTACCTGTTGGCGGACTTGCCGACCCGGCGCATCGGCGAGTAGAGCCGCCGGAGGTACAGAAAGAAGACCGCCACCGCGCCGGCCGACAGCGCGCCGGGGCGACCGGCGATGACGTCCCGCCCGGC
>PXQN01000036.1 GCA_003021305.1 Halobacteriales archaeon QH_10_67_22 | reverse complement strand
CGGTGCTTGCGGTCGCGCCGGAGTACGCCGTCGACGCGCTGTACGCCTGGAACGCCGGCGCGGGCGGCGCGACGACCGAGGCCTGTGCGTCGCTGTCGCGCGAAGCCGTCGAGCAAGGGGGGTCGGGGCTGGCACGGGCCTGTCACGACGCCAACCTCGCCGTCGCCAACATGACCGGCGCCAACCGCATCCTCATCGGCCTCGGCTGGGCCGGTATCGCCCTCTTTACCGTCTACCGGGCCGTCAAGACGCGCGACCCGGCAGTCATGGACCGGGAGGGGTGGCTCGACGACGCCGTGTTGCTCGACCGGGACATCGCAACCGAGATCGCCTTCCTCTTCCTGGCGACCGGGTGGGCCTTTCTCGTCCCGGTGGGCGGGGGCATCGACGTCTTCGACACCCTGTTTCTGGTCGGACTGTACGTCACCTACATCGCCATCGTCATCCGCGGTGACGTCGAGGTCCCCGAACAACACGGTAGCGTTCCCCACTACTTCCAGCAGTGGTCGCTGCCCTGGCGGCCGCTGGTCGTGCTCGTCCTCTTTGGCTACTCGGGGGCGATGATCTTCACCGCCGTCGAACCGTTCGCACACGGCCTGGAGGACATCGGGCTCTCACTGGGCATCCCGGAGTTTTTCATGATCCAGTGGATCGCGCCCCTGGCCAGCGAGTCGCCGGAACTGATCGTCGTCATCGTCCTCGTGAACAAGGCCCGCTCGACCGCCGGGTTCAACGCGCTCATCTCCTCGAAACTCAACCAGTGGACGCTGCTCATCGGGACGCTGTCGGTCGTGTTCTCGCTGGCCTACGGGCAGTACGGCGTGCTCCCGTTCGACGCCAAACAGGCCGCCGAGATCTGGATCACGGCCGCACAGTCGTACTTCGCGCTGGCGGTGCTGGTCAACTTCCAGATCAGCGTCCGGGAGGCGCTCGTGATATTCGTCCTGTTCATCTCGCAGGTCGGTCTCGAGTTCCTGCTCATCCGGGACTTGGTCGCGTTGCCCCTGACGAGTTACGAACTGCTCCTCGCGTACACGGCGGTGTACGTGGTCGCCGGCACGGCGCTGTTCGTCGTCCGCCGCCGAGCGCTGCGAGAACTGCTCGGGCTGGCGGCCGACGCCGGACGGACGGCCATCGGCCGCGAGCCTCGCCACCCGGAGTTCGCCGACTGATGCTCGCCGTCGTCGTCTCACGGGCCGATTCGGCCTCCGAGCACATCGGCGAACACCTCCGGGAACTCGGGACCTGGACCGACCACACGGACCCCTCGCGCCCCGACGCCGACGGCGGCGGGGCAGTCTATCGGTCCGTCGCTGACGGCGGAACGGTCGAACTCCGCGCGTTCGACGCGCTCCACCTCGAAACCCGCGACGTGGCCGAGGCCTTCGGCACTGTCGCGGACGGCCCCGAGCGCGAACCCGACCTGCTCGTGTTCGCCTCCCGGCACGCCGGCGAGACCGGCCCGCTGTTGACCGCCCACCACACCGGCAACTTCGGCCCGGCCGAGTTCGGCGGCGAGGACGGGTCGCTGGCCCGCGCCTGCCCGCACGCCCACAGCGAGGTGCTGGCGGCACTCGAGGAGTACGCACCCGAGAGCTACGAGGTCGGCACGGAGTGTACCCACCACGGCCCCTCGGCCGTGGGCGTCCCGTCGATGTTCGTCGAACTCGGGAGCGACCAGGCCCAGTGGGACGACCCCGCCGGCGCGCGGGCCGTCGCCCGAGCGATCCTCGCGTTGCGCGGCGTCGCGGCCGACGCACCCGCGGAGGGCGGACCAGCGCGACCGGACGACGAGGCTGACGGCGGCCCGTCGGACGGAGACGGTGACCGGCGCCACCTCGTGGGTTTCGGCGGGGGCCACTACGCGCCGCGGTTCGAGCGGGTGGTCCGCGAGACCGACTGGGTGGTCGGCCACGTCGGGGCCAACTGGTGTCTGGACGCGATGGGCGACCCCGACGAGAACCGCGAGGTGCTCCGGGCGGCCTTCGAGGCGAGCGGGGCCACGCGGGCACTCGTCGAGGGCGAGGCCACCGACCTCGAAGCGGTCGTCGAGGACCTGGGCTACCGGGTCGTCAGTGAGACGTGGCTCCGCGAGACCGGCGGCGGCGAATCTGTCCCGCTCGGACTGGCGGCCGACCTCGAAGCCTTACTCTGTCCAGTCGCGGACGGCTTGCGCTTCGGCGAGCGTGCCCGCGGGGTCGACCCGGACGCGGTCGGGGAGCCGACGGTGGTCGACCTGCCGACCGAACTGCTCGCGGCGGCCCGGGGGATCGACCGCGAGGCGACGCGGGCGGCCGTCGAGCGGGCGACACTGGCGTTCGACACGACCGAGAACGGCAACCGCGTCGCCGACCGGGCGGTCGTCGGCGCGACCCGGGACCGCGAGGCGCTCGTCGACGACCTCGTCGGGATACTCGAAACCCGGTACGACAGTGTCGAGCGGGCCGACGGCGCGGTCGTCGCCCGCGAGACGGCGTTCGACCCCGAACGGGCGCGCACGCTCGGCGTCCCCGAGGGCCCGAAGTTCGGCCGTCTCGCAGAGGGCCAACCCGTCGACGTCGACGGCGAGACGATCGACCCGGCTGTCGTGTCCGTCGAGCGCGAACAGCGGTTCCCGCTCGACTGAAACCGGCGCGCGCTCGCCGTCCGGGCGCTGTCGGTCGGTCGACACCCCGCGACCGACGGGACGGAACGGTGCCGGTACGACAGGGGGACCGTTTCAGGTCGAGATAATCGCGACGGCCGCGAACGCGACATCCGGGCCAGCGGGCGTCAGTCAGGCGTCTGACGACTGGCCGAAGGTTAATGAACATTGGGATAATACGGGAATTTAAATATGGACTCGATCATCGACGACGCGATCGACGAGGCCGAGGAGGAGCGGGAGCAAAAACCGCCGAAAACACAAGAACGGTCCGGGGGGTCGAACGCCGACGACGTGTCGACGTCGGGGCAGATGACCGACGAGGAACTGGCAGACGTCGTCAAAGATCTGGAGACGAAGATCACCGTCGTCGGCTGTGGGGGCGCCGGCGGCAACACGGTCACGCGGATGATGGACGAGGGGATCCACGGGGCGAAACTGGTGGCCGCCAACACCGACGCCCAGCACCTGGCCGACGAGGTCAGGGCCGACACGAAGATCCTCATCGGCAAGAAACGGACCGGCGGCCGCGGCGCGGGGTCAGTCCCCAAGATAGGCGAGGAAGCAGCCCAGGAGAACATCGAGGACATCCAACAGTCGATCGACGGATCGGACATGGTCTTTGTCACCGCCGGCCTGGGCGGCGGGACGGGGACGGGCGCGGCCCCGGTGGTCGCCCAGGCCGCCCAGGAGGTGGGGGCGCTGACCATCTCTATCGTCACCATCCCCTTCACCGCGGAGGGCGAGCGCCGCCGGGCCAACGCAGACGCCGGCCTCGAACGCCTGCGTGCGGTCTCCGATACGGTGATCGTCGTCCCGAACGACCGCCTGCTCGATTACGCCCCCTCGATGCCCCTGCAGGACGCGTTCAAGATCTGTGACCGCGTGTTGATGCGCTCGGTCAAGGGGATGACCGAACTCATCACCAAACCCGGCCTCGTCAACGTCGACTTCGCCGACGTTCGCACCATCATGGAGAACGGCGGCGTCGCGATGATCGGTCTGGGCGAATCGGATTCGGAGAACAAGGCCCAGGACTCGATCCGCTCGGCCCTCCGGTCGCCACTTTTGGACGTGGAGTTCGACGGCGCCAACTCCGCGAGGAGGCCGAGGGCGTCGTCGAGGAGATCTACGACCGCATCGACCCGGACGCCCGCATCATCTGGGGCGCCAGCGTCAACCAGGAGTTCGAGGGGAAAATGGAGACGATGATCGTCGTCACCGGCGTCGAGTCCCCCCAGATCTACGGCAAGAGCGAGGCCGAACAGGAGCGAGCCGCCCAGGAACTGGGCGACGACATCGACTACGTGGAGTGACCTGCGGCCCGCGGACACGCCGCCCGCCGGACGAACCGTTTTAGCCGCCCCGTCACCGAGGACACGCACATGGACACCTGGCAGCGCCGGACGGTCGGGTACGTCGCCGGACTGACGGTGCTCGCGTTCGCGTTCGCGGGCGGGTACAACGTGGCGCTGCGGGTCTTCGAGGGGGAGACACAGCCGTTCTACCGCTCGCTACAGTTCATCGTCGAGACGTTCACCGCGACGGGCTACGGCTCGGAATCCCCGTGGCAGAGCCCCGAGATGAACGTCTTCGTCATAGTCGCGGACTTCGTCGGGGTCATCTCCATCTTCCTTGCGCTCCCGGTCCTGTTGTTCCCGCTGTTCGAGGAGGCCATCTCGACGACGGTGCCGACGGCCGTCGACGACCTGACCGGCCACGTGGTCGTCTGCTCGCTGTCCCCGCGAGGGGAGACGTTGATCACCGAACTGGAGTCCCAGGACGTGCCCTACGTCGTCGTCGAACCCGACCGCGAGGCGGCGACCGAACACTACGAGGACGGGTACACCGTGGTCCACGCCGACCCGCAGTCGGTCGGCGGGCTCCAGCGGGCGGGGCTGCCCGACGCCCGCGCTATCGTCGCCGACGACAGCGACGACGTGAACACGAGCGTCGTGCTCACGGCCAAAGAGGTCGCCGAGGACGTCCAGGCGATAAGCGTCGTCAACGAACCCGACCGGGCGCGGTATCACGAACTCGCCGGAGCAGACGCCGTGCTCTCGCCGCGACCGTTGCTGGGCGAGAGCCTCGCGGCGAAGGTGACGGCGGGCGTCTCGACTGACCTGGGCGACGCCGTCGAGGTCGGCGAGGACTTCGAGATCGCCGAGTTCCCCGTCCACCGGGGAAGCGACCTCGTCGGGCGAACGATAGCCGACAGCGGCATCCGCGAGGAGACTGGGGCCAACGTCATCGGCGCGTGGTTCCGGGGTCGCTTCGAGAGCCCGCCACCGCCCGAGGAGACGCTCGGCGCCGGGACGGTACTGCTGGCGACCGGGCACGAGTCCCAGCTGGGTGCCCTGCGCGAGATGACCCAGGCCGACGCGCGGTCGGTCGGCCGCGGCGAGACGGTCGTCGCCGGCTACGGCGAAGTGGGACAGACCGCCGCCGAGGCGCTCTCGACGGCCGGTATCCCCTACACGGTGCTCGACGAGCGCGACGTCCCGGGTGTCGACGTCGCCGGCGACGCCACCGAACCCGACGCGCTCCGGCAGGCGGGCATCGAGAACGTCCGGACCGTGATCCTCGCGCTCCCGGACGACACGGCGACCGAGGTGGCGACGCTGGTCGCGCGGGACCTCGAACCGGACGTGGAGATCGTCGCCCGCGCCGAGGCGACCGAGAACGTCCAGAAGACCTACCGGGCGGGGGCCGACTACGTGCTCTCGCTGGCGACCGTCAGCGGGCGGATGCTCGCCTCGACCATCCTCGAAGAGACCGTCGTCTCGCTGGACACCCAGATCGAGGTTGTCCGGACGAGCGCGCACGGGCTCGTGGGGAAAACGCTCGGCGAGGCCGACGTCCGGTTCCGGACCGGTTGTACGGTCGTCGGCGTCGAACGCGACGGCACCGTCCGGACGGACCTGGGGCCCGACTTCCGGATCGAACGCGGGGACGAACTCGTCGTCGCCGGGACCGACGACGGGACCAACCGGTTCATGGAACTGCTGGGCTGACCGCGCTTGAGAGCGCGGGACAGACCCGGGCAGGCGTGGAGTGGCCGGGGCCGGCGGTGACACCAATAGATAGAAAAGCCCGCAGTGGCAACCGGGGCGTATGAACGTCCCCTACGACCTGAACTCGTACGTCCGCGTGCTCAAACTGGCGAGTACGCCGTCGTGGGACGAGTTCTCGCAGGTCGCCAAGATCGCCGGTGCCGGCATCGTCCTCGTCGGGATCATCGGCTTCCTGATCTTCGTGTTGATGAACTTCGTGCCGGGAGGGCCCTGAGATGGGCATCTACGCCGTCAAGACGACCGCGAGCCAGGAACGAACCGTCGCGGACATGATCATGAACCGCGAGGAAGAATCGGTCCACGCCGCGCTGGCGCCGGACTCGCTGACCTCCTACGTGATGGTCGAGGCCGACGATTCGGCGGTGTTCGACCGCATTCTGGACGAGATCCCCCACTCGCGGGGCGTCGTCCCTGGCGAGTCCGGGATCGGCGAGGTCGAACACTTCCTCTCGCCCAAACCCGACGTCGAGGGCATCGCAGAGAGTGACATCGTCGAACTCATCGCCGGCCCGTTCAAAGGCGAGAAGGCCCAGGTCCAGCGCATCGACGAGGGCAAAGACCAGGTCACCGTCGAGCTGTACGAGGCGACAGTCCCGATCCCCGTCACCGTCCGTGGCGACCAGATCAGAGTGCTGGACAGCGAGGAACGATAGACCGGCAGACGCTCGTGTCCGACAGTATCAGCCGTCTCTGTGGGCGGTGACGTACCGGACCGCGCCGTCCTCGACCGTGGCGACCGTCCAGCGGGAGTGCGACCGGGCGGAACCCGCTCGCGCGCATCGCGCTGACGCCGGTGAAGGTGCCGACCCCCCGACCGCGACGGCCGCCGGGGTCGCCGGCCCGTCGAGTCGCACCACGTCGTACCCCCGGGACCGGAGGTCCGCGAGCACCGGGTCGACAGTCGGGAGACGACGGCGTCGCGAACGTGGCGAGACAGCGTGGGGAGACCTGGAGGCGGTGAACTCATAAGCGAGACGGCCACAGAACGGATATGGACCTCACAGACCGCCCCCGTCGGTTGCGCAGCGACGGGATCCGACCGCTGGTCAGCGAGACGACCGTGTCGGCGTCGGACCTGATCGCGCCGGTGTTCGTCGACGCGACGACCGACGAGCGCGTCCCGATCGAGTCGATGCCCGGTCACGAACGCGTCCCCGTCGCGGAGGCCGTCGCCCGCGTCGAGGAAGTGCTGGCGACGGGCGTCGAAGCGGTCATCGTCTTCGGGATCCCCGAGTCCAAAGACGCCGAGGGCTCCCGGGCCTGGGCCGAGGACGGCGTCGTCCAGCGGGCGACCCGGGCGATTACGGCCGACACCGACGCCTACGTCATCACCGACGTCTGTCTGTGTGAGTACACCGACCACGGCCACTGTGGCCTGCTGGAACACGGCGCACGCGAGGACCCGCACATGACCGTCGACAACGACCGGACCCTCGACAGACTGCGCCGGACGGCGGTGTCACAGGCCGAGGCGGGCGCGGACATGATCGCGCCCTCCAGTATGACCGACGGGATGGTCGGTGCCATCCGGACGGGACTCGACGAAGCGGGCTTCGAGCCGACGCCGGTGATGAGCTACGCAGCGAAGTATGAGTCGGCCTTCTACGGCCCCTTCCGGGACGCCGCCGACGGCGCACCGGCGTTCGGCGACCGGCGCCACTACCAGATGGACCCCGCGAACGCGCGCGAGGCCACGCGCGAAGTCGCGCTCGACGTCCAGCAGGGCGCCGACGTGTTGATGGTCAAGCCCGCGCTCCCCTATCTCGACGTGGTCCGACAGGTCAGCGACGGGTTCGATCGCCCCGTCGCCGCCTACAACGTCTCGGGCGAGTACGCCATGCTCCACGCGGCCGCCGAGAACGGCTGGCTCGACCTCGAGGCAGTCGCCCACGAGTCGCTGCTGTCGATAAAACGGGCGGGCGCCGACCTGATCCTCACCTACTTCGCCGAAGACATCGCCCACCGGCTGTAGCCGGTCCCCGATATCCGGCCCCGTGAGCGACGAGACCCGACGCGCGCGCGAGTCGAAAACCGCCCGCGAACCCGACCCGCGCTCGTTCCCGGCCACATGAACGTCAGATCCTGCCGGACGAACGTCCCGTTATCTGGACGTACAGTAACCTTATATCAATTAATGTCTGGGGTATTTCGCCAGTTTTCCTCATATTATCCCAAGAGACTTCAGAATTTCAAGCAAAGTATTATATGCCACCATTGCATGACGGACAACCGAGATGCAACAGACGAACGTATCCAGAGTGGGTGAAAAGATAGACGAACATTGTCCGGAAAGCGGATTATCTGGACAGATGGAGGTGAGGGTGTGATGATCGAGACGGTCGACCCGATGCTCCAGTTGGACCCGGGCGTGGTCGCGGACGGCGTGAACAACGTCTGGGTGCTCGTGGTCTGTTTCCTCATCTTCTTCATGCAGCCTGGGTTCGCGCTGCTGGAGAGCGGGCAGGTCCGGGCGAAAAACGTCGGGAACGTCCTGATGAAGAACATGACCGACTGGACGCTCGGGGTGCTGGCGTTTTTCGTCATCGGTGCGGGCGTCAGCGCCGCGGTCGGGATGCTCACGGCGCCCGAAACGACGTTTGACCTCGGGGCCGCGTTCGCGTACATCAACGACCCGAGCGCGTGGATCGGCTGGTTCTTCGGTGCCGTCTTCGCGATGACGGCCGCGACCATCGTCTCGGGCGCGGTCGCCGGGCGGATGAGCTACACGGCGTACGTTTTCGTCGCGTTTGCGATGACGACGGTCATCTACCCGGTCGTGACGGGGATGACCTGGGCCGGCGGCCTGCTCTCCGGCAGCGGGTTCATCGGACAGGAACTCGGCGTCGGCTACCTCGACTTCGCGGGCGCGACGGTGGTCCACATGGTCGGTGGCATCGCCGGCCTCGTCGGTGCGGCGATGGTCGGCCCGCGGTCGGGTCGGTTCGACTCGAACGGGAACAGCCAGCCCATCCCGGGGCACTCGATGTTGCTGGCCGTGCTGGGGACGCTGTTCCTCGCCTTTGGCTGGTACGGGTTCAACGTCGGCACGCAGGCGACGGTGCTGTCTGTCGGAGACAGTGGCGTGGCCTTCGAGGGCGCGGCACTGGGCCGCGTCGTCCTGAACACGACGCTGGGCATGGGCGCGGGCGGCGTCGCCGCGGCGCTCGTCTCGGCGTCCTGGCAGGGCAAGCCCGACCCGCTGTGGATGGCCAACGGGCTGCTCGCAGGGCTGGTCGCGGTCACGGGTGCGGTTCCCCACGTCACGTGGTGGGGCGGTCTCATCCTCGGCGCGCTGGCCGGGGCCCTGGTCCTGCCGACCTACCGCTGGTGTGTCGACTCGCTGGGCATCGACGACGTCTGTGGCGTGTTCGCCGTTCACGGCGGCGCCGGCGGGATCGGAACCTTCCTGATCCCGGTGTTCGCCGTCAGCGGCTTCTCGGCGACCCAGCTGGCGATGCAGGGTATCGGCGTCATCATCATCGGCACCTGGACGGTGCTGGCGACGATGGTCGCGTTCGGTATCGCGGATGCACTCTTCGGCCTGCGCGTCTCCGAGCAGGAGGAAGAGGCCGGACTGGACGAGAGCGAACACGGTGTCTCCACCTACCCCGAGTTCGTCGCCGGCGGCAGCCGGGAGGGCCCGACCGTGAGCGCGGACGGCGGCGCGGCTGGAGGCACGCAAGATGACTGATAGAGAGCTCAAGATGGTGACGGCAGTTGTACGGCCCGACAAACTAGGCGACGTGAAGCAGGCGCTGGCGGAGACCGGCGCGCCATCGCTGACGGTCACCAACGTCTCGGGACGAGGGTCCCAGCCCGCAAAGAAGGGGCAGTGGCGCGGCGAGGAGTACGTCGTCGACCTCCACCAGAAGGTCAAAATCGAGTGTGTCGTCTCGGACATCCCGGCACAGGACGTCGTCGACGCCATCGCCGACGCTGCCAACACGGGCGAACCGGGCGACGGGAAGATATTCGTCCTCCCAGTCGAGGACGCCGTCCAGGTCCGGACCGGCGACACAGGACCGGACGCCGTCTGAGGACGCGATGTCGGCCCCGCTCGACGACATCGATAGTCGACTGCTGGCGGCCCTGCTGTCGGACGGGCGGGCCAGCGCGACCGAACTCGCCGACGTCGCCGGGATCGCAACCTCGACGGCGACCAAGCGCCTGACGAGCCTCGAGGACGACAGCGTCATCGAAGGGTACCAGCCCGAGGTCGATTACGCGGCCTTCGGCTACGACGTGACGGCCGTCTTCCGGCTCGACATCGAAGGGAGTGGACTGGCGGGGGTCGTCGAGGACCTGGCGGCGACCGACCGGATGGTCGACGTCTACGAGGTTACCGGCAGCGACGACGTCGTCGCCATCGGTCGGTTCACCGACACCGACGAACTGAACGCTCAGATCCGGGAACTCGTTACCGACGAACACGTCCGAACGGTCACGACGAACATCGTCCTCGATACCGTCCGCGAGTACGAACACCCGCCCGTCGTCCCCTCGAACGAGCGGTCGTGACCAGTCGGCTGAACCGCCTTCTCACGACGGCCCGGCGTCGATAGCCGGGCCCGATACCCGGCGCGCGCTGCGCCACCGGCCGGACCGTCGCCGCTGGGCGGTGAACGTACGGTCACAATCACAGTGCATAACCGAGATCTTTCTCAACGTACGACGACCTTATATTGGTAAATGTCTACCGTATTTCCCACGTCCGTTCGGTATTCTCACCGAAATTAGAGTTATGTAAAGCCCGACTTTTATGTAGTGTGATTGCGGACAGTTCTCGCGTAATATCCGAACCGAACGGAGCCTCGGACCCGAAATGGGTGGACATTTCGGGGATACGTTACACACGACACAACCCATGACCGAACCGACGATACTGCAGACCGACCCCGCGGTACTCGAAGAGGCACTCAACCACACCTGGATACTGGTCGTATCCTTCCTCATCTTCTTCATGCACGCCGGATTCGCGATGCTGGAGGCCGGCCAGGTCCGTTCGAAGAACGTCTCCAACCAGCTGACGAAGAACCTGCTGACCTGGAGCGTTGGCGTGTCGGTGTTTTTCGTCATCGGCTCGGGCATCGCGTCTCTGGCCGGCGGCGGTGGCTGGAGTGCCGCCTACGGGACCAGCGGCACCGGCTGGATCGACTGGCTGTACGGCGCCGTCTTCGCGATGACGGCCGCGACCATCGTCTCCGGGGCCGTCGCCGGGCGTGCGAAACTGCGTGCCTACGTCGGCTACACGTTCATGCTGGCGGCGGTCATCTACCCGGTCGTCATCGGCTTCACCTGGTCGGCCGCCGAGACTGGCCTGGTCGAACTCGTCACCGGGACCGCGTTCACCGACTTCGCCGGCGGGATGATCGTCCACGGCATGGGCGGTATCGCCGGCCTCACGGCCGCCGCCGTGCTCGGCCCGCGGATAGGCCGGTACAACGAGGACGGCTCGACGAACGTCATCCCGGGTCACTCGATGACCTTCGCCGTGCTCGGGACGCTCATGCTGGCCTTTGGCTGGTACGGCTTCAACGTCGGGACCTCCGCCATCATGGGTGAGGGTGCCTTCCTGGGTGACCAGCTCGGGCGCGTCGCGATGACCACTACCCTGTCGATGGCCGCCGGCGCGATGGGTGCCGGCGCCGTCGCCTGGACCACTACCGGTAAAGTCGACACGCTGTACGTCGCCAACGGCCTGCTCGCCGGTCTCGTCGGCATCACCGCTATCCCCCACACGACGGCCTGGTGGGGCGCGTTCGTCGTCGGCGGCCTCTCGGGCGCACAGCTCCCGCTCGTGTTCGAGTTCGTGGAGAAACGCCTCCAGATCGACGACGTCTGTGCGGTGTTCCCGGTCCACGGGAGTGCGGGCGTCCTCGGGACCCTGCTGTTCCCGTTCGTGGCCGCGCCGGGCGTCGTCGACTCGGTCGCCAACGCCTTCATCGCACAGGCCTTCGGCGTCTTCGTCATCGGCGGCTGGACGCTCACCGCGACGGCCGTCGTCTGGTTCGTCCTCAAACTCGCCGGTGAGGCACGCGTCAGGCCCGAACACGAACAGGAAGGCCTCGACGTCAGCGAACACGGCGTCGAGACCTACCCCGAGTTCGGCGACGACGGGGCGGCCGTCGCCGACGGTGGCACCGTGAGCGCCAACAGGGGTGTTCAGGATGACTGACGGCGACCTCAAGATGGTGATGGCGGTCGTCCGCCCGGACAAACTGGGTGACGTGAAACAGGCGCTGGCGGAGGCCGGCGCGCCATCGCTGACGGTCACCAACGTCTCGGGCCGGGGCTCCCAGCCCGCGAAGAAGGGCCAGTGGCGCGGCGAGGAGTACGTCGTCGACCTCCACCAGAAGGTCAAAATAGAGTGTGTCGTCGCCGACATCCCGGCACAGGACGTCGTCGACGCCATCGCCGACGCCGCCCACACGGGCGAGGCCGGCGACGGGAAGATATTCGTCATCCCGATCGATGACGCGTACCAGGTCCGGACCGGCGACTCGGGGCTGGACGCCGTCTAGACACTCACAACCGCCACATGTCACGACCGAACGGCCGCGAGACCGAGGTCGACATCGACGACGTCGACAGGGCGATCCTGAACGGGTTGCTGGCCGACGGGCGCGCGGGAGCCAGCGAGCTCGCCGACGCGGCCGACGTCGCCCCGTCGACCGCGACCAAGCGCCTGACGAGCCTCGAGGACAGCGGCGTCATCGAGGGGTACCGACCCGAGGTCGATTACGCGGCCTTCGGCTACGACGTCACGGCGGTCTTTCGGTTGCAGGTCGACGGTGACGGACACGGCGTCATCGAGGACCTGGCGGCGACCGACCGGATGGTCGACGTCTACGAGGTCACCGGCAGCGACGACGTCGTCGCCATCGGCCGGTTCACCGAGACCGACGAAATGAACGCCCGGATCAGGTCGCTGCTCGACCGCGAGGACGTCCGGACGCTCGCGACGAACGTCGTCCTCGAAACCGCCTGTTCACACGGCCCGCCACCGGTCGAGTGAGCGACACGCGCACGACATCGAACACTCCGGCGAGCGCGACCCCGTCGACACGCCCTTCTTTCATACGGTCGTGCATACCCAATTTCGGCAGTGTCGGCGAGGATCGGCGTTTCATACGGTCGTGCGTAACCAATTTCGGCAGTTTCGGTGAAGACCGGCGTTTCGGACCACGGAGAGAGCCTTCTGTTTCGTGGGAATACAAAGAATTACGCACGACCGTATCAGACCACGGAGACAGTCTTCTGTTTCGTGGGAATCAAAAGTAATCCAGTAGTGACGACGACGCCGTCTCCAGGTCGAGGTCGACGTCGAGCGTCGCCGTGACCGCCGCCCCGACCGCGGTCGCGAACTCGGAGGGTTCGACGGCGACCGGGGCGTCCGGGAGTGACGTCGTCTCGCTCGTCGGGACCGTGGCGTCGGCCGCCTCGACCAGGGGCTTGTCCTCGGCCTCGGTGGCGACGACCGCGTCGACGGCGGCGTCGATGTCGGCCAGTCGGTCGCGGGTGCGAACCAGTGCGTCGGCGCCCCGCTGGCTGTCCGGGACGACCGCGACCACCCTGTCGGCGGCCGTCACCGCCGCGACGGTCGGGTTGGTCGCCACCGGCGCCACGTCGACGAGGACGTGGTCGTACTCCCGGGCGGCGGTCGCGAGCCCCTCGGCCAGGCGGCGGGCACACGCGCTCGTCATCGCGCGCGAGAAGCGCTCGAACGGTGCCCGCGCCGGCGCGACCACGACCCGACCCGGCACGTCGAGGTCCAGGTCTACCGCCGCGTCCGCCAGGGGACGCTGTTCGGTCACCGCCGCCGTCACGTCGGTCCCGATCGGCCCGGAAACGGCCGTCGACAGCCCCTGTGTCGCGTAGGCTGTGTCGACGACCGCGACCGACCGACCGTCGCGAGCCAGCGTCGCCCCGTACTCCAGCGTGAGCCGCGTCGTTCCCGCCCCACCGACGACTCCCACGAGCGCGCATACCCCCTCACCGTTCATGTCAGTCGATAACTGCGTTCTCGTTGAAAAATCTAGGTGTGTCCTGGGCCGGCGGCCGCGGGGCCGGTTACTCGCCGGCGATGGCGGCGGCGATGTCGTCGAGTTCGTCGTCGTCGAGGTCGGGACGGCCGCCGAACATCGCGTGGACGGGGCCGGCGTCGTCGTCCTCGAACCGGGGGACGACGTGCCCGTGGACGTGCGGGATTTCCTGGCCGGCGGCCTCGCCGTTGTTGAACGCGACGGTCGTCGCGTCGGCGTCGACGGCCGCTTCGACCCCGTCGACGAGGTCGTGGAGTACCTCGAACACTGCCCCGGCCAGGTCGCCGGGCAGGTCCTGGACGTACTCGTGGTGGGCTTTCGGGATGACCAGCGTGTGGCCCGGCGCCAGCGGATTGGCGTCCAGGAAGGCGAGCACGTCGTCGTCCTCGTACACCGTTCGACTCGGGATCTCGCCGTCGACGATCGCACAGAAGAGACAGTCCTCGCTCATGTGTGAGCGGTCGACCGGCACCCAAATCAAGGTTTCCCGCCGGGTCCTCGGGGTCGGGGAACGTCGGAGACCGGCCGAGAACGCGCGTCAGACGGGTTTCACCCGGAGACATTTAACGATCGCGCCCGTAGGATAGCTGTTCGGTACCAGAATGAGACACGATTACGACCTCCCGCCCGAGTGGCCGGCGATGAGTGAGAGCGAGCGCAACGAATGGTTCACGGCCGAGCGCACGCGTCGACAGGCCCGGCGACAGGACACGCCGACCGCCCGGATCCTCGGACGGGCACAGGAGCGACTCGACCGGCGCGCGGACGCGCTGCCGGGCACCATCCACCTCGGAAACGCCCGGTGAGACGCTCCGGACTCCCGGCCCCCGCCTGAACGCGCACCACTGCTGTCGTCAGCGGGCGCCCCCAGTATCGGTTGTCCACGACCCCCGAGCGGACGGGGCCATCGGCGAACACGTCGTTCGGTACCGCCCAGTGCCCGCTCCCGCCCAGTGCCCGCTCCCGACGCCGGACCGCCAGCACAGCGTTCACGACCGCGTGGCGTCGACGACACGACCGGGCCACGAGCGGACCGTCGCCAGTCCCGGGTGGCCGTCGAGGTGCCAGAGGACGCTGGCGACGACGACCAGGGCGAACTCGAAGGCCAGTTCCGGCGTCGGCTGGAGCTCCAGGAAGTACGTGAGGACGCCGTAATCGCCCTCGTAGGTCGGCTGGGGGATCAGCGGCCACCCGAGAAAGCCTGCTCCGACGAAATCGAACCTGAGTATCGGGTACAGCGCGTCGGTCAGCAGGTGTGTCAGGGAGCCAAAGCCGACCGCGGCGGCCAGTGGCCGATGGTCACGTCGCCCGGCGACCCACCATACCAGCGGCGCGACCAGCGCGAAGACGACCAGGGAATGACCCAGCGAGCGCCCACTGGGCAACAGCCCGAACGTCCAGGCCAGCGGTTTGTCGACCAGATCCGGCGCCTGCGTTCCGAACAGGACGGCGACCGTCCCCACACCGCGGGGCGCCCTACCGGCGACGAACCGACAGTAGAGGCTATAACAGAGGTATCCGGCGGCGAGATGTCCCCAGGGCCACATCGTCCGACTGGAGGAGTGACGAACTGATAATTGTACCGTCTGGTTTCGGTTCTGCCGCCCGGGCCCGGAACCGGTCCGGCGCGCCGTTTGGCTCCGGACCGGTCCCCGTCTGCTCGAACCTGTCTTTCGCTTCCGGGAGTAACGCCTCCGGGTCCGTATCCGGCGCCGGCGGTTCGATGCTCGCGCTGTCGGTCGGTGTCGCCGTCGCGGTGGCCGTGGCCGTCGGCGTCCCGGTGAACCGCGCGCCGACAGCGCGGACGCTACGCTGCCGCTTCGGCTACTTTCTCGATCGCTATCTCGACGTCGATCCCTTCGATGTCCCAGGTCTTGCGGTGGCCGTCCGAGACGGTTCCGAGTTCGCTGGCCCGGACCTCCTCGGCGACGAGGGCCTCGTGTTCGGCGACCAACTCGGCCACGCGGTCGTCGTCGACGGCGTACTCCAGGCGGATCGTGGCGTCCATCTCCAGGTCCAGTTCCTTGCGCATCTCCTGGACGCGCCGGATGAGTTCGCAAGCGTACCCCTCGCTCTCGATGGCCTCGGTCAGCGTCGTGTCGACGTAGACGACACCTTCGCTGTCCAGCGCCTCGAACTCGGCGCCGGCGACGCCGTCGGGCGTGTGGCGGACGAACTCGACCATCTCCTCGTCGAGGTCGACAGACTCGTCGAGCGCGTCCGCGACGGCCGCTTCCAGGGCCTCGACGGTCGGCTCGGCCACGCGGGCCTCGTTGAGTGCGTTCATCACCCTCCCGGCGCGGTCGCCGAACTCCGGGCCGAGCAGGCTCATGTCGGCCTCCGCGGAGTAGGTGAGTTCGCCCCACGCCTCGTCGGGGCCGACGACTTCGATAGCGCGGGCGTTCAGGCGGTCGGCGAGCAGGGCCTCCCGGACCGCGACGGTGCCGGCCACGTCGCCGTCGCCCTCGTCGACGTCGACCACGACGCGTTTGACCGGCCAGCGCAGCTTTCGCTCGGCCTGCTGGCGGGCGTTCGAGCCCGCTTCCTCGATGGCACGGACGACCGCCACGTCCCCTTCGAGGCCGACGTCGCGCCACTGGTCGTCGGGTTCGGGCCAGTCACACATGTGGACGGTCGGGTGGCCGGTCTCGCCGGTGAGCGCGCCGTAGACTTCCTCGGCGACGAACGGCGTGAACGGCGCGAAGAGGGCGGCGACCTCTTCGAGGACGGTGTACAGCGTCGCGTAGGCGGCGCGCTTGCTGGCCGAGTCCTCTTTCTCCCACATGCGCTCGCGGACGACCTGGACGTAGAACCGCGAGACGTCCTCGACGACGAACGCCAGGAGTGTGCCGACGGCCTCGTCGTTCTCGAACGCGTCCATCGCCTCGGTCATGGCGTCCTCGACGGTCTGGAGCCGCGAGAGCACCCATCGGTCGACGAGCTCGAGGTCGTCTTCGAGCGCGTCCAGACTGACCCCGTCGGGGTCAAAGCCGTCCGTGCGCATGTACGGCAGCGGGAAGCGAGTGACGTTCCAGAGGATGTTGAGCCGGCGGCCCATCTCGGCCGTCTCGTCCCACGAGAAGTTCATGTCCTCGCCCTGGGCGGTCACCGAGAGCAAAAAGAGGCGCATCGGGTCGACGCCGTGTTGCTCGATGACCTCGTGAGGGTCGATGAAGATGCCCTTGGACTTGGACATGCCCCGACCGTCGGGCATGTTGGCGTAGCCGTGCATCAACACCTGTTCGTAGGGCGTTTTGCCGAGCGCGGCCGTCCCCATGCCCAGCTGGGACCAGAACCACCCGCGGGTCTGGTCGTGGGCCTCCATGATGAGGTCGGCGGGCCACAGGTCGTCGAACCGGCTGTCGTCCTCGGGGAAGTCGAGCGTCCCCCAGGTCGCGACCGAGGAGTCCAGCCACACGTCGAACACGTCGGGGACGCGCTCGTAGACGACCGCCGCGTCCGTATCGGGATGGTCTTCGGTGATCGTGATGTCGTCGACGGTGTCTTTGTGCAGGTCCACCGAGTCGGGGTCTACGTCCCCGTCGGCGC
The DNA here is from genome assembly GCA_003021305.1 of Halobacteriales archaeon QH_10_67_22. Taxonomy (GTDB): domain Archaea; phylum Halobacteriota; class Halobacteria; order Halobacteriales; family Haloarculaceae; genus QS-4-69-31. The sequence continues at coordinate 1,484 of PXQN01000036.1, read as the reverse complement.
GGGCGGCCAGTTCCTCGCGGTCGGCGACGACGATGGCGTCGTCCATGTCACCGCTCCACTCGACCGGTTCGCCCTCGACCGTCTCGCTCGGGATCCAGATGGGGATCGGGACCCCCCAGTAGCGCTGGCGGGAGACGTTCCAGTCGGGGGCCTCCTCGACGAAGTCCCGGAACCGGTTGTCGCGGGCCCACTGGGGGTACCACTCCGAGTCCTCGATGTTCTCGAGCAGTTCGTCTTTGATGTCGGTGATCGTGATGAACCACTGGTCGGTGACTATCTGGACGATGCCGGTGTCACACCGCCAGCAGTGACCGTAGCTGTGACTGGTGGTCTCCTCGGCCAGCAGGTGCCCGCCGGCGTCCAAGTCCTCGATGATCGCCCGGTCTGCCTCTTTGACGAACTCGCCGGCGTAGTCGCCGGCGCTGTCGTCGTAGACGCCGTCGGCGCCGACCGGACAGAAGATACCGAGACCGAGTTCGCGCCCGCGCTCGAAGTCCTCCTCCCCGTGGCCCGGGGCCGAATGGACTAACCCTGTGCCCTCGCTCTCGGTGTCGACGTAGTCGGCGGTGTACACCTGCAGTGCGTCCTCGCCGTCGGGCGCGTCCGGGACCTCCTCGCGCAGCGGGTGGTCGTAGGTCCAGCCGACCAGCTCCTCGCCCGAGAGCCGTTCGACGACCTCGTAGTCGTCGTACCGGCCGGCCGAGAGCGCCGACTCGACTTTGGGTGCTGCGAGGTAGAGTCGGTGGGTTTCCCCGTCACGCGTCGCCTCGACGCCCACGTACTCGCCGTCGCCGTCGACGGCGACGAACGTGTTCGCCGGGACCGTCCAGGGAGTCGTCGTCCAGATGACGAGGCTCCCCTCCCGGTCGCACAGGGGGAACCGGACGTATATCGAGGGGTCCTCGACGTCCTCGTACTCGACTTCGTTGTTGGCGATGGCGGTCTCACACCGGGGACACTGGGAGATAGAGCGCTGGCCCTGCTCGACGAGGCCCCGGTCGTGGGCTTTCTCGAAACCCCACCAGGCTGCCTCCATGTACTCGGGCGAGACGGTCTTGTAGGGGTCCGACCAGTCCATCCAGACGCCGAAGGATTTGAAATCCTCCTGCAGTCCGTCCAGCTGGTCGTCGGCGTACTGTTTGCACTCCTCGATGAACGCGTCCTCGCCGAACGCCTGGATGTCTTTCTTGTTCTCGAAGCCCAGTTCCTCCTCGACTCGCGTCTCGATGGGGAGGCCGTGCATGTCGTAGCCCGGGCGGTCGTAGACGTCGTACCCCCGCATCCGTTTGTAGCGGACGTAACAGTCCTTGAGGCTCTTGTTCCAGGCGTGGCCCATGTGGGCAGAGCCAGAGGTGTACGGCGGGCCGTCCAGAAAGTAGTACGACTCCTCCGCTGACCGGTGTTCGACAGTCTGTTCGTAGGCATCGACCGCGTCCCAGTACTCGAAGACCCGGTCCTCGACCGCGTCTGGGTCGTACTGGTCG
>PXQN01000035.1 GCA_003021305.1 Halobacteriales archaeon QH_10_67_22 | reverse complement strand
CAAGACGACGGTGAATACGTCCTGCAGTATCTACAGGCACATCATATCGACCGTATCGATCATCTAGTCGTCTCCCACAACGACGCCGACCACATCGGTGGGAACGCCGCTGTGATCGACTACTACGAAACCGAAGCAGACGGTATCGGCGCCGTCTACGACCCCGGTATTGCTGCGAGCACACAGACATACAGCGAGTACCTCGACGCGGTTGAGGAACACAGTATACCCTCTACGAGACCCGTGCCGGCGATACGATCTCCGTCGCTGGCGTCGATGTAGACGTGTTAGGTCCACCCGAGCCATATCTCGAAAGCGAGGCGCGCAACGAGAACAGCATCGTCCTGAAGCTCACCTACGGCGAGACGAGTTTCCTGCTGACCGGCGACGCCGAGGACGACCAGGAGGCCCACCTCGTCGAGCGGTATGGTGAGCAACTCCAAGCGACTGTCCTCAAAGCCGGCCACCACGGGTCTGCGAGTTCGACCAGCGGGGAGTTGCTCGACGCCGTTGACCCCCAGCGTGTCATCATCTCGAGTGCGTACGACTCTCAGTACGGTCATCCCTCGCTATAGATGGTAGACCGCCTCGCCTCCCGGTCGATTCCGGCCTACTGGACTGCAACCCGTGGTGATGTCGTACTGGTCAGCGACGGGCAATCGGTCTCGATCCGGACCCAGCAAGCCGCCCCGACTGACCCACAAGCACTACGAGACGGCACGGCGGTTGCGCCCGGCAGCAGTGGTGTTGTCGCCGAGCGCGAAACGCTCGGGCCCGGATCCGTGACGACACCGCAGACGCCCGTCGCGACGGACGGTGGGACGCCCCCCTCTGCCGAGGCACTGGTCATCGAGACGGTACATGCCGACGCCGAGGGCGATGACCGGGCAAACCTCAACGACGAATACGTCGTGTTCCGCAACAACGGTTCTTCTCCATTAGATCTCTCGGGGTGGACAGTCACTGACGCAGCCGGCAAGACGTACACATTCCCCGATGGGTACACGCTCCCGGCCGGTGCTACAGTGACGCTTCACACGGGAAGTGGGACCGACTCCGAGACGGATCTCTACTGGGGGTCGGGGTCGCCAATCTGGAACAATGACGGCGATACGGTGACCGTCCGAAACGGTGACGACGCAGTCGTGCAAACGGAGACGTACGAATGACCGGGCTCGACACACTGGCTGACGGGGAGTACACAGCAGTCGTCGACGCAGTCGAAGACGGTCTCGCGACTGTGTTCTTCGAACGTGACGACGAAGACATCGGAGATGCCGTCATGGAGGCGACAGTGCTGCCCGAGACAGGGCGTCACGCCGACGCCATCCTATCGGTTACTGTTGCTGACGGCGAGGTAGTCGAGTGGTCGTACGACGCCGAGACGACCGAGACACGACGAGAGGCCGCACAAGACCGGTTCGACCGGCTGTCGAGTCGGCCGCCATCAGACGAGGACTCCTGACGCGTGGAGTACGCTCGGTCGATACTCAACTCTGTTCGCGGACTCGTTCGGGCGTTCGACAGAGACAAGGCCGCTGTTAGTCGCGATCTGAAACGACTCGCCGAACACGGAATCGTCGATTTCGAGACGGATGGCCGAACGAAACGTCCCGTCCCTCGGCACGGGCACCTTGCTGTCGAGCCCGTCTTTTAAAACCAAGACTTGGACGGGGGGTAGTTGTCAAGAATAGGCGTCGTTGAATTCGCGTTCACGACGCATGAGCTCCTCGACACCGTATTCGAGGATGCCGCGGCCCATGGCTGTCGGGCGGTAATACGTATAGAAGCCTTGGCTGTCAGCGGTCCGTCGCTGACGTTTGTCGACGAGCCCAACGTCGACGAGTTCGTCGAGATGATAGTGAAAATTGTGGGATTCGACGTCGACCGCGGCTTTGAGATCGGCGGCACTCAGTTCGTCGTTGGCGACGAGCGTGCGGAGGATCCGAAACCGCGTGGCATGGCCGATCGCCTGCTGCATCGCGAGATACTCCTCGAGCGCCAGCCCGCTGTCCTCGGGAAGCGGCGGGTCCGGCTGGCGAACCTCCTCTGTTGGCTGGCGATCGGTTTCGGACATCCGGGGATACCTCAACTATACGTTGGGCCGCCACGTACTTAGTCATTCTCGACTAGAATATTCTTGAGAAAGCCTATATTTATAAACTATTGTTCCCAATCGGGACACGAATGCGGGAACGGATCATCGATAATCTGCTCCATGCCGCCGGTGATTCGGATGCACTCACCCCAGTCCAGCGCGAGCAATTTCTCGTCTATCTGATGGGCCCGTACCGGACGTTCGATGTCGACGCACTCCTGCCGGCGGACGCCGATGTCGAAACCGATACGCCGTCGTTTGCGACGTGGGACGGGACCAGCGGCGCGTATGCCGAGGACGAGGTGTTGCGGCTCCTCCAGGAGACACGGGACTGTCTGCGTGACCGTGGGTTCAATGCCTTCCTCGCGATCGACGTTGGGATCTCGCTCGACGAGATGGACGCAGCGACACAGAGCATCGACTTCGCGAGGGCCAGTAATGCGACGATTTTCATCGCTCCACAGGTCGGGAAAAACCTCGGCGTCGGGATCGAAATCGGGAGCGTGCTCGAAGATGTCCTGTCAACGGGTGGGATGCAGGGGCCGGCGGCCGATGCGACGCCGTCGGCGCGCACACGACGGATTATGGTTGCGACGGAACCATCGGTTCGCAGTGCGATGCTTGGCGTAGTCCACGCACGCTGGGACGCCAGTGTCCGGGCGTTCAGCGATGCCGCGGACTGCTGTCGGCTCTGCGCGCAGTTTTGCACCCATATTCTGAACGAGGAACTGTATGGATCGCTCGACCGTCTCGACTGAGTGCCCGAGGATAGCGGCAGGATCAGAAGGCTCTCTGAAACTCGTCGGCAAGCTTGTAATCGTCGGAATCATGAAGCGAGTAAGGACAACCACAATCCTTTTGAGATGGCTTGTCCGTAGATGGGACAGGCCTGGGCGCCAGTGAGCGATCCTATCGATATGAGCGAGCGAGTGGTGTTATGTTTTGACCGCGACCATACCGTGTCAGTCAATGGGCACCCTAAGCGTGCGGCGGTGCCGATTGGCTGGGTTCGGTATTGGGCCCACGAGACCGATATACCAGTGTGGGCAACGGGAAATCAGCACCTCAAGCGTGAATGCGAGATCCCCGGCCTCGCGGAAGCTCAACACCTGTGGGAAGAGTACCTACATAATGACGAGTACACCTTCGAGAACTCGCAGTCCCGTAGTCATATCAAACCAGCCCGATGTGACGGTCTTCGGCTCATTCAAGATTTATACGAAGAGACCTTCTTCTATCAAAAATTCCGGTTTATCGTTGTAGATGATGTTGACGTCAGCAAGCTGGCTGCTGAAGGCCCGTGGACTCACTACTTCCCATGGGATTTCGTTGCGGCTGTCGAAGCCGGAGCGCTCCGTCGCTCGCGTGACGAACGCCTCCAAGAACCACCGGCCGATTCGTTCAGCAACGAAGGCGTTCCGGTCGATTCTACGGACGAGCCAGACTTTGAGATACAACAGCGTACGATGGACGAAATCAAACAAGAGCTTCGTACCCAAGACGGCTCCAACAACTGAGTGGAGTACGCTCGAATCAAAACATGCGCCCGGGAAGGCCTACTTTATTTACAGAAGAACAGGCAGAGTGCCTCGGGGTCGTTCGGAAATCGGAGATTTCCGTGATGACGAGACGCTTCGCGTCTCGAACCACTTGACCCCGAGGGTGAATGCCGTCACGACATGACACAAATGTAACGTACCTGGAGCAGTAATACACCGATAACGACCAGAACACAGCCTCTCAAAGTATAGAATTGAAACCCTCAATTCCTTCGCTGGTCGTTTGAATGAGTTGGAAATGCGACTCCTCTCATAGTGATTATTGTAGCGATTTACCGGTACGACCGCACGCAGTCGTGCGGTTGATCCGGAACAGACCTATAATAATCACTATCAAAACCCGCTCCTGGCGGTGCGACGGGAGTTGTCGTGGGCTGGTGGAGGCCCAGACCCTCACGGACACGCAGTGTGTTCGGGTGTCAATTCCAGCCGACCCACCGTGGGAAGGTCGAGGGGAATTAAATTCGCCTGTGGGTGCGGTGCTGGCCCAAGACGGTGAAGCCTCGGGGCGTGACCCCGAGGTACTTCACATCATCATCGGCGGCTATCAGCTGCACACCGAGAACACGCTGCCGCCGGTGGCGCTGACACTGGAGCGACTGGCCAGCGTGCCCGCACTGTTTCGCCACTGGCCGAACGCCCCTCCGAACGGCCGTTCCTCCAGCGACTGGTCGGACGCGGAGACCGAGAACGGAACCGGAACCGGTGACGCCCACGACGACCCGCCGTCCGGGATCATGTCTCTAACGCGCCCAGCACGCCACGGACGTTCATCACCACTTCCGCGGCGGCCTTCGTCTCGCCCCACACCTCGCGCTCGGCGTCGGCGTGTTCGACAAAGTGCTCAACGACCGCCTCGTCGTCGCCGAGTTCTTCGCGTTTGGCCGCGACGGCCTCGACCCACTCGGCGAGCACGGTCGCGTACCTGGTGAGGCGGTCACCGGTTTCGACGGCGCCGAAGTGGGTGTAACACAGCGTGCCCGGTTCGATCTCTTCGAGCAGGCCCACGTCGGCCTGGCACTGGTCGGGGTCGAAGTTCGGCGGCGGACTCGTCGGGAACAGTTCGTCCCGGCCGGGCGCGTAGATGCCCGCGGCGTCGGCGGTGAAGGCCGCGTCGTTGTCCGGGTCGTAGAAGACGACCTGGTGGGGCGCGTGGCCCGGCGCGTGGTGGACCGCCAGCGCGTGGTCGCCCAGTTCGACCGTGTCGCCGTTCGTGACTTCGACGACCCGCCCCTCGGGGACGGGGTCGGGTTCGGTGTAGAACCGGAACTGGTCGCCGACCGCCCGTTTCGTTCCCTCCCACAGCCTGGTGGGGTCGACGAGGTGGGGCGCACCGATCTCGTGGACGTACACGTCGGCGTTGGGGTACTCGGCGGCGAGAAACCCCGCCCCGCCGGCGTGGTCTAAGTGGACGTGCGTGACCGCCAGGGCCTCGACGTCCGCGGGCGCGATACCGACCTCCTCGACGGCCGCGAGCACCCGCTCGTGGTTGGTGCCGATGCCCGTGTCGACCAGGGCGGGCCGCTCGGCGTCCAAGATATAGACCGCGCCGTAGCCGGCCACGTCGTACATCCCCGTGTCGACGTAGTACAGGTCGGTACAGTCGCCCGTCGTCACCGCGGATACGTCGCCGATTGCCATACCCGATCCCCGACCGCGCCGCGCAAAAGGGTTGGCGTGCGTGACTCCCACCTCGACGCGGGGTCGAACTGCCTGGTGGCCTTTTGTCGCTGGCGACCCTACTCGACCCATGCTCGACTACCTGGACCTGGACGCGGATCTCTCCGAGGCGGAACGACTCGTCCGGGACACCGCCCGGGAGTTCGTCGACGAGCAGGTCCGGCCCGACATCGGCGACCACTTCGAGGCCGGCACGGTCCCCGAGGGACTGGTCTCGGCGATGGGCGACCTGGATCTGTACGCGCCCAACCTCGACCACGAGACGACCGCCGGGGTGAGCGAACGCGCCTACGGGCTGGTGATGGCCGAACTGGAGGCCGGCGACTCGGGCGTGCGCTCGCTGGCCTCGGTCCAGGGCGCGCTCGTCATCTCACCGAACCCGACCACGGCTCGAACCCGGGCGCGATGGAGACCAGCGCCGAGCGCGACGGCGACGGCTACCGCCTCTCGGGGACCAAGACTTGGATCACGAACGCCCCGATCGCGGACGTGGCGCTCGTGTGGGCGAAAGACCGCTCGACGGAGGGAGACCCGGTGCGGGGCTTTCTGGTCGAGACCGACCGCGAGGGCGTCGAGACGCCCGCGATCGAGGGCAAACTATCGATGCGGGTCTCCGCGACCGGCGAGGTGTCGCTGGACGACGCCTTCGTTCCGGAATCGGCGGTGTTGCCCGACGTCGCCGGCATGAAGGGGCCGCTGTCATGTCTCACGCAGGCCCGTTTCGGCATCGTCTGGGGGGCGGTCGGCGCGGCGCGGGACTGTTTCGAGGTCGCCCGGGAGTACGCCGGCGAGCGCGAGCAGTTCGGCCAGCCGGTCGCGGGGTTTCAACTCCAGCAGGAGAAACTCGCCGAGATGGCCACGAAGGTGACGACCGGGCGCCTGCTGGCCGACCGCCTGGCCACGCTCAAAGAGCGGGGCGAGTTGCGCCCCCAGCAGGTCTCGATGGGGAAACGTCACAACGTCCGGATGGCCCGCGAGGTGGCACGGACCGCCCGCGAGATGCTCGGCGGTAACGGTATCACGACCGACTACTCGCCGATGCGCCACCTCGCCAACATCGAGACGGTGTACACCTATGAGGGGACCCACGACATCCACACGCTGATCCTGGGGGAGGACCTGACCGGGATCGCGGCGTTCGAGTAGTCCGGTCGCGATGATCGCGCGATGACGGTCAGCGACCGGGATCGCGGCGTTCGAGTAGTCCCGTCGCGATGATCGCGCGATGGCGGTCAGCGACCGGGACCGACGCTTATACCGTGGGGTCGCGAACGCTCGGGGGATGACGAACAACCCGGCGGGGTACGGGATGTACCGGCTCGTCGACCGGTTCGGGTAGCCTCGGCGCGCCGTCGGTTCGAGTCGTCTCGGGGGTGGCCCGGTCAGGTGAACCGGCCGGTCTCGGCCCCACAGTCCAGACACGTGGTGACCAGGGCCTCGCGGTCGTCGGTCATCCCGACGGCCTGTTCGGTACGACCGCCACAGTCGGGACAGGGCCTGAGCATCTCCGTTTCGCTGGCGTCCCGCGGTGCGCCGACCGCCAGGGCGACGACGCGGTCCTCGCCCTCGTTGTGGCCCAGTTGCCACTCTCCGGGGCCAAAGCGGACCGCCTCGCCCGCCGCGACATCGACGTCGCCGTCCTCGGTCTCGAACGTTGCGACGCCCTCCAGTACGTAGAACAGTTCCTCCTGGTCGGGGTGGCGGTGGTAGCCAAAGCCGAAGGTGTCACCCGGGGCGAGTTCGTAGTAGTTCACCGCCAGTTCCGTCGTCCCCAGTGCCCCCGAGAGGGGGCGCTTCTCGGCGGCCGGCCCCATCCGCCGGTCGGGGTCGTCGACGCTGACGCGTTCCATACGTACGCGAACGCACGCCCGGGTCAAAACCTCGGGGGTCGAACTGTCCCGGTCGGTTCGGGGAGACGCTGAACTCGTCAGTGGTCGTGCGTAACCAATTTCGGCAGTATCGGTGAGGATCGGCGTTTCGGACCACGGAGACAGTGTTCTGTTTCATGGGAATCAAAAGAATTACGCACGACCGTATCAGTGGTCGGTGGAGTCACGACGAGAATGGGGTCGTAGCGGGAACCGGCGGGCCGACAGCGGGGTCACTCGGCCCGGTCGATGTCGAGGTCGTCCTCGATGCCGTCGAGTACGTCGGAGTCGGCGATCTCTTCCATCTGTTCCCGGAAGTGTGACTTGCAGACCCCGACTTTGACCCCGTCTTTCTCGACCGCGATGTCTGCCTCGCGGTCGCAGTAGTGACACTGCATACCCGGACCTACGACCCCGGAGACATTGAAGCCTGCGACTGCGACCGACGTGTGTCAGACGGTCAGACCGCGCCCTCGAGTGCGTCCCGGACCGGGGCGAACGCCGCCGCCGACAGGCCGGTCGTTCCCAGTATCTCGCCGTGGGCGTCGCTCCCGCCGGTGACCAGCAGGTCGTGTCGCTCCGCGACCCGTTCGACGTCGGCCACGTCGAACGCTCCGGTCGGCTTCCTGTATCCGCGGGCGCCGTCGTAAGGGTAGTGGACTTCGAGGGCGTCGAGCGTTGGCGTCAGGGCCAGTGCCGCCTCCGGGTCGGGGTACCGCAGCGGGTGGGCGAGCCCGACGACCGCACAGGCCCCGGCCAGCAGTTCCCGACCCCGCTCGAACGAGGGGACCGCCCGGGGCACGTAGCAGGGCCCGTCCTCGTCTATCAACTCGTCGAACACCGTGCCGACCTCGTCGTAGTCCGGGTCGCTGGCGACGACCGCCCGGGCGATGTCCGGGCGGCCCAGTCCCCGCTGCGCTGGAGGCCCTCGACCGCCGCGTCGAGAGCGTCGGTCCGGCGCGCGCCGTAGCCCAGCAGGTCGACGCGCTGGGGGTCGGTCTCGACCCGGAGTTCGATCCCGTGGATCAGGGTCACGCCGTCGCGCGTCTCGACCGGCGCGTCCAGGCGGGGATGGAGTCGGTCGTGGTCGGTTATCGCGACCGCCTCAAGGCCGGCCTCGCGGGCGGCTCCCGGGACTTCGGCCAGCGTGAGCGTGCCGTCGGAGTTCGTCGTGTGGACGTGCAAGTCCGCGACGACCATACCCGACGGTCGGGCGGCAGAGACATGCCGGTTGCGGTCGGTCGCGGCGGCGTCCTCGCCGTCGCGGCGTCACCGGTCGAGAAAGTCCGGCCGGTCGGTCGCCTCGATTTCGTCGGGCTCGGGCCGCTCGATGGCGTCTATCTTGTCGACGGCCTCGGGGATGCCGTCGCGGCCGCCGGTCGGGACGTCGTCCTCGTCGACGGTGATGGTCTCGCCCTCGACGAGGTCGTTCCAGACGGCCTCCTCGCCGTCGTCGGCCGCGGGGCGGGCCTCGCGACCCTCGGTCTTGCCCTCGCGGAAGGCGAGTTCGACCATGCTCTGGTCGTAGGCGGTGTCTATCTCGTCGTGGACGGCCTCGAACTCCTCGCGGTTGTACTCGCCCAGCGACTCGGCGACCCCAAGCGCGTAGGCGCGCTCGGTCGCCTCGTCCTTGTCGAGGCTCGTCCACTCCGTGTCGTACTCCCGGTCGTACAGACCCATACTATGCCTCGACGCGTTTGTCCGCGATGACCCGCAGTCCCTGGTCGGAGAACTCGATCGGGCGGATGTCACAGTCGATGGCGGTCCCGCGCATCTTGATGACCTGGACGCCGCGGGTCATCCCGCCGCTGTCCAGGTAGTTGTGGAAGAAGATGACCCCGTGTGCGAGGTAGTGTTCGTCGGCGTACGAGGAGGGGTCGGTCATCTCCGAGATGAGCACCGTCGTCGTGCCGGTCTGTTTTAGCGCGGAGAGAAACCCCGTGATCTCGTCGGAGACGTTCTCGAAGAAGTGCTGGAGTAGCATCGTCGAGTCGATGACCGCACGGTCGATCTCCTGCTGTTCGAGGAAGGCGACGATCCGGTTGGTCAGCCCCCCGTCGGTGCCGAACTGGGTGATCGTTCGCTTGCCGCTGTCGGTCATCAGGTTCAAAAACTGGACCGTCCCCGAGGCCATCACCTGGTCGAAGCCGAAGTCGTACCCCGACATGTCCTGCATCAACTCCTCTTTGGTCTCGTGCATCGTCACGTACAGGCAGTTCTCCCCGGACTTGGCCCCCTCGGTGATGAACTGCGACGAGAACGTCGTCTTCCCACTCCCCGGCGGACCGCTCACGACGTACAACCTGTCTCGCAACAGCCCGCCCTGGACGATCTCGTCGAAACCAGGAATACCGCTCGAAACGCGCATACCTGTCGATCCGTGGTAGTCGTATAGACCTTTGCGTTCCTATTTTCATCACTGATAGATACAGACCAGGTCCGGCGGTGACGGCTACGGTTCGGCGACTCCCGGCCGTTCACCGGAGTCGCGTCAGACAGTGCCAGCAGTACCGAACCATGACGCTGTCATCGTTGGCTGCGCCACAGGAGTGACAGTGACGAGCCGGCACGTCGCCGGCGGACGCGTCACCCAGGGCTGTCCCCGTGATGCCAGCCGCGCCAGCGTTGGCCTCCCCGGACTCGCCCGCTGCCGACTCCGCCCGGGCGTCGGTGCGCGACACGGACGCCGGCCCCTTCCCGACGTACCGGAACATCAGGATCTCGAAGCTCAGAACCGCGACCAGCACGACCGCCGCGACGACCCACGCGATCATACCTCACCATGACCATCCCGGCCACTTTGCTTTTCCCGTTCAAATATCAACAGTGATAACGGTGGCGACCGAACCGCGTCGTCAGCCGCCGCCCGCGAGGGGTCACCGGAGTTCGGCCAGGCAGTTCCCGCAGTAGGTGTAGTGGCTCTCGTCGGCGTTCTCGGCGCCACAGTGGGGGCAGTGAACGACCCCCTCGGCCACGTCGCGGTCCCGGTCCGTCTCGGTGACCGGGTGGCCAGGGTCGACCGACTGCGGCCCGGTCGTCTCCCCGGATTCGAGCGACAGGCCACCGAACGCTTCGTTGTCCGACACGTACCGGAACAACAGCAGCTGGAACAGCGCGAACCCGGCGAGGTACACCAGGATCCAGCCCCAGGGTTCCATATCGTGTCATACGTTGCCACGGTACTTGGGCGTTCTGCCCCGGACATCTCACGCTGTGTTACCGTTCTTGGGTACGGCGTGGTGACTCATCGACGCCCGTCGTCGTCCCACGTCGATCGCGACCATGTATACTCTCAGTATGCTACCTTGAGAATTGATACTTATCGATCGGCCAGACACGTCGGGATTCGGACAGTCCAGGTCGACTGTTTTCGGTTTTCCCATTTTAGACGCCTCTTTCGGTCGAATACTGCTATCTATGTGGGCCGTCCACGAACGGATCGTAGTCCACTGAACGAACGGTCTATCCGTTCCGTCTGCTGTCCGAAATACGGCGTTTCAGGGGATGGAAGTAGAGAAACTGCCCGAGCGTATCCAGCCATGGACGGGTCGCTTCGACAGTGGTGCTAATACATTATTTGTAGTACTTTTTGGATTTTCAATCATATTTCTGTTAATAACTTCGTGTCGTCGTTGTGGACGTGACCGCCCGACGGCAGTGATAGTGAACGTCCGACGAATGGGATCGTCCGTAATTCGACAATATTAGAGGGACCGGTAGATTTGAGTGGGGGACTCCACAACTCTGCCGTAGTGGTGTTAGATCGTGCCAGTTGAGTACAGCGTGGTCTCGGAGACGTACCACGACTCGGTGAATCTACTGCGGGTCGCGAGTGACGCCCGAGAGGCGTACGACCTCGCGGACGCGTTCGCGGTGATGGGGACGCCCGCGAACAGGGAGCAACTCGTCGACGCGTCGCTGGTCGAACCCGGGGAGCTGTCGACCGTCGGTCCGGACGACCTCGTCCTCGCCGCCCGAGCCGGGGACGTGGACGAGGCACGCGGGGCCGTCGAGGCGATGCGCGACGCGCTCCAGTCGGGCGGGGCCGACCCGGCGGCCGAACCCGACGGCGTGGCGCCGAAGACACAGGCGTCGGCGCTGGCGGAACTGGAGCGCCCGCGACTCGCGCTCGTCTCGACGCCGGGCGAGTACGCCGTCCGGGAGGCCTGGAAGGCGCTCCACGAGGGACTCGACGTCCACCTGTTTTCCGACGGCGTCTCCCTGAGCGACGAGCACGAATTGAAAACGTTCGCTCGCGAGCACGACCTACTGGTCATGGGACCCGACTGCGGGACGGCCATCGTCGACGGCCCTGACCGACCAGGTCGGCGGGCTGACGACGCGGGCCGGCATCGAACGACTCGACGCCGACCCCGACACCGAGACGGTCGTCGTCGTCTCGAAACCACCCGAACCGGCGGCCGCCTCGGCGGTGCTGGAGGCGGTCGCAGCCTGCGAGACGCCGGTCGTCGTCGACTTCCTCGGCGGGGACGACGACGCCGTCCGCGAGGCGGGCGCGACGCCGGCGGCTACGCTCGCCGAGGCCGCCTCGCTCGCCCTCGGGGACGACGCGGCCGAGTCCGACGGGTCGGCCAGGGCGCTCGAACCGACCGTCGGTCCCGACCTGTCAGTCGAGGGCGACGTGCGCGGCCTGTTCACCGGCGGGACGCTGTGTGCCGAGGCGGCGCTGTCGCTCTCCGAGGCGATCGAGGGGCTGGCCACGAACGTCGGCGTCGGCGACGCCGTGGCGGACCCGCTGGCCCCGTCGGGCGACGCGCTCGTCGACCTCGGCGCGGACGACCTCACGGCGGGTCGTCCCCACCCGATGATCGACCCGACGCTCCGGGACGACCTGCTGGCGCGGACGCTGGCCGACGACGCGGTCGGGGTCGTCCTCCTGGACGTCGTGCTCGGCTACGGCGCACACCCGGACCCGGCCGTGGGAATCGTCGACGCGCTCGCCGACGCGGCGGACCCGCCGCCGGTCGTCGCCTCGGTCTGTGGCACCGACGCCGACCCCCAGTCCCGGGCGAGTCAGGTCGCGGCCCTCGAGGACGCCGGCGTCGTCGTCGCGCCGAGCAACGCGGCCGCCGCCCGCCTGGCGGCGCGTGCGACCGGCGTCGAACGGGAGGCCCCGCGATGACCGACGACCTCTCCGAGTCGGGGATCGCCACCGTCGGTCTCGACAGGTTCGCGACCACGCTGGCCGAGGCCGGCGCCGACGTGGTGGACGTGGACTGGACGCCCCCCGAGAGCGACGCTATCGACGCGCTGACGGCGCTGGCATCCGAACACGGCCACATCGAGGCGGCGAACCGGACGGCATTCGACCGGCTGGTCTCGGCCGACGCCGTCTGGCGTGACGTCCGGCCGGCGGCCGAAGCGATCCCCGGGATGGGTGAGCGGACGGTACTGCACGCGGGGCCGCCGGTGACGTGGGACCGGATGTGTGGCCCACAGCGGGGCGCGGTCGTCGGCGCCATCGTCTACGAGGGGTGGGCCGACACGCCCGAGGCGGCCCGCGAGCTGGCCGCGACGGACGCGGTGTCGCTCGCCCCGTGTCACGAACACCGGACCGTCGGGCCGATGGCCGGCATCGTCTCCCCGTCGATGCCGGTCGTCGTCGTCGAGAACGACACCCACGGCAACACCGCCTACTCGACGCTCAACGAGGGGCTGGGCGAGGTCCTGCGCTTTGGCGCCTACGGCGAGGAAGTCGTCGACCACCTCGACTGGATGGAAGCGACGCTGGCGCCGGTGCTGGCTGACACCCTGGCCGCCCACGGCGGGGTCGACCTGCAGCTGCTCAGCGCGCGTGCCCTGGAGATGGGCGACGAGGTCCACAACCGCAACGTCGCCGCGACGTCGCTGCTGGTGCGGGAACTGGCCCCGACGATGGCGACGCTCGAGGGCGCCGGCGAGGTGCTCGCCTTCCTCGAGAGCAACGACCACTTCTTCCTGAACCTCTCGATGGCGGCGTGCAAGGTCGGCGCCGACGCCGCCGCCGAAGTCCCCTGGAGCACGGTCGTGACGGCGATGGCGCGCAACGGCACGGACTTCGGCATCCGCGTCAGCGGCCTCGGCGACCGGTGGTTCACGACCACCGCGCCGGTCATCGACGGGCTGTACTTCCCCGAGTACGACGCCGCCGACGCCAACCCCGACATCGGCGACAGCTCCATCGCCGAGACGACCGGGGTCGGCGGGTTCGCCATGGCCGGGTCGCCCTCGATCACGCAGTTCGTCGGCGGCACGCCCGCCGACGCGCGCCGGTTCACCCGAGAGATGTACGAGGTCACCGTCGGCGAACGCCCCACCTACACGATCCCCGGGCTCGGCTTCCGCGGGACGCCCGCCGGCATCGACCTCTGTCGCGTCCTCGAGACGGGCATCGCGCCGGTCATAAACACCGGCATCGCCCACGAGGACCCCGGCGTCGGACAGATAGGCGCCGGCGTCAGTCGCGCGCCCATGGCGTGTTTCGTCGATGCCCTCAAGGCGTTCCGGACGGTGTATCTCGACGAGGGCGGCCCCGACTTCGCCGACGCCGGCCCGGAGGCCGACCGATGACGGCGACCGACGTGTACACCCTCGAAACCGACGCGCCCGACGACACGAGCGGCCTCGAAGCGCTCTTCGACAGCGGCGAGGTCGACCCCTCGAACGTCGTCTGCGTCCTGGGCAAGACCGAGGGCAACGGCTGTGTCAACGACTTCTCGCGGGGGCTCGCGACGATGGCCTACGGATCGGTACTGGCCGACTACCTCGGCGTCGACCCGGACGCGGTCGGCGAGGAGGTCGCGCTCATCATGTCCGGCGGCACCGAGGGCGTGATGACCCCCCACGTCACGGTGTTCGTCCGTCGCCCGGCCGACGCGGCGACCGACGAGAAACGCCTGATAGCGGCCCGCTCGGCGACGAGAGCGTTCGACCCCGAGGAACTCGGCCGGGACCCCCAGATCCACGAGACGGCCGACGCGGTCGAGCGGGCGATGGACCGTGCGGGTATCGACGACCCCGCCGACGTCCACTACGTCCAGGTGAAGTGTCCCCTCCTGACCGCAGACCGGATCGCCGACGCGCGGGCCCGCGGCGAGACCGTCGCCACCGACGAGACCTACGAGTCGATGGCCTACTCCCGGGGCGCGTCGGCACTGGGCGTCGCGCTGGCGACCGACGAACTCGCCGCGAGCGCGGTGAGCGAGGACGTCGTGTGTGGGGACCCGTCTGTGTACTCGGCGGTGGCCTCGACGTCGGCCGGGAGCGAACTCTGCCGCTCGGAGGTCCTCCTCGTGGGCAACAGCGAGGCGGCCGCGGGGGACCTGGTCGCCGACCACGCCGTGATGGACGACGCCCTCGACGCCGCGGCACTCGAACGGGCCGCCGACCTCGCGCTCCCCGACGAGGGCGACCGGGTCAGGGCCGTCTTCGCGAAGGCACAGGCGTCCAGCGACGGCACCATC
>PXQN01000034.1:54371-66802 GCA_003021305.1 Halobacteriales archaeon QH_10_67_22 | reverse complement strand
CAGTTCCGTGAAATCGTTCTCCTGTTCGCGCTCAACAACCTCAAGAAACTCGCCAAGACGCTATGATCCTACTCACGTACCGCATTTTCAATAGAGCACATGTTTAGGGGTTTAAATAGCAGAATCGCAATAACGTTCTGAACCCTTTTTAGGCAAGCCGGTGGAGGGATTTGAACCCTCGACCTAATCCTTACGAAGGATTCGCTCTAGCCAGTCTGAGCTACACCGGCGCGTCGAAGCGAAGACACGCGACCGGTCGCGCGTGCCGACTGTCTCGTCGTGTGCCGATCGCATTCTCCGATAGTGGTGAAACGCACAATAAGGGTTGCGAATCGGGGTCGTCGTCCACGGGGAGGAGAAGCCGGTACATCTCATACGGTCGGCGTACCCAATTTCAGCAGTGTCGGTGAAGACCGGCGTTTCGGACCACGGAGAGGGCTTTTTGTTTCGTGGGGATACAAAGAAGTACGCACGACCGTATCAGCCCCCCAGGTAGAGCCGGCCGACCGCCTCGTCGTTGAGCAACTCGGTGCCGGTTCCGGTGAACTTGATCTCGCCGCTGGCCAGGACGAATCCGCGGTCGGCGACCGACAGGCCCTTCTCGGCGTTCTGTTCGACCAGTAGCATCGTCGTGCCGAGGTCGTTCAACTGCCTGATGCGTTCGAACACGTCGTCGATGAACTTCGGTTCGAGCCCGATCGACGGTTCGTCGAGCATCATGATGTCGGGGTCGACCATCAGTGCGCGGGCCAGTTCCAGCAGACGACGCTGGCCGCCCGAGAGCGTCCCGGCCTTTTGTTCCTTGATGTCGCCCAGCACCGGGAACTCGTCGTACAGCTGGGCCGCCCGGTCGGCGGCGCGGTCGTCGTCTTTGAACACGTACCCGCCCATCAGCATGTTCTCGTGGACGGTCATGTTGGGGAAGACGCTGGCGTCCTGGAGGACGTAACTCATCCCGTTTTTGAGGTTCTCCTGGGGCGACCGGCCGGTGATGTCCTCGCCGTCCAGGGTGACCGTCCCCGACTTGATGTCGGCGAAGCCGTAGATGCTCTTCATCAGCGTCGACTTCCCGGAGCCGTTGGGGCCGATGAGACAGGCTATCTCGCCCTCCTCGACGGCGATGCTCACGTCGTGGAGGACGGTCGTGTTGCCGTAGCCCGAGACGACGCTGTCCATACTGAGGATCGGGTCCTCGGCTGCCGTGTACTCGGGTGTCGTCGCCACGACTACTCCCTCCCGAGGTAGGCGTCGAGGACGCGCTGGTCGTTCTGGATCGATGCCGGCGGGCCTTCGGCGATGCGCTCGCCGTGGGCCAGCACGTAGATGCGGTCTGCGATCTCCATGACGAAATCCATGTTGTGCTCGATGAGGAAGATGGTCGCCTGTTCGTCCTCGTTTGCGGTCCGGATGTACTCGATGAGATTTTCGAGCATCGAGGGGTTGATCCCGCCAGCGGGTTCGTCCATCAACAGCACCTCGGGCTCGGCCATCAGCGCCATCGCGAACTCGATGAGTTTCTGCTGGCCGAAGCTGAGCCGGCCGGCGCGCACGTCCGCGAGGCCGTCCAGGTCGACGTACGCCAGCAGTTCGTCCGTGCGGGCCTGCAGTGCCGAATCCGGGCGGCCCAGGAGGCGCCCGACCCGGGCACCGCCCTCCTGGGCGGCCACCAGCAGGTTCTTGCGGACGGTCATGTCGCCGAACACACGGGTCTCCTGGAACATCCGGCCCAGGCCCGCGCGGGCAATCTTGTACTCCGGCCAGTCGGTAACGTCCTCGCCCAGCAGGGAGACCGACCCCTCGTCGGCGTCGAGGCGGCCGGTGATACAGTTGAACAGCGTCGACTTGCCGGCGCCGTTGGGGCCGATGAGGCCGATAATCTCGCCCTCCTCGACGCGGACGTCGACGTCGTCGACGGCGGTCAGGCCGCCAAAGCGCTTGGTGACGCCGTCCGTCCGGAGGACGGCCCGGTCCCCGGCAGGGTCGACGGCCGCGGCGTCGACGTCGTCGCTCATCCGGCCTCACCTCCCGCCGGGGAGCTGTCCTCGTCGGGGTCGTCGCCCCCGTCGTTCGCGGCGGCCATCCCGCCGCGTTCGTAGTAGGCCATCTCGGCGGCGTACTCGCGCAGTGTTCCGACGACGCCCTTGGGAAAGGCGACGACGGTGACGATGACCGCCGTGCCCAACAGCACGAGCTGCCAGCCGGTCGCGTAGGTGTCCACGACGACGATGACGCTGTGGAGGCCGAAGGCACCGAGCACGGGTCCGGCGACGGTGCCCGACCCGCCCAAAAGCGCCATCGCGATGAGTTCGACGTTCCAGGCGCCATTATAAGCGGTCTGGGGGTCGACGAACGTGTTGTCCAGACTCCAGGCGGCGCCCGCGAGTCCGGTGAAAAGCGCCGCCAGCATCCACGCGGCGGTCTTGTAGTAGGTAGTGTTGAACCCCATCGCCGTGGCTTTCTGTTCGTCGTCGCGGATGGCGTTGAGGACGAACCCGAAACGCGTCCCCGAGAGGTAGTACACGAGCGCGATTTCGGCGACGAGCACGCCCAGGAACAGGTAGTAGAACGCTTCGGCCGAGGGCGTGTCCAGCAGGATCTTCCCGCTGGCGCCGCCGGTGATCTCCAGGTTTCGGGACACCTGCTGGGCCGCGAGCAACACGCCCAGCGTCGCGATGGCGAAGTAGTGGCCCCGGAGCCTGAAGACGATGACGCCGATGAACGCCGCGAACGCGACAGCGAGCCCCCCGGCGACGACGAACGCGACCGGGAAGCCGACGCTGAAGTCCTTGACGAGGATCGCCGTCGTGTAGGCGCCGATACCGAAAAACGCCATGTTCCCGAAGCTCGGGTAACCGGTTTGACCGCCGACCAGGTCCCACGACAGCGCCAGGATACCGAACAGGAAGAGGTCGGTGACGAAGGTCATGTAGAAGCCGGCTTCGAGCCCGGCCAGCGGGAGGGTACCGGCCAGGACGGTACTCGCCACGAGGATGAGCCAGCCGTAGTCGTCACAGGCCCCGAGGAAGTCGTCGACCCGTTCGGGGGGGAGCACGCGCCGGAGCGCCCCCTCGTCGGCGCTCATTCACTCGCCTCCTGGCCGAACAGGCCGTTGGGTTTGACGATGAGCAACACGATGAGCAGCGAGAAACTCACCGCGAGCGTCCACTGCGAGGAGATGACGCCGGCGACGGTCTCCTCGACGGAGCCGAGCAGGAGGCCGCCCAGCAACGCACCGGGGATCGAGCCGACGCCGCCGAAGACGACGATGACGAAACTCTTCAGCGTGTAAATCAGCCCCATCTGTGGCTGGACGTTCAGGATGGTGGCGACGAACACGCCGACGGCACCGGCGATGGCCGAGGAGAGCCCGAACGTCGTGGCGCGGGTGTGTTCGACGTCGATGCCGACCAGCGCCGCGGCCTCGGGGTTCTGTGAGACGGCACGGATCGCCCGTCCGGTCCGCGAGCGCTGGAGAAAGGCCCACAGCGCGCCCGTGAGGACGAACGCGCCCAGGAATGCGACCAGTTTCATCTTCGGGACGACGACCCCGCCCAGTACCAGCGACGGGTCGGCCAGTTCGACCTGGATCGAGCGCGGGTTGGCGGTCCAGGCTCGGAGAGCGAGTTGCTGGATGGCGATGCTCGCGCCGAACGTGACCAGCAGCGTCAGGAACACGTCGGTCCCCATCACTCGTTTGACGAGCACCCGCTGGAGGAGATAGCCGACGGCGAAGAGGACGCCGACAACCAGCGGGAGCGTCGCCAGGACGACCAGCGGGCCACCGCGGGCCGTCCCGGTCGTCAACGCCAGCGCCCAGTAGGCGGTGTAGCCGCCGAGCATCACCATCTCGCCGTGGGCGAGGTTGATGATGTCGACGACGCCCCAGATGAGCGCGAACCCGACGGCGACGGCTGCGAACAGCGCGCCGACGAGCAGGCCGTTGACGATAAACTGGGCGAGCGCCATCGGGGCCTAGCGCTCGCTCCAGTCGGGCATCGGGTAGATCGGGTCGGCAGTCGCCACCTCGGAGGGGTACACCGTCGTCAGCTCGGAGTCGGGCTGCCACTGGCGGATCAGCATGTTCTTGTCGATCACGCCGCGGTCGTCGAAGGCGACGGTGCCGTACACCGTCGAGAACTCCGCCCCGCGGATCTGGTCGCGCACCGCCGTCGGATCGAGTTCGTCGACGTTCTCGAAGGCCTGCTTGAACGTGACGATCACCGCCTCGCCGGCCGCGCTGTGGTAGTCCGGCGAGAGTTCGTAGTTCTCGTTGATCGCGTCGACGAAGTTCTGGGTGCCGCCGAAGACCGGGTCCGAGAAGTCGGCGTTGATGTCCCAGGAGGTCGGCCCGTAGATGTAGTTGGCGTTGTCGCCGACCTCGTTTCTGAAGGAGTCGTTGAGGCTGCCGACCGTCCCCATCGCCGCGTCGACGTTGACGTCCTGGCTCTCCATCTGGTTGGCCAGGATGATGTTGTGTTGCTGGTGGGCACACAACAAGAGCGCGTCCGCGCCCTCGTCGCGCACCCGCCCGAGGTTCGTCGACAGGTCAGACGTGTCCGAGGGGAACGTCCGGTCGACGACCAGTTCCATGTCCATCTCGTCGAGCCGCTGGCGGGCACCCTCGGCCGTCGACTGGCTGAAGGTGTCGTCCTCCGCGAGGATCGCGACGGATTCGGGCGGCGAATCCTTCCCGGAGAGCATGTCGAAGTAACTCAGGGAGTACTTGTCGGCCGTCGGGAGCAGCCCGAAGATCCACTCGTTGTCCTGACTGAAGATGTCGGGGCTGGCACCGCCACCCTCGACCATCGGCCGCTCGTTGTTCGCGGCCACGGCGCTCGCCGGCAGCGTCACCGTACTCGAGTACGGGCCCAGGAGGTAGTCGACCCCCTCGCGGTCGATGAGTTCCTGGTAGATCGACTGTGACGCCGACGCGTCCGTCTCGTCGTCGCGCAGTTCCATCTCCAGTTCGTACGTGTTGCCGTCGCCGCCCTCGACGCCACCCTGGTCGTTGATCCGCTGGATCGTCAGTTCGTACGCGTCCGCGTACAACTGCCCCAGGTCGGCGTTGTCGCCCGAGAGACTCATCGAACCACCGAGCGTAATGGTGTCCATTCCACCCATCTCGCCGGTGGTCGCACCACCCTCCGTCGTGTCGCCGCCCTCGGTCATGTCGCCGCCGTCACCGCCATCGCCGCCGTCACCATCGTCGCCGCCGTCGTCCGAACAGCCCGCGAGCGCAGTCAATCCCAGTACACCTGTACTACCAGCCGCTTTCAGGAACGTCCGCCGTTTCTGTTTGTCCGTCATAGGTCTGACACCAGGTGTGTATCAGTGATACACCCCGTACGTACTACGTTGGGTCAAGTACTAATAAATATTGAGGTCATAAGAGGGTGCTACCAGAGGACGTACGGCCAGAGTGTCACGAACAGCACCATCGTCGCCAGCGCGAGCTGGCCGGCCCGGTCCAGGCCCGCCGGGGTCGGCACCGCGACGACGGCAGCGGTCGCCACGAGCGCGACGACGAGAGCGAGCCCCGTCCGCCGCGGCGAGGCGAGACCAGTCCAGGTCATCGTCAGAAGTGTGTGACCAGCGCACAGACCTGTTCGTCGTCCAGTTCCGAGCGGTAGAGGTCGAACAGCTGTGCGAGGCGTTGCTCCGAGAGGCTCCGCGTGTCGCTTTCGAGCATCGAGACGTGTGCCTGCATGATGTCCTCGACCTCCGATTCGACCTCCCGCTGTCCGTATCCGGCAGCGACGCGCAGTAACTGCCAGGCGTCCGGAGAGATGTCCTCGACGTCTATCTCGTCGGCGGCTGTCGCGCCCATCTGTCGCTGTTTTGGGGCACCGCGTCGACCTATATAACTGTTCGTCTCACCGCGACAGTCGGATGTCGAGAACGACGTTCTGTTCGTGGGGGGCGTAGGACCTGACCTGCCGTCTGGTCTCGACGGTCAGGTCGTACTCGGGTTCGGCCGCGGCCTGGATAGCCCGTTCGCCCGGTCCGAACGGGTCGTCCTCGTGCTGAATGTCGTAGTAGTGGACGACGGCCTCGTCGCCCGCGAGTTCGACGGCGGCCTCGAGGAACTCGTCGGCGCTGTGGGGGAGGTTCATTACCACGCGGTCGGCCCAGTCGGCGTACTCGGGTGTGACCTCGCGGACGTCGCCCTCGATGGCGGTCACGCGCTCGGTGACGTCGTTGCGGCGGGCGTTCTCCCGGAGATAGTCGACCGCGTCGGGGTTGACGTCGACGCCGACGACCGTCGCGTTGCGTTTGGCCATCGGAACCGCGAACGGGCCGACGCCGGCGAACATATCGAACACGCGTTCCTCGGCGTCGACCCCCTCGGCGACGCGGTGGCGTTCGGTCGCCAGCCGCGGCGAGAAGTAGACGTCGGCCAGGTCGACCAGGAACTCAGAACCGTACTCGCGGTGGACGGTCTCGGTGCCCGCGCCCGCGAGCACCTCCCAGTCGCGGACTCGCTCGACTCCTTTCACCTTCGAGGCGCGGTTGAGGACCGTCTCGACGGGCAGGTCCGACTCGACGACCGCCCGTGCCAGTTCCGCGGCCCGTTCGGAGTCGTCCTCGTCGACGACCGCCACGTCCCCCACCCGCGCGTAGGAGGGGTCGAACGCCACGAGGTCCGCGGGCGTGGTCCGGGTCTCGCGGGCCGGGACCGCCCGGGAGACGACCGTCAGGTCCGCCTCGACCGCCGACGGGTCGGTGACGGGGACGTAGATCCAGCCGTCCTCGACGGTTATCTCGTACTCGTCGGCGACCAGGTCGGCCTCCGCGAGCCGTCCCCTGACGGCCTCGCCGTCCTCGCGGGCCACCCGGACGCAGGGAACCGACATACCCTCACTCGGCCGTCTGCGGCGGTAAGCCTGACGCTTCACGGGCGGACAGCGAGGTCGACGTCGGGCGCAGCAGGTCGGGGACGACACGGCCGCCGAGAACGGTCGAACGGTCGTCGCGGAGGCGGCGGGACTGGATAGCGCTACTTTTGTAGGTCCTCCCGGTAGCCACGCGCGTGCTCACTTTCGTCGGACTCGGACTGTACGACGAGCGTTCGATCACCGTCGCGGGCCGGGACGCGGTGGGCGAAGCCGACCGGGTCGTCGCGGAGTTCTACACGAGCACCCTCGCGGGTGCGACCGTCGCCGACCTGGAAGCCTACCACGGCGTCGATGTCGAGGTGCGCGACCGGGCGGGCGTCGAACAGTCGCCCGGGGACGTGCTCGACGACGCCGAAGGGCGGGACGTCGTCTTTCTGACCGCCGGCGACACGATGGTCTCGACGACCCACGTCGATCTGCGGTTGCGAGCCCACGAGCGGGGTATCGAGACCCGCGTCGTCCACGGGACGACGGCCCAGACCGCCGCGAGTTCGCTGACCGGCCTCCAGAACTACCGCTTCGGGAAGGCGACGACGTTGCCCTTCGGGCGCTCCCACGGCGGCGAGGGCGTCCCCGGCAGCGTCACGGACACCATCGATGCCAACCGAGAGCGAGGACTCCACACGCTCGTCTTTCTGGACATCGACGCCGCGAACGACGCGTACATGCGCGCCGACGAGGCGGCCGAACTGCTCGCCGACGCCTGGCGCGACGACCTCGCCGTCGCGGTCGCACGGGCGGGGAGTCCGGACCCGGTCGTCCGGGCCGACGCGCTGTCGACGCTCGCCGGGGAGTCCTTCGGCGACCCGTTGCACCTGCTGGTCGTTCCCGGTGACCTCCACCACGTCGAACGGGACGCGCTGGTCGAACTGGCCGGGGCGCCGCGGTCGCTGGTCGGGGAGTAACACGACCGACACGACCCGCGAGGCGTTACCGCTCGCCGCCGTCGGCCCTGACCGGCGTAGTGTCCAGCGCGTCAACCAGGTCCCACTCCGAGCCGGTGACGACGAACAGCAGGTCCTCGACGATGGTGAGGATCTCCGGGAGTTCCCGGACGACGAGGTACGTGACCGCGACCAGCGCGACGACCGACAGGCTCTGTGAGACGATGCGGTCGCCGACGTAGTAGGACACTTTCGGGACCTCCTCGCTCGCGAACAGTGTCAACACCGCGTCCGGGAAGAGGTGGAGGTACTGCTTGCCGAACGTGACCGCGATGAACACGTTCCGGAAGAGGTTGAGCACGTAGATGACGGGCAGCGAGACGGCCAGCGCCCGGAGTTTCCGGCCGACCGGCGCCTCGACGGCGGCGATCAGACCCGCGAACACGGCCATACTCCCCAGGCCCGTGCAGGCGACCAGAATCGTGTAGGTGATCGTGTGTTCCTCGACCGTCTCGGTGTAGGGCAGGTCGGTGACGAACACGAAGGTGTTGCGGTAGTGGTCGACGTCGCGGTGGCTCAGTTCGGCGCCGTTGACGACCGCCGGGTCATGACCGGTCAGCCCAATCAGAAACTCCGTCTGGCGGGTGACCGTCTCGACCAGCGGCCGGTTCAGCGCCGTCACCGACTCCAGCGGGAAGAATATCGCGCCCATCACGACGATGGCCCGCGAGAGGACGAACAGCGAGTCACGCCCCTGCCAGAGGAGATAGCCGACGTAGACGGCCAGGGGCACCGCGAGGACGCTCCCGATCCCCTCGATGATGCTGCGCTGGACGACCGCGAAGTGATAGATCAGGCTGAACCAGAAGAGGGCGAAGGTGACCCAGCCGGCGACGGCGACGGCCCGTGCCTGCTCGCGCCGGTCGATGTACTCCAGCACTGCCGCGATCAAAAACGTCGCGATGACCAGCCAGGCCAGCGGGTCGGAAAACTGCGTCGTCCACGCCAGCCCCGACAGCAACCCGCCCAGTACCATGGGTGAACGTTTGCAGTCAGCGACATAGGTTTTGTCGTTGCGCGTCCGGCCCGAACACGCGCGGACTCGTGACGTGACGTAACGCTGTAGACTCCAGAGAGCGACAGCTGGGCTCGGACCGCGGAGCGTCGGCACCCGTCGATCGGGTGCTGTCGCTACGGGGAAAGTGCCGAAAAAATATCGAACGTGAAGGGTCGGGCGTCAGCCCGATAGTGCGGCGTTATTCGCGACGGCGCGCTGCGATGAGCGCAGCCGCGAGCAACGCGAGGATCGAGACGACGATACCGAAGCCGGGACCGTCCTCAGCCGTTCCGGTCAGCGTCGGAGTGTCCTCCGGCGTACCCGTTTCCGGTTCGGTCGTCGGGGTCGGCGTCGATTCCGGCGTCGCCGTCGGCGTCGGCGTCGGCGTCGGCGTCGCCGTCGCCGTCGGCGTCGCCGTCGCCGTGATGACACCAACGGAACCGCTGTCGGTCACCGGGGTACCGTCGGCCGTGTACGGGCCGTCGCGCTCCGGGAACTCGTATGCGTTGTCCTCGTTGGAGTCGAGGTGGGGCATCGCGACCAGCGTGGCGCGCGAATCGATCCCCTCGTCGAGGTCGATACGCACGTCCTGGGTCGTGCCTGCCTCGAGCTTGTCGCTCACACCGATGACCGGGCCGGTCGCGCTACCCTCGTGGATGGCGACGAAGCCACCCTCGGAGAGGGTAACCGAGTCGACGACGACTTCCTGGCGGTCGTTGTCCAGGACAGTCTGGTCACTGAAGGTGATCGTGGCGGTCGGCTGGCCACGCATCTCGCCGTCGAACTCGTCACCGATGCGGTCGCCGCTGCGGCGGACCTGTGCGGTGAAGTTGATACCGGCGCTCTTGTCCGAGAACACGTCGGTGGTCTCGTTGAACGTCCGGTCGGAGTTGACGCGCGTGTCGATGACCTCGAGGAACGCACCGTCGTCGGCACGGCTCTGAACGCGGATGTTCAGTTCCGTACCGGGTGCGACGTTCGTCGAACCGCGGATGGTCTGGCCTTCGAGGTTGCGCAGAATGACGAGGTCTTCCTGGTTGGTCTCGAGCTCGGCGTCGGCTTCGAGGAACGTCCACAGCGAGCGGACGATCCCGTCACCTTCACCGCCGATGACCGGACCCACAGCGTCGTAGGACTCAAAGCCGAACCGGGCGTTCCAGTCCTGCTCGTCCTCGAGCTTGTCCTCGTCGGTGCCGGCAAGTTCGAGGATCAGGTAGTACGTGTCGTTTTCGTAGTCCGGCACGAGTTCGAAGTTCTCGTTACCCAGAGTGAGGTTCTCCCGCTCCGCGTTCGGACCGGGATTGTCCTCTTCGAAGGAAGCGTTGTAGACGTTGAACTCCTCGTCGTTGATTTCGTTCGATCCGTATCCGCTCACCGAGACCGTGGAGTTCACTTCCTCGAGGAACGCGTCGGTCACGTTGTCAGCCTGCTCGAAGTCTTCCGGCGCTTCCGTCCGATTCTTGAGCGGGCCTTCGACGCCCGACGCGGAGACCTGGTGGACGACAACTTCGTCCGTGGTTGCCTGGTCGGATACCGTGATGTTGGTCCCGGCGTTCTCGAGGACCCACTCGACGTCAACGTCGTTGTTGAACTCTTCGGCGGTGACCCAGACGGTCGAACTCTCGGTCGCACGCGTCCGGAGGTTCAATGTACTGACGTCGTCCGGCGTCGCACCGTCGGAGGTGAAGTTGAACCCGTCGTCCAAGTCACCTTCCTCGTTAGCTTTGACGGAAAGCTGATACGACGCTGCGTCGATCGTCGCGACCTTCGCCGACACGTTCGGATTGGCGTCGGGAGCAGAATCGTTGTACGCATTGTCGAGGCTCGACGCATTGATGTCGTCACGGAAGTCCCCGATGAACTCGCCGTGCTCACCGCGCCAGGATGAGATCTCGTCGTCACCCTCTGCGGTGAAGATGCGGTCGCGGACGGCCGTCATCTCGGCGGTGTCGTTCCACGACGCGTTCTCTGAGCTCTCGGCCCAGCCGTCGGCCGTGGCCGAGATACCAGCGAGGAACGTGTTGTACTGGAGCGTGACCTCACCATCGCCGTCGACGTCTTCGACGGTGACGTTGGTCACGTAGTTCGTTTCTGCCTTGCTACCGATCGCGACGGTAGCCTGGGCGCCTTCCTCACTGTCTTCGAGCTGGATCGGGATCTCGACGACGTCACCACGGTCCTCCGCGGGGGACGGACCGAAGCTCGCCGAGTCCGCTTCGGGGAACGCGCGGACGTCGAACTCGCCGGCAGTCACTTCGATGCCGGTCTCTTCGTCGACGACTGTGACAGTGTAGGTGCTGTCCGTGCCGTCGTCGTTCGCGGTGAGGCGGTCACTGCGACCACGCACGCCGTCACCGTAATCGAAGTCGCGCTCGAAGGAGGCGTCACCGCGGTACTCCTCGGTGACGTTGTCGGTGTCGTTACCGGCCACTTCGATGGCAACGTTCACCTGTTCGCCGTCCTTGCGGCCACGCACCGCGGAGCCGGTGACGGTGAACTCGTTGTCTTCGTCGTGGTCGAACACTGTCCCGTCCTCGTCGATCGAGGCCTCCAGCTGGAGGTCCGAGATGTTGAAGTACTTCACTTGACCGCTGTCCTCGAACTCCAGTTCGTAGGTCGTCCCGGACTCGAGGTTGTCAGTGTCGAAGGCGATCTCGTCGCTACTGATGTCCGTCCCACCGTCGAGGACGGTTTCTTTGGTCTCCCAGTTCTGCAGCAGAATGTTGCTGTCGACGCCACTTTGGTTGGCCTCGAACAGGATCTGCTCGCCCTGGTAGACGGTCTCGGCGGTCTGGACCGTGTTGTGGACCACGCCGCCTTCGTTAAACTTCTTAGTCGTCGTTGCGACCGTGAAGTTGTCCGGCTGGACCGCGAAGTCGCTGGGAGTGCCAGCGTTGCCGGGCTGGATCTCACCGAGGAACTCGATCTTCACGTCGTCGGCGGGCGACAAGTCGGGGATGCCGACGCTCGTCATGTCCACGGTGTAAATGTTACTGTCCGCCGCCGTGTCGGGACCGTCAGCGTTGTCGATGTCGCTCTGACTCAGGGTGAGACTGGTCGTATCGTTCGTCCCTGCCTCAGTCAGGTAGACTTCCAGAACCTCGTTATCAGTTCCGGAATCATCCGACAGCGCATTGTCGTCGGCGGCTAGCGTCACGTTGTCATCAAAGGATATCGTGAGATTGTCGTCCTCAGTGTCGTATCCTTTGTCCTCTACAGCTTTGATTATGTCTGGTTCCGCGTTCGCTGCTGCAGCTGTTCCCGAGAGTGCGACCGTGCCGGCGAACACCGACACGACCATCAACATCGCGAGGAACAACCCGCGGAGTTTGTCATTAGTTCCTGTCATAGTTTGGGTTCTGCAAGCGACCACACCATCTTTCCGACCGCCCGGACACGCGACCGACCGTCGGCCGCGCCAAACCGGAACAGTGTACTCGATACTGCAGTCATGGGTAGGGGTACAGTCCAAACCTTTGGCGGCGGTTATAAATGCTTTGTGGTACCGGCTCGCTGATGCGTCCACGCCGCGCCACACAGATCCGGCCGTTCAGGGCCCCTGTAGGACGTTCCCGTTCGTGGCCCACGTGTCAG
>PXQN01000034.1:12422-54349 GCA_003021305.1 Halobacteriales archaeon QH_10_67_22 | reverse complement strand
TACCATAGTGATTATTGTAGCGATTTACCGGTACGACCGTACCGCAGTCGCGCGGTCGATCCGGAACAGACCGACAATAATCACTATCACTCCTTTCGCAGTCGTCGAAAAGGCGTCACGACCTCCCAGTCAGGGCGTCACGATCTCGACTTCGTGACCGTCCATGTCTTTCGTGAACGCGTAGCGGTTGTCACAGCTTTCGGGGTCGCGGTAGTCCTCGGCGTGGCGGTCCATCAGTGTCTCCCAGAACGCCTGCAGGTCCTCGGCCCGAACGGCCAGATGGCCCCACGCGTCGCCGCTCTCGTAGTTCCGGCCGTCGTAGTTGTAGGTGAGTTCGACCGTCATCGCCTCCCGTGGCGCGTCGCCGGGTTGCATGAAATACAGCGCAAAGCTGTCGTGTTCGGAGCGACGCACCAGGTCGTACCCCAGTTTTCGCGTGTACCAGCCGAGTGCTTCCTCGGCGTTCTCGACGCGAATCATCGTGTGGTCGAGACTCCACCTCGCGCCGTACTCGCGCTCGACGAGTTCGACACGTTCATCAACATCGAACAGGGGTACGCGGCGCTGATGCAGTATATGCGCAGGGGCCACGACTCGCTTGCCTTCTTTGTTGGCGGCGACAACGTCATTGCGGTCTGCTCTGGGATGGACGCGACAGATTACCGCGACGCCATCACGCACGTCCGGGACGCGGACGGCGATGTGGCCCCACGCGTCGCCCATCGTGTACGAGCGCCCGTCGTAGTTGTAGGTGAGTTCGACGGCCATCTCCTCGGGGGCGGCGCCCTCGCGTTTCACGAAGTAGTTGGCGAACGTGTCCGACTCCCAGCGGCCGGTGTGTTCGTACTCGAGTTTGCGGACGAACCAGCCCAGGGCCTCGTCGGCGTCCTCGACGCGGATCATCGTATGGTCGAGACTCCACTTCGCGCCGTGGTCGCGCTGGACGATCTCGACCTCGTGGCCGTCGGGGTCTTTGACGAACGCGTACCGGCCGCCACAGCTCTCGGGGTCGCGGTAGTCCTCGACGCCCTCGTCCATCAGCTGGTCGTAGGCCGCCTGGAGTTCGCCCTCCGGGACGCGGACGGCGATGTGGCCCCACGCGTCGCCCATCGTGTACGAGCGCCCGTCGTGGTTGTAGGTCAGTTCCAGCAGAGCACCGTTCTCGTGGGTGTCTTCGGGCCCGAGGAAGACGTTGGTGAAGGTGTCGGCCTCCCAGCGACCCTTCTCCTCGTAGTCCAGGTGTGTCCCGTACCAGTCCAGCGACTCCTCCAAGTCTTCGACGCGCATCATGACGTGGTCTAACGGTGCGTCCATACCTGTTCGGAGGGTCGCCACCTCGAAAAACGTACCGGAGCGGCCGCGGTCGGCGGCCTGTTACCCGTCGAGTCGGAGCCCCCACGCGTCGGGACGGCTCTCCCAGGCGGCCAGGAACAACACGACGACGCCCAGCGGGAGCGCCAGCACCCGCAACCGGAGCGTCGAGAACGTGAGCGCGAAGTACAACACGTCGAGTCCGGCCAGTCCGAACAGCCCGGCAGTGACCCGGCGGTCCTCGCGGCCGACGAGCGCCAGGGCGGTACTGGCGACCGCAAGCGCGTACAGCAGCGACGCGACCGGCCAGGCCAGCAGGCGTGGCGGCAACGCGACCGTGTCGACGGCGACGTACCGGACGACCGATTCGAGCGCCAGCGAGGGCGGAGTGACCAGGCCAAACGAGAAGACGAGACTCGCGCCGGTCTCGTAGGGGACCACGACCCACGGGACGAGGCCGGCGGCGACCACCAGGAGGACGCGCCGGCGCGACAGGAGCGACCCCGAGGCGGCGTCGGGAGCACGGTCGCCAGTCATCGGGTGACGAGTATCCGGAGGACGTCTTCGTCGGCGAGTTCGTGGTCCCGACCCACCTGCTGTTCGTCGTGTTTGGCGCTGGGGCCCGACACCCGGGCGAACCGGAACCGCTCCTCGAACGAGCCACCGAGCTTGTGGCAGGCGTCGTCGACGGTGTCACCCGCCCGCAGTATCAGCGGTTCCTCGTAGTCGACGCCCCGACCCGGCTTGTCCATGTAGATCCGGATGAGACCCAGTTCCGCCCAGATGGCCTCCCTGAGCGAGTCGAGCCCGCGTTCCTCGACGGCGCTGATGAACACCGCCTCCTCGGGGTCGATACCGTGCTCGCGGAGGTTCTCGTCGACGGTCGTCTTGTAGTCGGGCTCGATGAGGTCGGCCTTGTTGACCGCGACCAGCGACGGCAGGTACTCCCGGTTGTCCATCACCCCGTCGATGAGCCGGTCGATGTCGACCTGTTCGCCGATAGTGACGTCGGCGTTGACGAACCCGCGCTGGCGGAGGACGCTCTTGATCGTCTCCTCGTCCAGGTCGAGGTCGACGCTGGCGGTGACGTTGATCCCGTCTTTGTGTTTCTTGCGGACCGACACCCGCGGTGGCTCCCGGTCGACCCGAACCTTGTTGTTGTACAGTTCCTGGCTGAGCCGTTCGTACTGGTCGATCTCGAAGACCGAGAGGACGAACACCACCAGGTCGGCCGTCCGGACGACCGACAGGACGGCCTGACCGTCACCCCGGCCGTCGGCGGCCCCTTCGATGAGGCCGGGGACGTCGAGCAACTGGATGTTGGCCCCGTTGTACTGGAGCATGCCGGGGTTGACGTCCAGCGTCGTGAACTCGTAGGAGCCGACCTCGCTGTCGGCGTTGGTCAGGGCATTCAGCAGCGTCGACTTGCCGACGCTGGGGAACCCGACGAGCGCGACGGTGGCGTCGCCGGTCTTCTCGACGGCGTAGCCCTCGCCACCCCCCGAGGAGGACTTGTTCTCGAGTTCCTCCTTTTTTTCCGCGAGTTTGGCCTTCAGCCGCCCGATATGTTCCTCCGTCGACTTGTTGTAGGGCGTCTCGGCGATCTCCTCGCGGAGTTCCTCGATCTCCTCTTCGAGGGCCATCATCGAGAAATCGCGGACGGTGACTCAAAAACGTGTTCTTCCCGCACGGTGTCGGGACCGCCAGGTTTCGTTACACTAATACGACGAGAGAAACGAACGTCGTGTATGCCAGACCCGGCCCGTCTCCGTGATAGCACGGAAATACTCCTGCCGGCCGAGGCGATGGAGGGCATCCGCGAGGAGCTCGAACGGCGGTTCACGCTGACGTTTTTCAAAGAGGAGTGTGGCATCCGTATCATCGGGAGTCCGGTCGAGATCAAGGGTGCCAGCGACTTCCTCGCACGCAACGGCGTCGCCGTACACTGAGCGACAGAATTCTGTCTCCGTGGTCTGAAACGCCGATCCTCACCGACACTGCCGAAATTGGGTACGCACGACCGTATCAGGCCGACACGTCGTCGGTGATGGCACTGGACAGGAGCGGTCGCATCAACCCGACGAGCGGCGCGCGTTCGTCGTCGGTCCAGACGGCACTGTGTTTCTCGACGCCGGGCAGGTCGGCCCGTACCTCGGAGCTGACCAGAAGGTCCCGGCCGTCGGCCATGAGGATGGCACTGATCTCGCCGGCCTCGACCGGGTAGTCCGCCCACCAGGTCCAGGTCTCGACGACGGTGGCCTCGGGCGTGACCTCGGCGACTCGTTCGCGAATGGGTCCGCCGGGCGACCCCAGCGTGACCGAGACGCCACGGTCGGCCGCCTCGCGCAACGCATCGAGGAACTCGTCGGTGAGCAGTCCCTCGACGGCCACGACTAGGAGTAACTCGTCGGTCGCGTCGGCCACCAGCCCCGCGAGGCGGTCGCTGACGGCGTCGTCGCCTTCGATAACCCAGACTCCGGCCCGGTCCGCCCGCGGTTCGGGCGACTGCAGACGGGGGAGCAACCCCTCCAGTCTGTCGAACCGTTCGCCGTACTGGCGGCGGATCCGGTCGACGGCCTCGCGGGGCGGCGACGCCCGGAAGCGCCGCGGCTGGGCGTCCTGTACCTCGGCGAGACCGTGGTCCTGGAGGTTCTCGACGCTGTCGTACACGCGCGGTCGCGGGACGTCTGCGACCTCGGCTATCTCGCGGGCAGTCCCGTGGTCGATGCGGGTGAGCGCGACGAAACACCGAGCCTCGTACTCGGTCAGTCCCAGGGTTTCGAGCAGGCTCGTCGTCTCGGCGACGATGTCGTCGACGTGGCCGTCAGCGTCCGCGTCGTTCGCCATGTGCAGTGTGTTGGCGGTCATAGATCGGTGTCCTGTATAACGGTGGTGTTCGGTCCACGGTCAGGCCTGGGCCTGTGCTGCGTCGAGCAGTTCCGTGTAGCGGTCACGGATCGTCACTGCCGACACGTCGGCGGCGTCGGCCACCTCGTGCTGTGTGAGTTCGACGTTGGTCAGCCGACCGGCCGCGTAAGTGGCCGCGGCGGCCAGTCCGACCGGGTTCTTGCCAGAGTGGACGGCCGCCTGCTTGCCCGCTTCGAGCAGTTCGACCGCGCGCTGTTCGGTCTCGTCGGGGATCTCCAGATCCGAGGCGAGGCGTGGTACGTACTGTGTCGGGTCGGTCGGTTCCATCGCGAGTTCGAGTTCCCGGGCGATGTACCTGTAGGCGCGTGCGAACTCCTTTCGCTCGACGCGGCTCACGGTCTCGAACTCGTCGAGCGTCCGGGGGACGTCGGCCTGGCGCGCCCCGGCGTACAGCGAAGCAGTCGCCATCGCTTCGATGGACCGCCCGGGGATCAGCTCCTCCTCCAAGGCCCGGCGGTAGATGACGCTCGCGGTCTTGCGGGCGTTCTCCGGGACACCCAGCGCAGAGGCCATCCGGTCTATCTCGCCCAGTGCTTGCTTGAGGTTGCGGTCCTGGGCGCTCTGGGCCCGGAACCGCTCGTCCCAGGTGCGCAGCCGCGACATCTTCTCACGCTTGCGCGCCGAGAGTGTCTGGCCGTTCGCGTCCTGGTCTTTCCAGTCGATGACCGACGACAGCCCCTTGTCGTGGAGCAGTTCCGTCGTCGGCGACCCGACACGGCTCTTCTCGGCTTTGTCACGGGCGTCGAACGACCGCCACTCGGGGCCGCGGTCGACGTGGCCCTCCTCGAACACCACGCCACACTCCCGACAGACTGTCTCCCCCCGCTTCTCGTCGACGACGCCGTCGGCGCCACACTCCGGACAGTGGCCCTGCTCTCTCTCGGTCTCTTCGCTCTCCTCGCGCTCGACCGGGTGGCCAGCGCGCGCTCGTACGCTGCGGTTGGTGCTTGTCATAGTTCTGGATAGCGACCGGCGTTCGACCGGGCCAGTCGTGCCTCGTACTTTGGTATACGTCGTTCTAACTCATATAAGTACCGGTTAGTTTTTACTGAGATAGTAACAGCCTGAATCGCCGGGCAGTTCACGGTGCGACGGCGGTTCGACACCGGGATCAACGGCAACCGACCGCGCGTGTTACGGTACGACTTGACATGCGGTTCTTTGTGGGGAATAGGAAAGAATGTTTTGCTTTAAGAAAATTCGAATTCTCCAACTACGATCCCAGGAGAGGTGCATCCGAAATCCTGTGGGGTAAATGCCAAAGCGGAGGGCGGTCGCGGGAAGCTCCCGCACGCGGCGTGGCGAAAAACAATTCTTAAACCCGTGCCAGGGGTTTCGATAGGTATGGCTGGAACTATCGAGGTACTCATCCCCGGCGGGCAGGCAGACCCGGGGCCGCCGCTCGGCCCGGAACTGGGGCCGACGCCGGTAGACGTGCAGGCGGTCGTCCAGGAGATCAACGACCGGACCGAGGCGTTCGACGGCACAGAGGTGCCGGTCACTGTCGAGTACGACGACGACGGCTCGTTCACCATCGAGGTGGGCGTCCCGCCGACGGCCGAACTCATCAAAGACGAGGCCGGCTTCGACACCGGCAGCGGCGAACCCCACGAGGAGTTCGTCGCCGACCTCACCGTCGAACAGGTCAAACAGATCGCCGAACAGAAACACCCCGACCTGCTGGCCTACGACCTCAAGAACGCGGCCAAGGAAGTCGTCGGGACCTGTACGTCGCTGGGCGTGACCATCGAGGGGAACAACCCCCGCGAGTTCAAAGAGCGCATCGACGACGGCGAGTACGACGGCGTTTTCGCGGCGGAAGCCGAAGCGTAACGCCACTCGGAACGACAGATCCCGGTTTTCCCGGGAGCACAGTCACTTGGCGCCGACGGACACCGTCACTTGGGGCTGGTCGTCGAGTACCGCGAAATACAGTTCACGAAAGCGGACCACGTGCTGGCGGGGGTGGGTCTGTCACTGGACAGATCGGACTCGGCCGTCGAGGAGCTCGCCGAGACGGGGATGGCACCCGAGGAACCCTAAGCGACGGGGACGGACGCCCGCATCCTTCGACGGGCTTAAGTATCCCATCGGCCTCCCCACAGGTGAGACAGGCATCGCCTGTTTCACTGACCCGTAGGAGCCACAGGCGTACTACGGAGGTGAACGATGGCAGATCAGGAAATAGAAAACGCAGTAAGTCGCGCGATCGAGGAGGCCCCACCGCGGAACTTCCGCGAGACGGTCGACCTCGCAGTCAACCTGCGCGACATCGATCTCAACGACCCGTCGAACCGTATCGAAGAGTCCGTCGGGGACGTGGTCCTGCCGGCCGGCACCGGTCAGGAAACCCACATCGTCGTCTTCGCAGAAGGCGAAACCGCCCTGCGCGCCGAGGACGTCGCCGACGACGTGCTCGACGGCGACGAACTCGCGGACCTCGCCGACGAGGAGGGCGAGGCCAAGGACCTGGCCGACGGGACCGACTTCTTCCTCGCCGAAGAGTCGATGATGCAGGACATCGGGCGCTACCTGGGGACGGTCCTCGGGCCGCGCAACAAGATGCCCACCCCGGTCAGCCCCGACGACGACGTCGTCGAGATGATCAACCGACTCAAAAACTCCGTGCAGCTGCGCAGCGGGGAACGGCGGACGTTCCACACGCGCGTCGGTGCAGAGGACATGTCCGCCGAGGACATCGCCAACAACATCGACGTCATCCTGCGCCGCCTGCACGCGGGCCTGGAGAAAGGGCCGATGAACATCGACTCGGTCTACGTCAAGACGACGATGGGCCCCGCGGTGGAGGTGGCCTGAGATGAGCGCCGAGTCCGAGCGCAAGACCGAGACCATCCCGCAGTGGAAACGCGAGGAGGTCGCCGACGTCGTCGAGACCATCGAGTCCTACGACAGCGTCGGCGTCGTCGACATCACGGGCATCCCCTCCCGGCAGCTCCAGGAGATGCGCCGGGACCTGCACGGCACCGCCGAGTTGCGCGTCTCGCGCAACACGCTGCTCGTGCGCGCCCTCGAAGAGGTCGACGACGGCCTCGAAGACCTGACGGAGTACGTCTCCGAGCAGGTCGGACTCGTCGGCACGAACGACAACCCCTTCGGCCTCTACCAGCAACTGGAAGCCTCGAAGACGCCGGCACCGATCAACGCCGGCGAGGTCACCCCCAACGATATCGTCATCGAGGAGGGTGACACGGGGATCGACCCCGGGCCGTTCGTGGGCGAACTCCAGACCGTCGGCGCGAGCGCCCGCATCGAGGACGGCTCGATCAAGGTGCTCGAGGACTCGACGGTGCTGGAGGCCGGCGGCGAGGTGTCGGCCGACCTGGCGAACGTCCTCAACGAACTGGGCATCGAGCCCAAGGAGGTCGGACTCGACCTGCGGGGCGTCTACGCGGACGGCGTCCTGTTCGAGCCCGAGGAACTCGAACTGGACGTCGACCAGTACCGCACGGATGTCGAGGCGGCGGCCGCCCGCGGTCGCAACCTCGCGATCAACGCGTCGTACCCGACGGCCCGGACGGTCACGGCGCTGCTCCAGCAGGCACGGGGCGACGCCAAGAGCCTCGCGCTCCAGGCCTCCATCGAGAGTCCCGGGGTCGTCGACGACCTCGTCTCGAAGGCCGACGCACAGGTGCGCGCGCTCGTCACACAGGTCGACGACGAGGAAGCCCTGCCCGAGGACCTCCGTGACGTCGATAGCGAGGTCGACACCGACGACGAGGCCGACGCTGACGAACCCGACGAACCGACAGACGACCAAGACACCGATGGCGACGCCGAGGCGGAGACAGACGCCGACGACGGCGACGACGATGA
Organism: Halobacteriales archaeon QH_10_67_22; assembly: GCA_003021305.1. Taxonomy (GTDB): domain Archaea; phylum Halobacteriota; class Halobacteria; order Halobacteriales; family Haloarculaceae; genus QS-4-69-31. The sequence continues at coordinate 46,276 of PXQN01000034.1, read as the reverse complement.
CGACGACGGTGACGCCAGCGACGCCATGGGAGCGATGTTCGGATAACAATGGAATACGTTTACGCAGCACTCATCCTGAACGAGACCGGCGCAGAGATCAGCGAAAGTAACCTGACGGACGTGCTCGACGCCGCGGGCGTCGACGTGGAGGAGTCCCGCGTCAAGGCCGGTCGAACCGGCCGACGACGGCGGCGACGAGGAGCCCGAAGCGGCCGATACCGAACCCGAGGGCGGCGACGACGACGAGGACGACGGCGACGACGAGGCCAGCGGCGAGGGCCTCGGCGAACTGTTCGGCTAACCCCTTGGTCGAAATTTTCCGGTTCGCTGTGCTCGGTAGTGACGACCGAGTCGCTATCGAAACGCTCTCACAGTGAGCGAGCGATACCGTAGGTCAGCGTCCACAGGGCAACCAGCGCCATCAGGACCACGAACGGGACCGACCCGGGCACCTCCCGGTGGCGCCAGGTCACGGCACCCGCGACGGCGGCGAGTCCGGTCGCCGCAAACAGAACGAACGTCACGACCGGAAACTGAAACGTCACTGGACGGTGTCTCGTGAGCGCCGGATAAAAACCAGTGCCAGCCGTTCTCAGCGGTTGAACTGGTCCGACCGTGGGCAGAGACAGTGGAGCAGACCCGGTCGAGTGTGCGTCTCGAACGCTCAGCGACCCTCGTGACCAGCACTCGACGACGCTCGTGACCAGTGGGAACAGCGACGGTCGCCAGGAGAAAAACAGGGACGTATATACCAGTACAGAGGCCAACTAGCAGGATTGATGACACTCCTGGCGTGTTTCCCAGTGGGGATACATGCTGGGACAGTCACGACCGGGTGAGGGCCCGGAATCGTCGGTATCGGGGCGTACAACGACTGCCGCTGGGCGTGAGAGGTGCCGGCTTGACCTCCGGTTGGACGTCGTCGAACACCCTGGCGGGGACCGCTGTCTGGTCTCCCCGCGGGGAGGGACTGGCTTCGACTGCGCGTCGACGTGGCTCTGTGCCGACCGGAGTTCCGTCGTCGCACTCGCCACACACCGCTGAGGCGTCGACGCGCCTGGCCCCGGGGAGAGCCCCGGTCCAGTAATCAGGAGGGGTCGACATCCCGGCGACCAGTCCGTACCTTTATCCGCGGACGGGCGACCAGGACCCACCGATGGGCCTCCACGCCGTGCGGTTCGTCGTCGACCCGGGGAGCACGGTGTTGTTCTGTGGGTTTCTCGCCGGCGGCGTGGCGCTGGGCACGGTCAGCGGACTCACGCCGGGCATCCACGCGAACACGTTCGCGCTGCTGCTGGCGGGACTGGCGCCCGCCGTCCCGGGACCGCTGTCCTACGTCGGGGCCGCGATGCTCGCCGCGGGGACGGTCCACACCTTCCTGGACGTGGTGCCGGCACTGGCGCTGGGCGTCCCAGACCCGGCGATGGCCGCCAGCGCCCTGCCGGGTCACCGACTCGTCCTCGCTGGGCAGGGCCGAGAGGCCGTCCGCCTGTCGGCGCTGGGCAGCGCCGGTGCCGTCGCGTTCGCCGTCCCGCTTGCGGTCCCGATGACCCGGGTGATGACGACGGCTTACCCGGCGGTCCGGGCCCACCTCCCGGTCGTGCTGGGTGGCGTGGTCTGTCTGCTCGTGCTCACGGAGTCGACGGCGACGGCGAAGGTGGGAGCGACGCTGTCGGTGGCCGCCAGCGGGCTCCTGGGACTCGTGGCGCTGGACCTGCCGGCGGGCGGCCCCGTCGGCGCGGGGAGCATGCTCGCACCGCTGTTCGCGGGCCTGTTCGGTGCGCCGGTCCTGCTGGACGCACTGCGGGGCGGTGGCGTCCCCGAACAGGCCGAACCGACCGTGACGACGCCGCGGGCGGCCGTCGCCGGGTTCGCCCTCCTCGGGACCCTGGCCGGTGCCGTCGTGGGCTATCTGCCGGGCGTCTCGAGTGCCGTGGCCGCGACGCTCGCGCTGGTGGTGGTGCCGGGTGGCGGGGCGCGGGGCTTTCTCGTCACCACCAGCGGCGTGAACACCGCAAACGCTATCTTCGCGCTCTGTGCGCTCGTCGCGCTGGGCTCGCCACGGACGGGCGTGCTCGTGGCCGTAGAGCGGGCCGGCGTCGGTGTCGACCTGCCGGTCATGGTCGCCGGCGTCGTCGTCGGCGCGGCCGCCGGGTTCGTCCTCGCGGTGACGCTGGGCGACCGCTATCTCGAAACGGTCGGGCGACTCGACTACACGCGTCTGTCGGTGGGCGTCCTGGGTCTGCTGGTCGTCCTCGTCGCCGTCCTGACGGGGCCGCTGGGCGTCGGCGTGTTCGGGGTGGCCAGCGTCGTCGGACTCGTTCCGGTGACCGTCGGCGCACGGCGAGCGAACCTGATGGGCGTGTTGCTCGTTCCGCTGGCGATCGGAGCGTGAACTCATAGTGATTATTGTAGCGATTTACCGGTACGACTGCACGATTGCGTGCGGTCGATCCGGAACAGACCGACAATAATCACTATCAGACGTAATTCTGGCGGCGAAGTTCATCCCGTAGGCCCCGACGACGAACGTGAGTGGGACGAAGATGGTCGCGACCACAGTGAGCACCGTCATCACTTCGTCCTCGTTGCGCCCGTCCCGCAAAAGCGTTCGTCACGGGGCCGGACCACCAGTCACTCGATCCGGTAGGTCGGTCCGTCGTCGCCGTCCTGGACCTCCACGCCCAGTTCGGCGAGTCGGTCGCGCAACGCGTCGGCGCGGTCGTAGTTGCCCGTCGCCCGCTCCTCCTCGCGGACGTCGAGCACGAGTTCGACCAGGTCCTCGGCGAGGCGGACGTCGCCGCCGTCGGGACTCCCGACGGAGAGCCCGAACACGTCCCCACCCAGCTCCTCGAAGGCGTCGACCGCGCGTTTCAGCCCGACGAAGTCGTACTCGCTGTAGCCGTCGACGTGTTCGTGGACCGCCGAGGCCAGGTCCAGCAGTACCGCCATCGCCTCTCGGGTGTTGAAGTCGTCGTTCATCGCCGCCTCGAAGGCCTCGCGGTTCTCGTCGACGGCCGCCCGGAGGTCCGCGTCCGCGAGTTTGGCGTAGGCGTCGACGCTGTCACAGGCCGCGACCGCACGGTCGTAGCCGCGTTCGAGACGGTCCCACCGTTCTTCGGCTTCGGCCAGCGTCGCCTCAGAGAAGGTCGGGTCGGCCGAGTATACCGTCGACAGGAAAAACGTCCTGAGGACGTCGACGCCGAACTCCTCGATGGCCGCCCGGGCGGTCGTGAAGTTGCCGAGGCTCGAACTCATCTTCTCGTCGTCGACCTGGACCATCCCGGTGTGGAGCCAGTACCGCGAGAACGTCCCGCCGGTCGCACACTCGCTCTGGGCAATCTCGTTTTCGTTGTGCGGGAAGACGAGATCCGACCCCGCGACGTGGACGTCGAAGGTCTCGCCGAGGTGACGTGTGGACATCGCCGAACACTCGATGTGCCAGCCCGGTCGCCCCTCGCCCCACGGCGATTCCCACGTCTGGGCGCGCTCGGCGGCCTCCTCGGGCGGGGCGGCGCCCTCGTGGCGGTGCTGGGCCACGGCCTCGGGGTCGACGCCGCCTGCCTTCCACAGCGCGAAGTCGGCCGGGTGACGTTTCTCGTCGCGTTCGTCGGGGTCGCCCTGGGCTTCGAGGTCTTCCAGGCGCTGGTTGGACAGCTTCCCGTACTCCTCGAAGGTCGTCACGTCGAAGTAGACCGACCCCGCCGACTCGTAGGCGTAGCCCGCCTCGACCAGCGTCTCGACCATCGCGACGATGTCGTCGATGTGCTCCGAGACCCGGGGGTAGACGTCCGCCCGTTTGAGGTTCAGCGCGCGCATCACCTCGAGGAACTGCGCGGTGTAGTGGCGGGCCACCTCGCGTTCGTCGGCGCCGACCTCGCCGACGCGGGCGACGATCTTCTCGTTGACGTCCGTGAAGTTCTCGACGTGGCGGACCTCGTAACCGAGGTATTCGAGCCAGCGGTGGACGACGTCCGTGTGGGTCCACGTGCGGGCGTGGCCGACGTGTGCCGGGTCCGACGTCGTCAGGCCACAGAGATACAGCGTGACCCGGTCGTCCTCTGCCGGCACGAACTCCTCGCGCTCGCCCGTGAGCGTGTTGGTCACGTGGAGCGTCATTACCGGGCAGTACGCGCCGCCGCGTTTCAATCCGTCGGAAAGGACTTCTCCGGGGAGGAGATAGTCGACGTTCTTCGAAAATTCGGCTACTATCACGACCGAACGCGGGGGGACCACGCGGTCCTGAAGTACACACACCCGGTGACCGGGGAGAAACGAACGATCACCCCCCCAGAACGTCTTCCATCGCCCGGAGCGTGTCGGGGCCGTCCCGACGCCCGACGACGACGACCAGCGACCCGTCGCCGACGGCCGCCGCCTCGACGGTTACGTCGGCCGTCCGCAACCGGCCGAGCACCCGCTCTAACGCGAGGACGTCGGCGTCTCTCCCGGCGACGAGCGCGGTCAGCGACCCCGCGTCGGGAACCAGTGCCAGGTCACCGACGACCACCAGCGGATCGTCCACGCTGTCGGCGTCGGCGACCCCGAACCCGCTCTCCATCGAGATGGTCCCGGCGTCGGCGCCCTCGTACCGGGGCAGGCCATCGGCGTAGCGGCGCAGGGCGGCCACGACGGCGTCGGTGTCGCCGTCGACGTCGAGAAAGCGCGCGGCGGCGGTGTAGTTGACGACGCCGGCCCGGAGCGCGTCGAAGAGGAACGGGTAGCGGCGGACGGCGTCGCGCGTGTCTCCGGCGAGTGTCACGACTCCAACGTGGTTGCGACCGGAAGTAAAAGGTCGGGCCGTCGGTGGCGGGGTAGTTTCGACAAAGGTGCCAGTATATTCAAATGTGATCAGTAATACGCCCCAATTCTGCAAGAATATTTACACACGGCACGGAGGTAGCTGTAGGTATGGTCCCGAAACCACCAGACGTGCGCGTCTTCGAGGCGCTGGCGAACGGCTATCGTCGGCAGTTGCTCCTGGCGCTGCAGGACGCGAACCCCCAGCGCGACGACGACCTGGACCCGCTGGACCTGCTGGTGGACGGTCAGTCGGAGGCGGATCTGGCGGTCAGCGAGGTGGAACTGATAGTGATTATTGTCGGTCTGTTCCGGATCGACCGCACGCAATCGTGCGGTCGTACCGGTAAATCGCTACAATAATCACTATGAAACACACCCACATACCGAAACTCGCGGACATGGGGTTCGTCGAGTGGGACCGGGAGACGGGCACGCTCTCGAAAGGAACCAACTGGTCGGAGGTCGAACCGCTGCTGGAACTACTCCGGGACAATCGGGACGAACTCCCCGAGGAGTGGCTGACTGCCCCGACGACCGATGAGTGAGGACCTCCTGGACGCGCTCGGACCGCCGCTGGTCGAACGGACGGTCAAGGAAGCCGACTGTGTGCGTCCGGACGCGTTCAGTGTCGTCGTCGTCGAAACTGTCGCGGCAGTCGCGAACACCACCGTCGAGGACCTGCCGCCGCTGTACGAGCGTATTGACCCCGACGCGCTGGACAGCCTGTTTGCCACCGCCGAGGACGGGATCTATCTCTTCTCGTTCGACGAGTATCTCGTCGGCGTCACTGCCGACGGGACCGTGTCGGTCTTCGAGGGACCGGACGGGGACGGCGCGGTGTCGTGAACCGGCCACTCGCCGGGGCGGGGCCCGGTGGGCGCCCTCGTCACGCCGGCAGACGAAGGCCCTAAGAGCGATTCACCCCAACAGGCGCGTATGCCAGCGCTCGTCATCGCCGCCCACGGCTCACACCTCAACGCCGAGTCGTCGACGCCGACGTTCGATCACGCCGACACCATCCGGGCGACCGGTGCCTTCGACGAAATCCGGGAGGGGTTCTGGAAAGAAGAACCGCACTTCCGGGAGGTGCTCCGGACCGTCGACAGCGAGGTGGTGTACGTCGTCCCGCTGTTTATTTCGGAGGGGTATTTCACCGAGCAGGTCATCCCCCGCGAACTCCGTCTGGACGGGTGGGACCCCGCCCAGTGGGACTCCGAGGGCACCAGCGCGACCCACACCACGCTGGAGCCGACCGACGTGGACAAGACGGTCCACTACTGCGGGCCGGTCGGGACCCACGACGCGATGAGCGACGTGATCGTCCAGCGCGCCGAGTCGGTGACCGGCGACCCCGACGTGGGCGAGGGGTTCGGTCTCGCCGTCGTCGGCCACGGCACCGAGCGCAACGAGAACTCCGCGAAGGCCATCGAGTACCACGCCGACCGGATCCGCGAGCTGGACCGGTTCGACGAGGTCGAACCGCTGTTCATGGACGAGGACCCCGAGGTCGACGACGTCACCGATTACTTCGACAGCGAGGAGATCGTCGTCGTCCCGCTGTTCATCGCGGACGGCTACCACACCCAGGAGGACATCCCCGAAGACATGGGGCTGACCGACGACTACCGGACGGGTTGGGAGACGCCCGCCGACGTGGCGGGCCACCGGATCTGGTACTCCGGGGCCGCCCGTCCGGGCGTCGGGCACCGACTACGACACCCAGTGACAGACGATGGCGTCCAGCGTCGCGACCAGAACGCCGCTGTCGACGAGAACCGGGCCCTGTCCCAGATATTTCTGCCGTGCCGACCAGCGGATGCTCCCGTCCGCGAGCGAGAGGGCGGCTACCCCGTCGATACCGTCCCTCCCGCTGACGAGTTCGACGAACACGCCACGCTGGTCGGCCGCGAGCTGCGAGCCCGGTCTCACAGTTCCGAGGTCCCCGAACACGCCGGACTCTCCGACCGTTCCGGACGACCACGTGACCCTGCCGGCGTCGTCCAGCGCCTGGACGAACCCCTCGCTGGTCCGGAAGATGCCGGCCGGCGTGACGTGATAGTCCGCGTGGACCGTCTCCGAGGTGCCGTCACCGCCGGAGCCCGGTCGGACGATCGTGTCAGGTTTCGCCCACTTCCGCTCGCCTGACGACGTATCGAGGGCATCCATCCGACTGTCGCCGAGGACGTACACTGTCTCCGCCGTGACCAGCACTGCTTCGAGGTCGTCCGGGTCGTCTTCCCACCACCGTTGGGACCCGTCACTCGTGACACACACGACTGTGTAGTCACGAGGGTCCTCGCCGTGGGAGACGACGACGAGCGACCCCGCCCCGCTGTCGACCGCGCGTGGTTCCGTGACGTTCGAGTCCGGGCGCTGCCACTGTGTCTCCCCGTCGACACAACAGAAGAGTGTCCCCTCCCTCGTGACGCCGCAGATCCGGTCGTCGGTGACGGTGAGCGCCCCGGGGGTGCCCGGGACCGGGGCCTCCCACACCTCGTCGTCGGCGCGCAGACGGACGACCCGTTCCGGCATCCCGACTGCCGCAGCGCCAGCGCCAGTCGCGAACGCCGTGATTCTCCCGTCGTACTCGGTTGCCCATCGCTGGGTGCCGTCGGCGGTCCGGACGGTGTTGATTTGCGCGTCTTCGACGGAGTCCCAGCCCCAGGGGCCACGACCCGAAGAGTCCCCGAACAGCGTGTAGAGAGTGTCCCCCTCGACGGCCAGGTCGACGGGCAGATTCCCGTCGTGCTCCAAGCGCCAGCGGACGTCCCCGCCACCGGGTCGATACCCACAGCCGGCCAGGGGAGCCGTCCCCGTGACCGCGCTTCCCAGTAGAGCGAGGAATCGCCGTCGGGACGTCACAGTCCGTCACCCGCGAGTTCCCGGAGTCGTTCCACCCGGTCGCGAGTCGGCGGGTGGGTCGCCGGGAAGATGTCGCTGCTTATCAGTTCGCGGTCGCCGTCACCGAACTGGTAGGCGTTGACCGGGGCGACGTACAGTGCCTCTAGCCCACCATCTATCGCCCTGAGGTCACGGTCCGGAGCGGCGCTCATCTCGTCGTCGACGGTCCGGAGCGCCGACGCGAGCGCGGCGGGGTCGCCCGTGATCACCGCGGCGCCCCGGTCGGCGGCGTACTCGCGGTACTGCGAGAGGACGCGAAAGAGAGTGTAGCTCGCGACCCAGAACAGCGCCGAGATGGCCATCGTCACGAGTGCGCTGACGGTGAGGGCGACGAGGGCGACGACGAACCCCTTTGCCTCGTCGTCGTCGACGTGAAGGATCCCGCCGAAGAGGTGGTACACCCCCTGCAGGACCAGGAAGGCGGCGGCGGCGACCAGGTATGTCAGCGACGGGAGGAAGTACGACATCGACATCACGGTGACGTCCCGGTTTTTGACGTGTGCGAGTTCGTGGGCGAGGACCGCGTCGAGTTCGTCCGCCTCGAGGGCGTCGAGCAACCCCTCGGTGACGACGACGGTCGCCGCTGCCGGTCGGGTCCCGACGGTGAATGCGTTGGGGACGGTCGCGCTGCTGACCGCGACCCGGGGAAGCGGAACGTCGGCGACCTGTGCGAGGCGGTCGACGCGAGCGGTCAGGTCAGGTCGTCGGTCACGGTCCACGCGGCGGGCGTCGACCGAGCGGAGCGCGACCCGGTCCCCCACGAGAAACTGGACACCAAAGCCCGCACCGACGGCGGCAATGACCAGCCACGGCTCGACGGTGACGCGGCCCTTCCACGGTCGCTCGGTCGCCCAGGCCAGCAGGTCGAGCCCGACCGTATTGACGGCGAACACGAACGCGTAGACGAAAGCGACCGGCAACACCGCGACGAGGACCACCGCGACAGCCATCCGCACCCGGAGACGGACGGCTTTATTCGGACGCGGTCCTACCCGTCGAGTATGAACGCCGACCAGGTCGAAGCGCTCGCCGAGGCCGCCGCCGACGGGGTCGAGTTCGACGGGTTCGCCGCCGGGACGGAGGGCGAGGGGTACGTCCTCGCCTCCGAGGAGGGGTCGGAATCGCTCGTCCACGCCGACGATTTCGCCGACCGAGCCGCCGAGTACGCCGACCACGTTACAAACTGGTACTTCTGGCACGCCGTCGCCCCACAGGCCCAGCCGCGCTGGGCCTTCCTCCGGTGGCTCGAAGACGCCGAGAACACCCGGGTACCCGACCGCTACGACGCACTCCACGAGGGAGTCGTCAGCGAGTGGGGCCAGTTACAGGTGACGACGACGCTCAGCGAGGACGGCCGCCGCAGCTACGACCTGCGCCACGCCGACGACGCCGGGGCGGGGACCGACGAGGTAGAGACCCACGACGACCCGCTGGACGCACGGACGATCGCCAAACACGACGACCGGGGGCGCTACCGCCCACTCAAGACTGCGCCAACGCTCCGGACGGGGTGGGCCTTTCCCGACCTGGGCCCCGCGGAACTCGTCCAGACGGTCGATTTCCTCTACCCGGCGACGGTCCAGAACTGGCACCGCGAACGGGCGGGCGAGCTCGACGTCGACCACTGGGAGCAGACCATCGCACGCCAGAGCGGGATCTACGGCGTCGTCGAGACCTGGAACCGCCAGGAGGGGCACGACCACGTCAACTGGGTCGCCGAGGCCTGCTGTGAGGACTCCCAGTGTCTCAAGCGCCGCGAGTGGGAGTACGACGACGAGACTGACCTGGATGTAGCGGGCGGCGACGGCGAGTTCCCCTGCCGTGAGCCGTGTTCGCTGGTCATCGCCGCCGCCCGCCAGTGGACCAAACTCGAGGGCGAACAGTCCCGGACCTACGAGTTCGAACTCACGCCGAGCGAGAAAGAACAGATTGAGGCGATAATCGACGCCGTCGCCGAGGGCCGGACCGAGGAGATCCGCGAGGCCGACATCTACGACGGGGCCAACCGCTACCGGACCCGCTTTCTCCGGGCGAAACTGTTCGACGACGAGGACGCCCTCTGTGGCGTTCCGACCGAGCCGGACGAGGAGTGACACGGGCCGCGGGGGCGGTCAGCCGGGAGGGTTCCGGACCACGACAGTCCCGGTCACGACGCGGCGACGAGGACGTACATCGCGACGAGCACGCCGACGAGGACGACCAGGGCGCCGACGAGGACGACCGTGCTGTCGACGACGAGCGCGGCGGTGGCGGCGACGGCGACGGCGACCACACCCAGCGCGAGCACGACGAGTTCCGGGCTGTCCGAGAGCACGCCGAACGGGGAGCCACCGCCCTCGGAGGCGCGCTCCTCGCGGGGTTGCGGTTCGCTCAGCGACTCGCCGACCTCGACCGTGGCCTCCTCGGGTTCGGGTTCGACCAGGTCGATGTCGACGTACCGGGTCTGTGCGCCGTAAGCGGAGGCGATCTTCAGTTTCCCCGAGGCCGGCACGGCGCCGTTGACCGACACGCGGACGAAACGGCGTGACTCGCCGTCGACGAAGTGGTTGGCGGCCTCGATGCTCGCCACGTCAGAGAGGTGGTCGTCCAGGTGAAGGTGGACGTGCACCGACGTGCCGTGGTTGACCAGTTCGATGTCGAACGAACCCGTCGCTTCGAACGACGGTGGAACCTCCACGACGTGGAGCTCTTCTCTGTTGAGCTGGACCGGCAACGTGTCCGCTGGCACGTCCGGGAGTGGGCGTGGACAGTAAAAAAAGGTTCAGGCCATGCGACCGCTCCCGAGCGGACGACGAACCGGGCGGGACTCGTCGTGATTACCGTCGCGATGTCCCCGGACGAGCGCACACCGTCGTGCGGTCCATCCGGAACGGACCGACAGCGGTCACTGTCAGGCGGGCGCCTCGTCGCGCATGTCCGGGGGCAGGAGGTTCGGGATGCCGTCCTCGATCGGGTAGACCTCGCCACACTCTGTACACGTCAGGGCCCCCTCGATGATCTCCTCGTCCTCGCGCTCGTCGATGTCGAGTTCGAGGTCGTGTTTGTCGACCGGACAGCAGATGATGTCCATCAGGTCCTCTTTCATACGCTACCCTCCGGTCGGTGGGGAAAAAAGCCTGCCGGGTCCGCGCATCCGCCTCGCGACTGGATACCTTCGAGAGAACCAGTATCCGGGTCCGGAGGTCAACCCGGCACCCGACGGGAGGCCGCGCCCGGAACGCCACGGGCCGGGGAGTCGACGGGCGTGTCATACGGTCGTGCGTAATTCTTTGTATTCCCACGAAACGGAAGGCCCTCTCCATAGTCCGAAACGCCGGTCTTCACTGACACTGCCGAAATTGGGTACGCACGACCGTATCACAGCGGATGTTCGCGGACGACCGTCTCCGAGCGGCCGGGGCCGACACCGACCGCGTACACCGGCGTGTCGAGTTCGTCCTCGATGTATTCGAGGTAGGCGCGGGCCTCGGCCGGGAGGGCGTCGTACCCCTCGGCGGCGACCGCGCTGCTGTCGAACTCCGGCCAGCCGTCGAACGTCCGGAAGTTCGGCGTGCAGTCGCCCCAGCGTTCGGTCGTCGCGGGCAACGAGTGCAGCTCCTCGCCCTCGACCGTGTAGGAGTGGCCGACCCGAACCTCCTCGATCCCGGCGAGCGTGTCGACGTGGTTGACCGCGAGGCCGGTGAAGCCGCTGACCCTGGTCGCGTGGCGAAGGACCGGCACGTCGAGCCAGCCGACCCGACGCGGCCGACCCGTGACCGTGCCGTACTCGCCGCCGTCCTCGCGGATCCTGGTCGCCAGCTCCTCGCGGCGACCCTCGGTGTCCTCCTCGTAGCCGGGCGTGTCGCCGACGACGCCACCCAGTTCCGTCGGCATCGGGCCGGTTCCCACGCGACTCAGGTACGCCTTGACGATGCCGACCACCTCGCCGTCGGCGACGACGGCCGGCGAGACGCCGGACCCGGTAGATGCGCCGCCGGCAGTCGGGTTCGAAGAGGTGACGTACGGGTAGGTCCCGTGGTCGATGTCGAGCCCGGTGCCCTGGGCGCCCTCGAAGACGACGTCGTCGCCGGCCGCGAGGCGGTCGGTCAGGAACGCACCGGCGTTGACGGTCATCTCCTCGCGGGCCAGTCGCTCGCCGTACGAGCGATACTGCTCGAAGAGCGCGTCGACGTCGAAGCGGTCGTCGGTGTCGACGCCGTACACCTCTTCGGCGAGCGCACGTTTCTTCGGGACGACGTAGGAGAGGCGTTCCCGGAGCACGTCCGGGTCGAGCAGGTCACCGACACGGAGGCCGTGACGGGCGGCCTTGTCCTCGTAGGTCGGGCCGATACCGCGACCGGTCGTCCCCACTTCGAGGTTTCCGTCGCTCTCGCTTTTGACCTCCTCCTCGATGCCGTCGAGGACGCGGTGGTACGGGAAGATGACGTGTGCACGCCGTGCGACGCGGACGTCGGGGTCCAGCCCGCGGTCGCGCAGCGTATCGACCTCGTCGAACAGCGTCTCGGGGTTGACCACACAGCCGTTGCCCAGCACGCCGACCTTGCCACGGACGGCACCACTGGGAACCAGGGAGAGCTTGTACTCGGTCCCCTCGCGAACGACGGTGTGGCCCGCGTTGTCCCCGCCCTGGTACCGGACGACGACGTCGGCGGCCTCGCCGAACACGTCGACGATCCCGCCTTTCCCCTCGTCGCCGAACTGCGCGCCGACGATAGTAACGGTCATACACCCGCGATTCCCGTGGCCCGGGTAAACAGATTTCGGAACGAACACGCCCGACCGGAAACGTTAACTGGTGACACACTGAATCACTCCGTACCCGTCGATACTCGCGCGAAATGAATCTCGTGGCCGCCCAGCCGGCCGCTATCCGGTAGATCCCGCCCGACAACAACCTTTAAAACCCTCAAACACAAGTTAACAATTGGCATGATAGACAGACTTGAGAAGGAAGTAGACATGCTCGAGCGGCATCTGCAGGTTCTGCGGATGGTGATCCAGAACGAGCCCATCGGCATCGTGAAGATGTCCAACGAGACGGGGTACCCACACCACAAGGTTCGCTATTCGCTGCGCGTCCTCGAAGAGGAGAACCTGATAGAGCCCTCCAGTCAAGGAGCGATAACGACCGAGGACACGGGGGAGTTCGTCGACGACCTGGACGGGAAGATAGACCACATCATCGACAAACTCAAGGGGATGAAAATCGAGGAAGCGGCCGAGATCGAAGGCTGACTCATAGTGATTATTGTAGCGATTTACCGGTACGACCGCACGCAGTCGTGCGGTCGATCCGGAACAGACCGACAATAATCACTATCAGAGTTCGGGCACGGCCAGGTGGAATTTTCCGTCGCGCGCTTCGGCCAGACACAGGTGGTAGCCGCGCTTGCGGGAGAGTTTGACGAAACTCTCGCGTTTGTCACGGCTCAGGAGGCCGCCGCTGGTCGCGTCCGAGGCGGTTTCGAGGGCTTCGGGCTCGAAGAAACTCGAGGTGACCAGATACGCGGCCGCCAGCGAGTCGTTTGACTCGCCGACGTGTGAGGCGGCGGTCACCAGCGAACTCATCATGTCCTCGGTCGCGGCCTCCCGGGAGTCGTTGATGTTCGCGACCATCAGCGCGTTGCCCATGCGGTCGCGCACCACCACGTCGAACGTCTCCTGGGTGCGGTGCTCCTGGCCGTCTTCGACGTACTCGGCGGTGACGATACCGCCCAGTTCCACGCGGTCGATCCGGGGGATCGCGTCGTACAGCTCTTCCAGTGCTTTGACCTTCCCGGTGTCGCGGATCTCGTAGAGCAGGTCGTCCACGACCCAGGAGACGAAGCGATGCTGGATGGTGCCCTCGAGGAACTCCTCGTACGGTTTCCCGGCGACTGTGGCGCTCTCGGCCTCGAACCCCGTGTGATACTCCAGGCCGAGGTTCTCGCTGACCGCCTCGCGACTGGCGTTCCCGTCGTGGGCCGCCTCTAGCGTCGCCTCGCCTTTGGACTCGTAGCGGACGAACAGGTTCGTCGCCTCGAGGGCCTCCGCGGGACTCAGTCGCCGCTCGGCGTCCGTCGACGCCCCGTACTCGTCTTCGAGCTGTTCGAGCTGTGACCTGACGCGGTCGAGTTCCGACTCCAGGTCGGCGACCTCCTCGCGCAGGTCGTCGCGTTCCTCGGCGAGTCTGTCCCGCTCGGCCTCGACGTCTGCCAGTTCGGCCGCCAGACGGTCCAGTTCGGCCTCGGTCTCCTCCAGCTCCGTTCGCAACTGCGTGGCTCGTGACTCGCCGCCGGTGTGACTGCCTGGCTCGCCCGTGTCCTCGCGGTCGGCCTCAGCCGAGAGGTGGTCCGCGGTCGCCTCTCGACTGTCGTGGCCGGGCGAGCGACGGTCCTCGGCCGTCTCTCCGTCGTCGTGTTCGTCACCTGGATCGCGCTCGACCGCCGCGGTGTCGCCGGCCGCCCCCGCGGAGTCGGTTCCGGGCGACTGCACCTTCTCGGCAACGGCCCCCGCGTCGCTCGTCGTGTCCCCGGACGTCCGGTCCGGGTCGAGTGACGGGATCGACCGACGCTCCAGCGCTCCGGGTGTACTCACGCCCCCCGCGTGCTCGCCACCGGCCCCGCTGTTTGACCCTGACGCCGCCGTCGTGGACGATTCCGCCCGCTCGGACCGCACGTTCGACCCACTCGAGCGAGCGGTCCCTCCGGTCTCTGAGTGCTCGTGACCCGCGTCTCGCTCCCGGCGGTCGCCAGCGTCATCTCGTGCTCGACCGCTCGCACGCTCGTCGCGCGAGCGGCGAGGCTCCGGCGGATCGGTCGACGTCCGTGACGCCTCCGTCGATTCGCCACGGTCGCCGCCTGTCCCGGTCGCCCCGGATCTCGAGGCCGTCGTCGGGTCCGACTGCGGGGCGTCGCTCCCGACAGTGTCGTCGGTCCCGGCGTCGCCGCCGGTTCGGTTGCCGTCGTCCGGTAACGACCCCCACTCGCTCGAGTCAGTTGCGTCGGTCGTCTCCGCCGCGGTCGACCCCGCTCCATCCGTCGCCTCCGAGGGGGTCGACTCCGTCCGGTCGGTCGTTGCGGCGGCCTCCCGGGTCGCCCCCGTACCGGCGGTCTCCCGTTCGGTCCCGGTCATCGGCTCCTCGGCCCCCGACTGGTGGTCGCCGCTCGACCCGCTCGCCGGCACTGAGGCCGGCCCGGACCCGGTGTCGGAGCCGGGGATCTCGACGGGGTCGACGTCGGACGGCCGGACTTCGTAGATGCCGACTTCGCCGTCGGCGCGTTCGAACGCCTCGTCGTCGGTGAGCAACTGGCCGCTGTTGCCGACGTACGCCACCGACATCGAACGACCGGCGTGGTAGACGACGTAGTAGTCGCCACTGAGGACGTTCTCCGACAGCTCGACGTATCCGGAGAAGCCCCCGCTCGAGAGCGTCGAGTCGACGTCGGAGATCGGTGTCTCTTCGGTGTAGTACTTGGCGCGGACCTCGTCGTTGCGCTCCTGCATCAGTGCCAGCAGCGGGAGCGCGGGCGAGGGTGCCTCGGAAACGGTGCCCTGGCCGTCCTCGAAGTCCTCGATATCCCCCCCGAGGACTCCGACGACCGTTCCGTTCAGGAAACACAGCGTCGCGGTCCCCGACCGGACGACGCCCGAGAACTCGTCGTCGGCCAGTTCCTGGAGCGCGGCGTAGCCCCCCCTGAACGACTCAGATGGCCACTCGTCTATCTGCTCGACGACGCGCGTGGTCATTACCTTTCACAAAGCCGTATGCGACCCAAATACTTTGCGGGGCGTCAGACGATGACGAGAGGCTCGCCGACTCGCTCCGGGAGACGGGTACAGACGGCCTGCGAGCGCCCACTGGGCCGTCGTCAGGGGGATCCAGCTGTCGACTGCACGTCGCCGGGGTCCGCCGCGCTCGACACCGACATCACCGTCGACGTGCCGGGCCCAGCGAGTCGGTACGACCGGGAGAGTCCGATGTGCATTTCACAGCGCGGTGCTAACGACGTGTATGAGCGAACAACCGGGCGTCTCCGACGAGTACCGGATGGCCAGTCCGTGGCCGCTGTTCGTGGCACTTGGCTTTGCGCTCTCGGAGGTGGGCGTCTTCCTGGGGGTGTTGCCGGTCGCGGTGGCCGGAATACTGCTTCTGGGTGCGAGCGTCACCGGCATCCTCCGCGAATCGGGCTACGTGAGCGACGTCTGGCGGGTGCTCGCGGCGCTCGGTGGCGTCTTCGCACTGCTCGGGGCCGGGCTCGTCGCGACGCAGGTACCGCCCGGTTCACTCGCCATCGTCGAGACGGTGGCCGCCCCAAACGGTGCCGTCGGGCGCGGCCTGGCAGTCGCTATCGCCGGCGTGATGCTCGTCGCGGCCGCCGCCACCGGCCGGGTCGTCGGCACCGCCCGTCTCTGATACTGTCGGACACAAGCGAGTCGACACTCGATACTTCGGTTGGCGGTCTCCGAGACGTCTCGATGGTGACACACCGACGAGCGTGTTCACGTGCTTGTGTCCGACAGTACGAGAGTCGCTGGACCGGCCGGTAGACGTGTCGGACCGACCGGTCCCGGACCAACACGCTATTGGGCCTGTTGTCCGTACTGGCGGGTATGGCAGAGAAGATCTTCGACCGTGAAACGTTGCTCGACCTCACGGTCAACGTCGTCCCGCTGGGCATCCTCGCGTTCTTTTTCGTCGCCTTCGCGGTCGTCGACCCCTGGGGGTTCAGCCCCCTCATCTCGACGCTGCAGTTCGCCATCATCGGCGTGACGGCGCTCCTCCTCGTAATCTTGACCTACTACGCCGGCAAGGCCGTCTCGACCGCCGAAAAAGGGATGGAAGCCGAGCGCGACGGCGAATGAGGGACAGAACACGAGTCACAGAGCCGACAGAGCGGTCCGCGAACAGCGGTCGACGGGCGACGTGAACGGTTCGATCGGCCGCGAGAGACGGCCAGACGCGTCGGATTGCCGTGTGGCGGTTTCCTGCCATTCATTAGGGACCAGTCCTGAGCCTCGCGTATGGTTTCAGCGCAACTCCTGCTGACGGCGCTGATGGGGGTGCTCCTCGTCGGCGTCGCGGCATTTCTCTCCCGCGTCGAGGACTGGCGCTCGTACACACCCGCCGTCGGCGGCGGGTACGGCGGGACCACCGAGATCGGCCACGCCGAGAAACCGAGCGGCCTCGTCCGGTGGCTGACGACCGTCGACCACAAGGACATCGGGTTGCTGTACGGCACCTACGCGGTCGTCGCTTTCGCCGTCGGCGGCCTGATGGCCTTCGCGATCCGCGTGCAACTGGTCGTCCCGAGCGGGTTGATTGCCGGCAAACCCTACTACAACGCCATCCTGACCAGCCACGGGATCACGATGCTGTTTCTGTTCGGGACGCCGATCATCGCCGCCTTCGCCAACTACTTCGTCCCGCTGTTGCTGGGCGCCGACGACATGGCCTTTCCCCGGATCAACGCCATCGCGTTCTGGCTGTTGCCCCCCGGCGCGGTCCTGATCTGGGCGGGCTTTTTCGTCCCGAGTTTCGAGCCGGCCCAGACCGCCTGGACGATGTACACGCCGCTGTCGGCCGAACAGCCCAATCCGGGCGTCGACCTGATGTTGCTGGGGTTGCACCTGACGGGCGTCTCGGCGACGATGGGAGCGATCAACTTCATCGCGACCATCGTCACCGAACGCGACGAGAGCGTCACCTGGGCCAATCTCGACATCTTCTCGTGGACTATCCTCACCCAGTCCGCGCTCATCCTCTTTGCGTTCCCGCTTCTTGGCAGTGCGATCGTCATGCTGTTGCTCGACCGCAACCTCGCGACGACCTTTTACGCCATCGGGGAGGGCGGCGGTCCGATCCTCTGGCAACACCTGTTCTGGTTTTTCGGCCACCCCGAGGTGTACATCCTCGTGCTCCCGCCGATGGGGATCGTCAGTTACATCCTCCCGAAGTTCGCCGGCCGGAAACTGTTCGGCTTCAAGTTCGTCGTCTACTCGACGCTTGCCATCGGGGTCCTCTCTTTCGGCGTGTGGGCCCACCACATGTTCACGACGGGTATCGACCCGCGCTTGCGTGCGTCGTTCATGGCGGTGTCTTTGGCCATCGCCATCCCCTCGGCAGTGAAGACGTTCAACTGGATCACGACGATGTGGAACGGCCGGATCCGGCTGACGACGCCGATGCTGTTCTGTATCGGCTTCGTCTCGAACTTCATCATCGGCGGCGTCACCGGCGTGTTCCTGGCCTCGATCCCGATCGACCAGGTGCTCCACGACACCTACTACGTGGTCGGGCACTTCCACTACATCGTGATGGGCGCCATCGGCTTCGCCGTGTTCGCGGGTATCTACTACTGGTTCCCCATCTTCACGGGCAAGATGTACCAGCGGACGCTCGGCAAGGCCCACTTCTGGCTCTCGATGATCGGCACGAACGTCACGTTCTTCGCGATGTTGTTTCTGGGCTATCTAGGCATGCCCCGGCGGTACGCCACCTACCAGTTCGACGGGGCCATCGCGCCGCTGAACCTGGTGACGCTGTCACACCAGGCCGCCACTCTCGGAGCCGTCTTGCTCCTGATCGGACAGGTCGCCTTCGTGTGGAACCTCGTCAACTCCTGGCTCGAAGGGCCGACCGTCCGGGACGGCGACCCCTGGGACCTCAAGGAGACCGACCAGCACGGCCGGGACTTCCAGTTCCACGAGAACCGCATCGAGCGCGCCATCGCCGACGGCGGCGACGAAGGCGAAGCGGTCACTGACGGCGGCACGGAGTCAGACTCCGAGGACGCGGAAACCGAGTCCGACACGACGGCTCCCGAGGGTGAGTGACCGTGGTCGCTCCCGGGAGGTGTCGACCCGGCGGGCGGGCCTCGCGCCCCTCAGCTCCCGATGACGAGCACGAACGCCGACAGCGCCATCAGCACGGCGATGGCGACCAGGACGAACAGGAGCAGTTCCTTTTCGGAGAAGCGGGCGTCGGTGGCGTCTGCCATACCGTGCCTTACGCCAGGAGGAGCAAAAGGCTGACCACCGACGGGCCCGGACGCCAACCATGACCACGGGAGAGACCGGTCCGACCCCGGGCGAACGGGTTGCTGGCCACCGGGTCGTCCTCGCCGTCTACGTCGGCATCCTGGCGGTCGCCGGGACGCTGGGCGGCCTGCTTGGCATCGTCAACCCCGACGGGATGGACCCGGAACTGTTCTTCCTCGTCGACCTCCCCGCGACGCCGCTGGGGATGGTCGTGTTCGGCGTCACCACGGTCGGCTCGGTCCTGGGCGTCCTGTTGCTCGTCGTCGGCTACGTCTCGCGGTTCGACGACGACGGCGTGGAGTGAGGCCGCTACAGTCAGTCGCCGTGGACCTGGTCGCGGATCTCCTCGGGGACTGCAATGCACTACCGGAGACTACTCGTCTTCCGTTTCGGCGGCATACAGTTCCCCAGCGCGTTCGACCCGGCGGTACTGCTGTGGGGAGACGTCGGCGTCACGGGCGGCCTCCAACTGCGATTCGATCAGCGTATTGAGTTGGTCGCCCCAGACGTCGGGTGGTGTCGATTCGATGTAGTCGACCCATCGCTTGATCGCCGAGAGGCGTGCCTGCTGGTCGCGTGCACGCTTCTCGGGTAGCGGATCAGACTCGTTCGAGTCGGTCATATTCAGTCTCGACGCCGAGTTTCTCGACCCACTCTTCGAGCGCCTCGATGCTAAGGCTTTCCTCGAACATCGTGTACAGGTGGACGGCGTCCTCGAAGTCCGTGCGGGTGTCCAGACGGAGTTTGTACGCGATCTGCAGTTCCAGCGGCCCGATCGGAAGCGAGCGATCAGCATCCGCGTGGTGTTCCGCAGCATCGAACGGATCTCCGGCACGGAGAGCTTGCCGATCTGGTAGCGGTGGGTCGGCGAGCGGATCATCTTGCACTCGGCGTCGGCGAAGACTACCATGTTCAACATCATCTCGGCCATCCAGCCGTCTTTGCCGACCGTGCCGATGGGCTGATTCACGAGATTGATGTCGACACCCTTCATGGAGAGTTCTTCATAGTGATTATTGTAGCGATTTACCGATACGACCGCACGCAGTCGTGCGGTCGATCCGGAACAGACCTACAATAATCACTACAATCAGTCAGCTGTTTGGCCAGTTGTCTCATTCATCTCGCTAGCCGGGGCTTCCCAAAAATGAATGATTGCAAATCCACCGAGGAATAATGCACTAAGGGATGATACAGCGATAATAGGCGAAGTGAAGTCTGCAATCCAACCACCGAATGGCTGGAGCGGAATACGGACCAATGCGTATACCATCGAAGCGGCGCTTAATATCGTTGCTCGCCCGACTGATTCTGTATAGTCATTAATATACCCACTTGCAATCGGTGAAATGACTGTCTTCGACGATTTCATAATAAAGAACGCAGGTAGTGCTACTGCCGGGAGTAACAACGGCATTAGGAGCACGATGCTTGTTATTAGTGGAATTACCACTATTGCCCACCGTGTCGTCAACACATTCTCAATATCGCCTGCATAGTAGCTCATGATCGCAGCTATGGCCGAGAATCCAGCATAAAGTGGACCTAGTGCTACTTCAGATAGCCCCACCGCATTGACCGTAATTGGTTGAATAAACTCATCGATTGCTGTGGTAATACCTAAAAAGAGAGCTATATATAGGATAAATGACCGTAGCGGTGGTTCACTGAGGCGTTTTCTAATGAGGGGAAGCGCGTCAACAACCGTAAATGATTCTTCGCTACTTTCAGAATGCTGTGGATTCCGGGGGAAGGAAATTACTACCGGTACTCCAAGGCTGAGAAGAACCCCTCCAGCAAGAAACGGAAGTGTTGGATTGATACTGTAAAGAGCGCCAGCAGTGAGCATCGTTGCAGCACTCACCCACATGTTGACTGATCCGCCGCGACCTCGAACGCGGGTATACTGATTTTCATCCATACGGTTTTTAAGTGTATCATATAGCCATGCATCTCCGGTTCCTGATTGGAATGTGTTTGCGATTGACCAAACGATCCAAAGGAGTACGAACTCAAGGAATGTTTGTGCGAATACGAACCCGAATATCGAGGCGGAAAATAACATGAAACTAATGATGAGACTGTTTCGGTGACCGATCCGGTCGGCGATATACCCCGTAGGCACTTCTCCGATGACGATGAATGCAGCAGAGAGACTATTTAAAAGCGTGATTTGCGTGAAATTGAGGCCCCTATTAAGCATAAAAATGGTAAATATTGGCCAGAAAAACCCGAATGTAGCTGTTGCCTGATATAGATAGTACTTAATGATGGTTTTTGGTGGACGGTTCATATTTTATTTTTGATTCTGGCCACTGCCGTCGTCCAAAACGATTGAGTTGTTGTAATTTCCCTGTAAAGCATGGGGCTTGAGTGTATTTTTAAGAAACATTAATTCGTCCGTGGCCGTCTTCGATCAGCACGTCAACGCCGTAACTCTCACAGCAGTCGTCCAGTTTCCGTAGTATCCGCTGGGCTGTCTCATTGTCAGTGGGTCGTGGAGTTCGATACCGCTCATTGTCTCCACCAGATTCCCGGCGGATAAAAACACCGTGGCGGCAGGTCACCCGACCGCCGGCCCGAGCGGTCAGTCGCCGTGGACCTGGTCGCGGATCTCTTCTGGAACTGTGGGGTCACGCAGGGTCGTCGTGTCGCCCAAGTCGTCGCCGTTGGAGATGTTCTCCAGGAGCCGGCGCATGATCTTGCCCGAGCGGGTCTTTGGCAGGTCGTCGACGAAGACGACGCTGGCCGGGCGTGCGAACGTGCCGATTTCGTCCTCGACGGCGCCGACGATGCGCTCGCGGACCGCCTCGGAGGGTTCGACGCCCTCGCGGACGACGACGTATACGTCCGGGACCTCGCCTTTCTCGTCGTGTTTGCGGGCGGCGACCGCGGCCTCGGCGACGTCCTCGACTTCCGCCACGGCGGATTCCAGTTCCATCGTTCCGAGGCGGTGGCCGGCGACGTTCATCACGTCGTCAAGCCGACCCAGTACGCGGAAGTAGCCGTCCTCGTCGTGGACGGCGCCGTCGCCGGCCTTGTACACCCAGTCGTCGGGGTCGTCGCTGTCGACGTCCGAGAACGCACGCCAGTACTCGTCGATGAACCGCTCGTCGTCGCCGTACACCGTCTGGAGCATTCCGGGCCAGGGGTCCTCGATGACGAGGTTGCCGGCGTTGCCGCTGGCGGGTTCCATCGGGTCGCCGCTGTCGTCGTAGAGTGCGGGCTGGATGCCCGGACAGGCTTTCCCCGCCGACCCGGGCTTCATGTCGGCCAGCGCCGGCAGGTTCGTGATGAGGTGGCCCCCAGTCTCGGTCTGCCACCAGGTGTCGACGATCACCGCCGACTCGTCGCCGATGTGTTTGTAGTACCACAGCCAGGCCTCGGGCTGGATCGGTTCGCCCACCGTCGTCATGTGCCTGAACTCGAAGTCGTACTCCGCGACGTACTCGGGGCCCCACTTCATGAACATCCGCACCGCCGTCGGCGAGGTGTGGAAGATGTCCACGTCGTAGCGTTCGGCGATCTCCCAGATGCGGCCCTTGTGGGGGTGGTCGGGCGTGTCCTCGTACATCACCGAGGTCGTCCCCAGCGCCAGCGGCCCGTAGACGATGTAGGAGTGACCGGTGATCCACCCGATGTCTGCCGCACACCAGTAGGTGTCCTCGGGTTCGATGTCGAGGACGTACTTCGAGGTCGCCGTGACGTACGAGAGGTAGCCGCCGGTCCGGTGCTGACAGCCCTTCGGTTTGCCCGTCGTGCCCGACGTGTACATCAGGAAGAGGGGGTCCTCGGCGTCCCGGGAGACGGGGTCGACGCGAGCGCGCTCGTTCTCGGCCAACAGGTCGTCGACCAGCACGTACGGGTCGTCCTCGCCGATCTCGACGTCGGGGTGGAGGTCGTCGTGGCGCGTCCACAGCAGGACGGTGTCGACGTCCGAGTCGGCGTGTTCGAGCGCCTCGTCGCACTTCTGTTTGTGGTCGAGGAACTCGCCGCGCCGGTAGTAGCCGTCACAGGTGACGACGACGTCCGAGCCGGCGTCGTCGATGCGGTCGGCCAGCGCCTGGGCGGAAAAGCCGGCGAACACCTCCGAGTGGGGCGCGCCGATACGGGCACACGCGAGCATCGTCACCGGCAGTGCCGGCAACATCGGCAGGTGACACGTGACGACGTCGTCCTCGCGGACGCCGACATCCTGGAGGGCGGCGGCCGTCTCGTTGACGCGGTTGTACAGCTCCTGGTAGGTGATCGTCTCGCGCTCCTCTCTGTCGGTGCCCTCCCAGATGAACGCGGCCTGGTTGCCCCGCTCGTCCAGGTGGCGGTCGATGCAGTTGTACGAGGCGTTGAGCTGGCCGCCGACGAACCACTCGTAAAAGGGTGGGTTCGAGTCGTCCAGTACCTCGTCCCAGTGGTCGTCCCAGTCGAGCAGTTCGGCGTACTCCTCGAAGGCGTCGGGGTAGTCGTCGTCGAACCGGTCGTAGATGGCCGGGTCGGTGACGTTGGCCTGCCCGACGAACTCGGTCGGGGGCCGGAAGTAGTCCTGTTCGGTCAGTCGCGCCTCCAGCGGCGTATCGTCTGTCATCGAGTTTCACCCGTCGCGTGACTACTCGCGTGTCCCGTATGAATTTATGCGTCAATCGCCTCGGGGTCAAGCCCCAAGGCTTGTCAGTGGACTCCCGGTCTAACCGAGTAACTCGGTAGGTCGAAAGTGACCATTCGCGTTCAACGTCCCTGACTTGAGGGCCAATTGACTCGTGGCCCGTTCAGCACCAGACTTGAGCCAGTGCTGAACAAGACGCCACCCGACGTTCCGAGCGGCGTTATAGTCGCTGTGCAGTTGCTTTCCACACTTCAGACACTCAAACTCGTCACCATCGCGGTTATTCGTATGAGTGAATCCGCAGTCACTATGACTACACCGCTGGCTGGTGTAGGCAGGAGCCACGTCATCCACGTTGATACCGTATTCTTCAGCCTTGTATTCAACGTGGCGTTGGAGCTCTTTGAATGCCCACTGCTGGAACTTGCTGGCGTTCGAGATGCGCTCTCGGATATTCTCCAAGTTCTCGAACGCAATCGCTGTACAGTCATTCTCAACGGCTTCTCGAACGAGTGCTTTTGACACTCTGTGGAGATAATCGACTGCCGATGCTTTTGATGGTGAGATGCGCGGAGCGAGTGCCTGTCTGTTGCAGGTTTCCGCGACGACGTTCGTACTCGTCTCGCTTGTGATTGAGGTAGTCTGCGTTGCCAATGAACGCTCCCGTGCTGGTGACGGCCAAATATCCATCCACGTTCAAATCGACACCGAGAACCACTCCGTTCTCGGATTCTTCGCCGCTAGAATCGGGGTCAACGTCTTTCTTCGCTGCAACGTGGAGGTAGTACGTGCCATCGCGCTTGTGGAGCGTTGCTTCGCCTTTCTCCCACCCGTCCGTCCAGTACTCTTCAAACGGCGTTCCCTCATCGTTGACTGGCGTGACGTATTCGGCAGTCACTCGTTTGTCGGTTGTGGCGAGGGATACGTGGTCGTCGTTGTACGTGATAGTTCGACCGTTGTAGACGACGACCGTGCCTTTGAACTCGGGCTTGCTGGCTTTTTCACCGTCTTCGATGATGCGGTCTTTGCAGTTCCCGAGTGCAGTTGAGGCAAGGTTTCTCGCGGATTGGACGAGACTGGATTGTAGTGAGAGTTGGTCACGGACAGCAGAGTACGTCTCTTTGTGGAGTGTATTCTTTGCGTCCGTGATTTCGTAGGGGTTGTCGTTCCATCCGTGGTCAGCAACGTATTGGGCCGCTTGGCGGAATTGCTCGAACGTCTCATCGAGAACTTCGTCGTCCTCGTCAGAAACGTCGAGTTTGATTTGGATGTTCCGAACAACCTCCATACTTCATAGCGCTCTCATAGATACTTAAAACTATATATTGTAGTGGGGGAGTCAGCCTTGTCATCGAGCGTGGTTTGTGTAATGGAGTGTCGGCTTCCTCCCCGACCTCAAGGGTTGGGGTATCCGCCTCGACAGCCGATGAACTACCGGGAAGGTTCGGGCAGTTCTCCGGTCGGTGTCGGGCGACGACCCCGTCGACAGCTCATACTGTCGGACACACGCAAGTCGACACTCGATACTTCGTTTGGCGGTCTCCGAGACGTCTCGATGGTGACACACCGACGAGCGTGTTCACGTACTTGTGTCCGACAGTATCACACCGCGCCGACCGTCTCCCGGTAGGAGCCGTGATACGCCTCGAAGACGGACATGATCTCGCCCACCGTAGCGTACGCTTTGACGGCGTCGACGACCGGTGGCATGACGTTCTCGTCGCTCCGGACGGCCTCGTCGACGGCGGCCAGGCGGGCCTCGACTGCCTCGTCGTCGCGCTCGGCTTTCACCTCCGCCAGGCGCGAGCGCTGCTTTTCCTGGACCTGTTCGTCGACCTTGAGGATGTCGGGGTCGGTCTCTTCCTCGACGGTGTAGGCGTTGACGCCGACGACGACCTCCTCGTCGCGCTCGACGCGTTGCTGGTACTCGTAGGCGGCGTCCTGGATCTCCCGGTGGAAGTACCCCTCCTCGATGCCGGTCAGCACGCCTTCGACCATCGACCCGTCGCCCAGCTCTCTGATCTCCTCGATGTAGGCCATCGCCTCGGCCTCGACCTCGTCGGTGAGCGCCTCGACGGCGAAACTGCCCCCCAGCGGGTCGACGATGTCGGCCGCGCCCGACTCCTCGGCGATGATCTGCTGGGTGCGCAGAGCGACCCGGACGGCCTCCTCGCCGGGCAGGGCGAGCGCCTCGTCGAAACTGTTGGTGTGGAGACTCTGGGTGCCCCCGAGCACGCCCGCGAGCGCCTGGATCGTGACCCGGACGACGTTGTTCAGCGGTTGCTGGGCGGTCAGCGACTGCCCGGCGGTCTGGGTGTGGAACTTCATGGCCTTGCTGGCGTCGTCCTCGGCGCCGTACCACTCCGCGACCAGTCGAGCCCAGATCCGCCGTCCGGCGCGGAACTTGGCGACCTCCTCGAAGATGGCGTTGTGCGAGTTGAAGAAAAACGAGAGCTGGGGGCCGAAGGTGTCGACGTCCAGCCCCCGGTCGATGCAGGCCTCGACGTAGGCCAGCCCGTCGGCGAGCGTGAAGGCCAGTTCCTGGACCGCGGTCGACCCGGCCTCGCGAATGTGATAGCCCGAGACCGAGATGGGTTTGAACTTCGGCGTCTCCTCGACGGCGAACTCGACGGTGTCGACGACCACGTCTAGCGAGGGACCCGGCGGGACGACCCACTCTTTCTGGGCGATGAACTCCTTGAACATGTCGTTCTGGAGGGTTCCCCGGATCTGCTCGCGGGGGACGCCCTGCTGGTCGGCGATGGCGACGTACATCGCGTAGATGACGGGGGCGCTGGGGTTGATGGTAAACGACGTCGACACCTCGCCGACATCGATGCCGTCGAAGATGATCTCCATGTCCCGGAGCGTGTCGACGGCGACGCCCTCCTTGCCGACCTCGCCGTCGCTCATCGGGTCGTCCGAATCGAGCCCCATCAGCGTCGGCATGTCGAAGGCCGTCGACAGGCCGGTCTGGCCCTCCTCGATGAGGTAGTGGAACCGCTCGTTGGTCTCCCGGGGCGTCCCGAACCCGGCGAACTGGCGCATCGTCCACGTGCGTCCCCGGTACATCGTCGGGTAGACGCCACGGGGGTACGGTGGCTCGCCCGGGAACCCCAGGTCAGCCTCGTAGTCGATGTCGGCCACGTCCTCGGGGGTGTACAACCGGTCGACTTCGTGGTTCGAGACGGTCGCGAACCGGTCGCGGCGCTCGCCGTACCCCTCCAGAACCGGGTCCAGCGTCTCGCGCTCCCAGTCGTCGCGGGCCTCGCGGATCGACGCCAGGTCCTCCTCGTCGAACATACTCGCAAATATTGCCGGAGCGCGCATAAGCGTTCGGGCGAAATCGGGCGGAACCCCGCTGTCAAAGGCGGTAGGAGCCGACCTGCTGGTGGCTGGGGTCGGCCTGCATCTGGACGTACCCGCAGTCGACACACCGCCAGACGAACGCCCCGAGCTGTCTGAACCCGCTGGCGCGTTCGTCGTCGGAGGTGATGTCCCAGTCCCGGCCGCAGTTGGTACACCGGTCGGGATGGTACTTGCTGACGGTTTTCTCGTCGTCGTCGGTGTACTCGATGTCGTCCCGGACGGAGATCTCGGACATGATCGTCGCGACGTCTTCCTCGTCGAGTTCGCCCCGGAGTGTGGCCAGTCGGGACTGGAGTCTGCTGACGCGCGCTTCGAGTTCTGCCTGCAGGTCTCGTTCCTCTGCCGTCGGGTCGTCGTCGGGAAACTCCAGGGAGGCGAGACTGGCAGTCGTCCGGTAGTAGGCGACGAGGGCGATCTTGTAGTGGGCGCGACACAGCAGGTGACGGACGGTCTCGACGAGGTCGTCCTCGAAGACCGGTTCCACGAGGTGGTACTCCGGGTCGACCCCGGGGAACCCCTGGGACCGCTCTCTCGTCGCGACGACGGTACAGACGGGGTTGTGCTCCCGGACGATTTCGACCAGTTTGGGTGCCTCGCCGCCGGCGAAATCGCGGTTGACCACCGCCACACCCGTCGTCCCGTCGAGTATCTCCTCGGCCTCCCGTCTCGTGAGCGCGACGTCGACCGCCACGTCGAACTCGTCGAGCCACAGCGCGTACAGGTCCGCACGCGTGCGGTTGGCCTCGAACACCGACACCGTCGGGGTGAAAAGACCCATTGTGTCAGCTGTCGGATCGACGAATACGCGGGCGAGTGGTGCCGGGGACCGGTCCGCGGGCGCCCGACGAGCGGGTGCGACAGGCGTTCTCATACTGTCGGACACAGGTACGTGAACACACTTGTCGAGTTTCGGCCATCGAGAGACCGATATCGGTCGGAACAGTCACTCGACGGTTGCGTTGCTTGTGTCCGACAGTATCAGCGCTCGGGTCGTAACTACTCATCAGCCGGACTCTCCCGTTCGTTCCGATACCTCTCTGTCTTTCACCGAAAACGAGTGGACGGTCGTCAGGTCCTCGACCAGCCCCTCGGCGCGGTCCAGCCACTCCTCGACCGACTCGAGGTCAGTCGTCGACTCCGATTCGCGGGCAGCCGCGAGGCCGTCCCTGGCCTCGACGATGGGCGTTCGCAGTTCCGCCGCCAGGATGTCACCGAACTCGTCGAGGCGGCGCTCGACCTCCTGTTCGTGTTCTTTGGTCTCGGTGACGTCCTGCTGGAAACCGACCACGTGCGTGACCGCACCCGTCTCGTCGGTGACCGGCGCGACACTCACTCGACTCCAGAAGGGAGTCCCGTCCCGGCGCGAGAAGAGAACGACCAGCGACGTCGCGCGCTCCTCGTCCATTGCCGCGACCAGTTCCGCCACTCGGTCGGGGTCAGTGTCCTCGCTCCGGAGGGTGGCGAACAGGTCCCCCTGCAGTTGGGCGGGGTCGTAACCCGTCAGTTCCACGAGACCCTCGTTGGCGTAGGTGACCGGGTAGTCGGGGTCGGTCGCGTCGTGTATCGTCACGCCGATCGGGGCTTCCTGGATGACCCGGTTTTTCAGTTCGAGTTCCCGCTCGCGCTCCTTGCGGTCGGTCACGTCCTGCTGGAAGCCGACGTAGTTGGTGAGGCGGCCCTCGTCGTCGAAGACGGGCGCGACTGTCACCTCGTTCCAGAACTCCGTCCCGTCGGCCCGGTAGTTGCGCAGTTCGACCGTCACCGGTTCGGTGTCGTCGATGGCGGCCCGGAGCCTGGCGACCGGTTCCGGGTCGGTGTTTCCCCCTTGCAGGAACCGGCAGTTCCGACCGAGGGCCTCGTCTCTGTCGTAGCCGGTCATCGTCTCGAACCCGTCGTTCACGTAGACGATGGGGTTGTCCTCCGTCGCCGGGTCACTGATCGTGATCCCGACCGGTGCCTCGTCCATCGCGCGGTTTTTCAGTTCGAGTTCCCGCTCGCGCTCTTTCCGTTCGGTGATGTCGGTCACGATGCCGACGACGCGTCGGAGCGTGCCGTCCTCGTCGTAGACGCCCGAGGCCCGGTCGTGGACCCAGCGCACCTCGCCGTCGGGGTGGACGACCCGGTAGGTTTCGTCGTAGGACCCGGGGTCCTCGCGCTGGCGTTCGAGCGCCGCCTCGACGCGCTCGCGGTCCTCGGGGTGGACCGCCTCGACGAACGACCGGGGTCGCTCGCGGAGTCGCTTCTTCGAGTGACCGTAGACGTCCTCGTAGGAGTCGCTGACGAAGTCCATCGAACTCTTGTACGGCGGCGTGACCCAGATGACGTCTCTCGCGTTCTCGCGTATCTGGGTCAGGATCTCCGCGTAGTCCGTCCGCTCGTCAGGGTCGCCGCCGTCGTCGGAGGCGGTCCGGGACCGGCGGGCCTCGCGACACAGCCGCTCGACGCGCCGTTCCAACAGCGCTCGCAGGTCGACCGCGTCCGAACGGACGAGCACGTCGGCGACATCGGCCGCCAGTGCCTCGTTCGCGCGTGCCGGGTCGTCGGTGACGAACAGGACCGGCGTGCCGTCGCCAGCCTCACGTACGGCGGCCAGCGAGTCGACGGGGGTCTCGGAGACGACACAGTCGAACGTGTCCGCGCCGAGGCGCTCCCGAGCACGCTCGGCATCAGTGACGGTCGTCACTCGGACCCCGTCGAGGTCACGGAGCACGACGCCGGTGGCGCTGTCCGCGTTCCCGACGTGTATTACTGTGCTGGTCCGGGTCGGATCCATACTGATAGAGTACGTTATTTCCGCTTAAATGCCTAGGTCGGTCGGTACGCGCGGTGGCGGTAGTGGCCAGTCGCGAGGTAGACGGCGGTTACTTCAGCCCCTCGCTGGCCTGGTGGTACTCGAAGACGGTCTCCATGCCCCTGGCGAGGGCGCCGAGGTCGACGCTCTCGGTCTCGAACTCGCGGTCGACGACGGACTGGTGGAGGTCACGCCAGCGCTGGCGAAACCGTCGTTCGACCCCGTGAGACCGGATCCGTTCGACGACCGCCGTGTGGTCGTCGGTCTCCAGGTCGGCGGGCGTGACGACGCCGTCCTCGATGGCGGCGACGACGACGCCCGCCGAGTAGTCGCCCTCGGCGAGTTCGCGCTCCCAGGTGGTCAGCCAGTTGCCGATCCGGGCCATCTCCTGGAGGTCCCACAGGAGGTCCCGGAGCGCGCCGAACTCCGCCAGGTCGAACCCGGGCGAGTACATCAGGTCGACGTCGGCGTACGCGAACATTACCATGTTGTGAGCGTCGTAGCGCCTGGTTCCGGTGACGGTCGCCATCGTGGGGTTGTCCGAGACGACGGCGCTGTACTCGACGGCGTTGGTCGTCTGGTCCAGGTCGTACTCGAACACGTCGCCGAACGCCTCTCGGCGGGGCGCCCCGTCCAGTCCCGCCCGGAACGACTCCCACGTCCGTTCGAGAAATCCGAGTGTCGCTTCGTCGACCCCGGCGCGGTCGGGGTCCGGCTGGACGTCCCCGCGGTGGAGCCGACAGGCCTCGCGGAACGTTCGGCGGTCGCCGTGGGTCTCCAGCAGGTCGTCCAGCACGGTGACGTACATCGTCAGCACGGTCTTCTGGGCCCGGACGTGTTCGCGGTGCTCGTCGGCGACCGACGAGAGCGTGAACTCGGGGAACAGCGAGTAGATCCACCGCCAGAGAAACCGGTCACGGTCGTCGAACTCCCGGTCGTAGGCGTCGGCTAATCGCTCCACTCGCGCGGGGAGTTCGACCTGGTCGACGGCCTCCAGGTGGGCCCGTCCGTCGACGGCGTCCGAGAGGTCCGTCCTCGACATCTACGTCCCCCTCCCGGAGTAATCGTCCGGTATGCTCGTCTGCCGGTCCGTTAGCACGTCGTTACTTCGCCTGCAGGGTCTGCCGCTTGCGACCATAGCCGAGTAGCAACTTCCTACCCAAAAGTGCGTTATTGCAGGATCGCGCAGGTATCGATACCAGTTACTCAGGATTGTCTGCCGGTTGACAGCGTACTGTATGAGCTGGGCAGGTACGAGCTGGTCTGGAACCGAGGAACGCAGGAAAAAGGGTGTGAACAGCGCCGCGGTTGGTGAGCGGACCGGACGGAGTGACGCGACGACCGGTGCCGGGACTGATAGTGATTATTGTAGCGATTTACCGGTACGACCGCACGATTGCGTGCGGTCGATCCGGAACAGACCGACAATAATCACTATCAGTCAGGGGGACCCGGTACCGAGAGTCGTGGCTGTGTCGGCGGCGGGCCTGTCGACGCGTGCGGGGTTCGCCCCCTTCATCACGTGGACACACCGTGACTCGTCGACCGCGACCCGGTAGTCGCCGACCGAGAACGACACCCTGCGACCCGCCGCCCCGCTCCGGACGCCGAAGAAGGCGTCGAGGGCGTCCGGGTCGACGGCGTCGTACAGCTGGACGTCCATAGACGTCGGATCGACGCCTTCCGTGTCCGCGAGCGCGCGGATGACCGTATCGCTCACCTGTTCGTCGGCCGCTGGTTCGAACATCGCTGGCATCTCGACCATGTGCGCTCTGTACTACACCGGCCGCCCGGTTAGCGCTCACGACTAATTGGATTCAGCCGTTCCGGAGACGATTTACATGTATAGAGGGTCGCGGCGAACGGTGGGACCCGGGCTCCGAGCCGGTTTTCTGGCGCCGCCGGGTCACAGTCCGGGAGCCGGACATGACCGGCCGAACGGTGGTGTTCGGACGAGCGACCGGGTCAGTCCTCGAACAGTCGGTCGAGGATCTTGCGTTCGCCGACGCGGAGGTGCCGGTTGACAGTCGGCTGTGAGACGCCGAGGCTGTCGGCGATCTCCTCGCCGGTCGTCGCCCGGGGCCAGTCGAAGAAGCCGCTCAGATAGGCCGTCCGGATGGTCTCTAACTGGCGGTCCGTGAGCGCGTCCTCGACGGCCTCCCGGAACCCACCCCTGCTGGTGGCGGGTTCGGTCCGGTCGTGACGGGCCAGCAGTTCGGCCGACCCGTACTGTGTGTCGAGCGCGTCGACTAGGTCCCGGACGCTCGCGCCCGGCGCGAGTTCGACGGTCGCGTCGACGCCGTCTGGCGAGACCGTCAGCGACTGTATCCGCGCTCCCAGGTCCGTCAGCGTCGTCGGGACTGTGGGCGCCGCCAGTTCGAGTTCCACGACCGCTTCGTCCTCCGAAAGCCGGTCGAACCCCGTGATCGCGGTCCGGTCGGCCACAGCCGCCTCGACGCTATCGACCGGCGCGTCCACGACCGCGACGAAGGTCCGTGACCCGTCACCGTCCCCGTCCACGGTGCCCTCGTGGACGAGAGTGGCTCCAGCACGGTCGGCGAGCGCGGCGAGCGGACACGTCTGCGATTCGACCGCGAGGTCGACCTCGACGACGCCGTCGGCCGAGAGCCACTGTTTCGTGTCGGCGACCCGGATGGCGTTCGCGATGGTGTCGCCGAGTTCGAGAAACACCGACACCAAAGACTCGCGGAAGTCGCCGGGCTCGTCGGCGTAGGCGGTCAAGACGCCGAGGGTGGTCCCGTCGTGGGTGAGCGGGACGCTTATCGTCGAGCCGAACTCCCGGGCCAGCGCCTCCCGGCGCCACCCGGCGCCGATATCCGAGGCCACCGACGAGACGACCGTCGGGTCGCCGCTCCGGGCCGTCTGGACGCTGGGTGGACCGCCGGCACCGTCGAGCGAGCGGTCGACGCCGTCGAGATACCCCCGCCCGGTGCCGGCCCAGGCCTCGGGGACGACCGCCTCGCCGTCGGACCGCCCGACCCAGGCGAACGAACACAGTTCGGAATCGACGAGTCCCTCACAGACGGCCGACTGGACCCCCTCCCGCGAGTCGACTCCGACCAGCGCACGGTCTATTCGCCGGATCACCTCGTTCGTCCGCTCCAGACGCCTGAGCTCCTCGTTCTGTTCGCGCAGTTCGCGGTCGCGGTCCTTGAGACGGTGTTCGCGGTCGACCCGTTCCAGCGCGGTCTCTGCGCTGGCCGCGAGGAGTTCGACCAACTGCAAAGTGTCCCGGTCGAGACCGCCGGCATCCCCGGCCGCGACGGAGAACACCCCGTGGTCGCCCAGCGGAACGTGCACGTCACAGCCCGAGTCCGAGTCCGCAGTCCCCTCCTCGTCCGTCTCGCTCCGTCGTTCACCGCTGACGAACGCCTCCCAGGCAGGGCCACCGCCGACTTCGACCACGGAGACGTCCGTCGGCCTGTTCTGGCAGCAGTCGCCGGTGGCGGCGGCCGGGCGGAGCACGTTTTCGGTCCTGTCGAACAGGTAGACGACTGCCTGCGAGAGGTCGATCACCTCGGTCGTCGCGTCGACGACGACGTCGCTCACCGCCTCGGGCGTCTCGGCCCGGAGCAGTTCCCGCGTGGAGTCGTGGAGTGCCCGCAACGTCTCCTCGTGACGGACGCGGTCGGAGATGTCGCGGACGACGCCGACCTGGCCGTAGCTGCCGTCGCCGAGCTGGTAGACCGAGAACCGGGTCTCGACGGGGAGTGAGTGACCGTCAGCTGTCTCGAGGGTCGTCGTGATCGTCGCCGCCTCTTCCTCGCCCGACCGGAGCGCCGCGCTGGCGGCAGCCGCCTGACGGAGCGTCTCCTCCGAGGCCAGCAGCGACGCGTTCGCGCCGAGCAGTTCGGACCGCGAGTAGCCCGTCAGCTCCGAGACAGCGTCGTTGACCGAGACGATTTCGAACGCGTCGTCGAGGATGTACACCCCGTCGTCGATCGTCTCGACGATCCGCTCGTAGCGTTCGAGTTCGTGTACGCGTGACTGGACGCCGGTCACGTCCGCGAGGACGGCGACGAACCAGTCCCTCTCTGGGCCGGCCCGGCGCTTGACTGTCAGCCGCACCGACCGGTCGATGCCGTCGCTACCCCGAACTGTCGCGTCCAGTCGTGCCTGCTCCCCGTCGGCGCTACAGTGTGTCTCCAGCGTGGCGACCATCAGCGACCGACACAGCGTCTCGAGTCGCTGTCCGGTGACGTCCTCGAGGCCGAACTCGCCGCGAAACCGGTCGTTCGCGGTAGCGACCGCACCGTCCTCGTGGAGTACCCGCGCGAGGGGTTCTACTCGATCGGACTGGTCACGGGCGAGGGCCGTGAAGCGATAGACGATGTCGCCGGGGAACAAGCC
>PXQN01000034.1:881-12320 GCA_003021305.1 Halobacteriales archaeon QH_10_67_22 | reverse complement strand
GGCTTGTTCCCCGGCGACATCGTCTATCGCTTCACGGCCCTCGCCCGTGACCAGTCCGATCGAGTAGAACCCCTCGCGCGGGTACTCCACGAGGACGGTCGTCTGTTTCGTGGGCACAAAAAGAATTACGCACGACCGTATGAACCGTCGCCAGCTGTCCGATCGGCGACACAGTGTTCTTTGCTGTCACTCCTGACGGCTAGGGAACTGTTAAATACCAGCCTACTAATTAACGAATTGATATGGAGGGGAGCGAAAGTAACAGCGAGTCCAGGGGGAAACAAGCCGACGACCAACTGCCCGGAAGTGACGGCGAACACGAGATACAGGCGGAACTGGGTACCGAAGAGCGCGCGCGCAGGTTCTACGACAGTGCGATGAAAGAGTCGCTGACCGAGCGGATGCAGTCGTTCATCGATGACCGGATCATGTTTTTCCTCTCGACGGCCGACGGGGATGGAGAGACCGACTGTTCACCCCGGTTCGGGCCGAAGGGATTCGTGAACGTCCTGGACGAGGACCGCATCGCGTATCCGGAGTACCGCGGGAACGGCGTCCAGGCATCGCTCGGGAACATGCGCGAGAACCCCCAGGCGACCTTGCTGTTCGTCGACTGGTGGGAGACGACTGTCGGCCTCCACGTCAACGGTGCGGTGACCCTCCGGGAGGATCTGCCCGAGGCCGTCGACCTGACCGACGTCGACAAGACGAAGGTCTGGGTCGAACTCGACGTCGAGGAGGCGTACATCCACTGTGCGAAACACGTCCCGCAACTCGCGATCGAGGAGTTCAGTCCGCCCTGGGGGACCGACGATATGGAGGCCAAGAAGGCCGGCTACTTCGTCGACTCCGAGAGCGAACCCGAACGCGCGACCACTGAATAGGGAGCGTCGACTGTCCACCGTCTCTCGCGTTCTCACTCCCGTCTGGAGTTGGACCATCCGTGACCCGGTACCGGTTTCCCGAGACCGAACGGCCCTGATAGTGATTATTGTCGGTCTGTTCCGGATCGACCGCACGCAATCGTGCGGTCGTACCGGTAAATCGCTACAATAATCACTATGAGGTCGTCCCGTCTCCGCTACCGCTCCGGTCGTTCGTGCGACCAGAAGGTCTCCTCGACGGTCACTTCCTTCTTGAACAGCGGCACTTCGTCCTTGAGGCGGTTGATGCCGTCTTCGACGGTCTCGAATGCCTCCTCGCGGTGACCGGCCAGCACGACGACGAAGACGATGTCGTCGCCCGACTCGACGACGCCGGTCCGGTGGTGGAGTCGGACTGCCTGGACGCCGTTACGGGCTTCGAGTTCCTCGCGGATCGTCGCCAGACGCTCGTCGGCGACGCCCTCGTACTTCTCGAACTCGAGGTACTCGGTCGGGTCGTCGTTCGAGTCTTCGAGGCGACGGACGCGTCCGGTGAACGTCGCGATCGCGCCCGCGTACGCCGCCTTCGGTGACCGTTTGACCGCGGCGACGAGTGACCCCAGCGACTCGTAGGGTTCCAACTGGTCGATAGCGTCGACGAGGGCGTCGACGTCGAGGGCGTCGGCCTCTGGAGCCGTCGCGACAGTTTGCCCGTCGTGGTCGCGACCAGCCAGCGCGACTGTCGGGATCGGCGCCGCGCTGTACCCCTCGACGAGGCCGTAGTCGTAGTCCCGCGCGAGGTCGTCCAGCGTCTCCCTGAGACCACGCTTCCGGCCGGTCGCGAACCACTCCTCGTCGTCGGTTATCCCGTAGGTCACTGCGGCGCCCGCCTCGCGGTGACGGGCCGTGTCTTTGCCGTCCGTGTCGACGGTCGGTTCGGTCCGGAGGTGTTTGACCGTCGCGACCGCTCCCCGTTCCGACAGACGAGCTGTCAGTCGTTCGACGAGCGTCGTCTTGCCAGCGTCGGACGGGCCGGCGATCCCGAGGACCTGCATACCCGACAGTGGGGCGTCCTGGCCCAAGTAGATAGCGACATATGCGAGCGGCCCCCAGCAGAGAGTAGTGATACCGCGGTCGTCCGTTCGTGGCGTGGTGCTCGCCGGCGGTGACAGCACCAGGTTCGACGACGGCGACAAAGCGCTGGCCGACCTCCACGGACGACCGCTGCTCGGACACGTCGTCGACACCGTCGCGGAGGCGACGACTGCGCCACCGCTGCTGGCCGTCTCGAGGGCTGGAGAGGGCGACCGACTGTCAGCTGCGCTGGAGCGGTCACCCGAACCGGTCGTCGACGTGACCGACCGGGCGGGGCCGCTGGCAGGGCTCTTTGCCGCCGTCGCGGCGGCCGACCGACCGTGGCTGTTCGTCTGTGGCTGTGACATGCCGCTGGTTTCCGTCGAGGGCATCGACGCCCTCAGAACTGCCGGCGATCCCGACGACGATGCGGTCGTGCCGACCGTCGACGGTCACCCCCAGCCGCTGTTCGGTCTGTACCGACGCGACGCGGTGTCGGCTGTCGCCGGCGCTGTCCCCGAGACGGGCGGTCCGATGGCGCTGCTCGACGTGCTCGCCGGGCCACAGTACGTGCCCGCGGCGTCACTCGACGCGCCGGTCGAGCGTGACGCGACCAACGTCAACACGCGTGCTGAGCTCGCGGGTCTCGCCGACCGGCGGGACGACTGATCCACAGTAAACCGAGCCGGGCGGGCGAACCCGTCGACAGCCACTCGGAGTGTCACACGGGACCGCCTTACCGGTTTTGTCAATGCCTACCTTTATAATCAAAGCCGGGATAGAGTCTACCTATGGTCTCCGACGGGGCCGTCGGTGCAGAACTCGAAGCGCTCCACGAGGTGACCCAGCAGTTGATGACTGCGGGAACCGAGCAGGAGATCTGCGAGGTCGCCGTCTCGGCCGTGCCGGATATCTTCGACGTGCCGATCGGTGCGCTCTGGCTCTACGACTCGGACGCGGTCGAACTCCAGATGACGGCGGCGACAGACTGGGCGGCTGATTTTTTCACCGAGGAGGTCGTCTACCGGCCGGGAAACAGTATCTCCTGGGAGGCGTTCGACCAGGGTGAGGTCCTGACCTACTCGAGCGTCGAAGATGGGGGTGGACAGTACGACGCAGAGACGAGCGTCGAGAGCGAGGTCGTCCTCCCGATAGGCGACCACGGCATGATGAACATCGGGTCGCTCAACGAGAACGCCTTCGACGCGACTGACATCCAGGTCGCACGGCTGCTCGCGACGAACCTCGAGGAGGTCGTCGGTACGATCTCCCACGACCTCCGCAACCCACTGAACGTCGCGATGGGCCACCTCGAGATATCGCGACGAGAACACGACGACGAACACCTCGACACGGTCGCCGACTCCCTCGACCGGATGGAGACGCTCATCGAGGAGGTGTTGACGCTCGCCGACGAGGGGTACGCCGTCGAGAACCGAACGAACATCGACCTCGAGACGCTGGCAGAGCGGGCGTGGTCGAACGTCCACGCGCCCGAGGCGACCCTGTCAGTCACCCGGTCGGCCGGTCTCTTCGGCGACGAGACACGCGTGTTGCGTCTGCTCGAGAACCTCTTCCGAAACGCGGTCCAGCACGCTGGCGAGGACGTGACCGTCGAAGTCGGTGCTATCAAGACGTTCCACACGTCGACGCGTGTCTCGGCGACGAACCACTCCGAAGGGTTCTACGTCCAGGACGACGGCCCCGGGATCCCCCCGGAGGACCACGAGGCCGTGTTCGAACCCGGCTACTCGACGAACGGGACGGGTCTCGGACTTGCGATCGTCAAACGCATCATCGA
This sequence comes from Halobacteriales archaeon QH_10_67_22, assembly GCA_003021305.1. Taxonomy (GTDB): domain Archaea; phylum Halobacteriota; class Halobacteria; order Halobacteriales; family Haloarculaceae; genus QS-4-69-31. The sequence goes on along the minus strand of PXQN01000034.1, from coordinate 8,582 downwards.
GGCCCACGGCTGGGAGATATCGATCGAAAACCGACCCAACACCGGCGCACGGTTCGAGGTGACCGGCGGCAGCAGAGCCGTCGTCCCCTTCAGCTGGCAGTGACTGCCGTCGGGCGCTTCTCGCGCGTCGGTGACGTGTGACCCGGCCACCTCGTTCCCGGTTCGATGTCCCGCGACCCGCTCGTTCACATCCGGTTCGTAGACGGGTCGTGCCCGCAGGCACAGTTGCCGATACAGTAGGTCGTCCCGGAATCCAGCAGTCCAAGCGCGCCCAGGGCCGCCTCCGTGCGGGCCGGTTCGGGGTCGGGTCTGACGCCCGCCGCCGTCGCGCCGTAGGGGCCGGCCCCGACCGACAACCGCGCGGTGACCGCGAGCGCCTCGGGGTCGATGACCGCCACCTCGTCGGCGCTCTGGACCGGCACGTACAGCGACTGTCGGTCGGGGCCCCACGTCCCGGTGAACGCCGCGCCGCCGAGGTCGATCCGCTCCGCGACGGTCCCGTTCTCGGCGTCTATCACCGTCACGTCGCCCGTGTCGGGCGTGAACACGAATCCGCGGCCCCCGTCGTCGGTGACCTCGCTCGTGAGCGCGCCCTCGCCCATCCCGTCGTCGGGACCGAGGCGCGCTCGCTCGACCGGCGCGGCCGGGTCAGAGACGTCCCAGACCGTCTCGACACCTGTCCTGTGTTCGACCAGCAGCGTCTCGCCGTCGCGGCTGGCCGTCCCCATCCAGGGTTGGGCCGGACGTCCGTCGACGGGGTCGACCGCGACCTGCGTCTCGATTTCGAAGGCGTCGACGTCGAGGACGGTCAGCGTGTCGCCGAACAGGTCCGGCACGTAGGCATACCGACCGTCGGGGTGGACGGTCACGTCACATGGACCCGGTCCGTCGTTGTCGCCCCGGCCGCCCTCGTCCGTGCGGTCGAGTTCCCTGAGGACCGAGCCGAACTCCGTGCTGTCGGGGTCGGCGTCTATCTCGTACTGGGTGTGTGCCGGTTCGCGCGCGCTCACGACGAGTGTCCCCCCGTCGGGCGTCCGTTCCTGCCAGTTGAACCCCGACCCCGTCTCGACGCGCGCTCGCTCGCTCAGGTCGTCGGCTCCGAACGCCCGGACACCACCGTCGACGTTGCCCCAGAACGCCTCGCTGCCGGCGTCGACGAGTTCGGGCGCGTACTGGTTCGATGGGAACGACGAGGCGTAGCCGACCGGGGTCGTCCCGACGACCTCGTCGCGCTCGGCGTCGACGACACTGACCGACCGGTCGCCGGTGTTGAACACGACGACCGTCGGCGCCTCGGTCACGCCGGGCGTCGTCTCGCCGTCGCTCCCACACCCCGCCGTCGCGGCCGCGCCGACGGCCGCCGACCCCGCGAGCAGGCGTCGTCGCGACACTGGCGGTCCGTCTCGGTCCCCGTTGGGGTATAGCGGGTCCTCGTCGTCTGTCATACACCGAGTTCGGTCACGCCCCGAATAAACCCCTCGTCGGCCGCCCGACCGCCGGACACGACCGCTGTCAGTTCCAGGTGAGTCCCTCGTAGGTCAGCCCCTCGCGGCGGGTGATTACGTGGCGGCCGTCGACCACGACCCGCTCGGCCATCCGGTCGAACTCCCCGTCCAAGGCCTCGAACTCGTCCCAGTCGGTCGCCACGACGGCCGCGACAGCCCCGTCTAGCGCCTCGGCCGCCGAGTCCGCGTACTCGACGTCGACGTCGTAGGCCTCCCGGAAGTTCTCTCCGGCCACCGGGTCGTAGGCGACGACGTCCGCGCCGCGCGCTTGGAGCCCCTCGATGACCGGCAGCGCCCGCGTCCCGCGCACGTCCCCTGTGCCGGGCTTAAAAGAGAGCCCCAGCACTGCGACGCGCCTGCCGTCTACGTCCGTGTGCTCGTCCACGAGGTCCAGCAAGCGCCCGGGTTGCAGGTCGTTGACCTCGACTGTCGCCTCCAGCAAGGGCGGCTCGTAGCCGGCCTCCTTGGCAGCGCATATAATTGCTTTGACATCTTTCGGGAAGCAACTCCCTCCATACCCCAGGCCGGACCGAAGGAACTTCCCGCCGATGCGGTCGTCCAGCGCGAGCGCGTCGGCGATGTCGTAGGCGTCGACGTCGTACTCCTTGCAGACGTTCCCGATGTCGTTGATGAGGCTGACCTTCGAGGCGAGGAAGGCGTTGTTGGCGTACTTGATCATCTCGGCCTCGCGCAGGCCGGTCTCGACGACGGGCGCGCCGGTCTCCTCGACCAGGGGGCCGAACACCTCGCCCAGTGTCTCGTAGGCCCGCCCGTCGGTCGCCCCGAGGACGACCTTGTGGGGGTCCTGGAAGTCGGCGACGGCCGTTCCCATCCGGAGGAACTCGGGGTTCATCGCGACCCGGAAGTCCTCGCCCTCGGTCAGTCCGCCCGCATCGGCGACGGCCGGCGCGATGACGTCCTCGGTGGTGCCCGGAACGACCGTGCTCTTGACGACGACGAGGTGGTCCCCGTCCTCGGGCAACACCTCGCCCAGGCCGCGGGCGCCGGCCGCCATGTACGAGAGGTCGTTGCTGCCGTCCTCGTTGGCCGGCGTCGGCAAGGCGAGGAAGGTCACGTCGGTCTCGCTGGCGGCCTCGTAGTCGGTTGTCGCCCGGAGGCGGCTGCCGGCGTGGTCCCCGATCAGTTCGTCCAGCCCGGGTTCGTGGACCGGTGACTCCCCGGCCGACAGTGTCTCGACGACCTCCTCGTCGACGTCGATCGCGACGACCTCGTGGCCTAAGTCCGCGAAACAGGCGGCGACCGTCGTGCCGACGTAGCCGCTGCCGATGACGCTTACGTGCATTGTCCCTCCGTCCTCGCCGTGCGTACTCAACGCTTGCGGTAGACTGCCCCCTCAGGTCGTCCGTTCGCCGGCTTCGACGGTCGTCTCCAGCCAGTTCTCCTCGGGCGGGACCGGCGACTGGCGGTGTTCGCTGAAAAACTCGTCTTTCTCGGCACGGTTGTCCCGCAGTTCCTCGGCCCACGACTCCGTATCCTCGGTCATGGCCGGTCGTAGTCGCCCCCACGGTTTGAGTCCGGCGTCTCGTCGGCCGGACGTTCACGACTGGCTGTCACGCCCGGACATTGATGTCGGTCGGCCACCCTGTGATCGTATGGACCCCCAGTCACGTACGCTAATCGCGCCCGCACTGACCTCCGGAGTAACTGTCCCCCGGCACTCGGGTTCGGCGGTGGTCTGAGGTGGGCTTTCACACGTTTCCGGTCGAGCGGGCCGACGACCTCGAAGACATCACCCGGTTCCGGTTCGTCTCTCGGGGTGAACTCGTGGGTCACCTCGGCGCCGACCCTGACGCCACCGTCGCGGACCTGGGTAGCGGGACGGGCTTTTACACCGACGAACTCGCCCCGTTCTTCGGGACTGTCTACGCCGTCGACGTCCAGGCCGCGATGGGCGCCTACTACCGGTCGAAAGGGCTCCCCGGGAACGTCCGGCCGGTCACCGCCGCCGTCGAATCGCTCCCCGTTCCCGACGGGGCGCTCGACGGCGCCGTCTCGACGATGACGTTCCACGAGTTCGCGACCGAGTCGACGCTCACGGAGGTCCGCCGGACGCTCGCGCCCGAGGCCCGCTTCGTCGTCGCCGACTGGTCGGCTGCGGGAACCGGCGAGCGTGGTCCCCCGACCGAGGAACGCTTCGGCGTCTCCGAGGCCAGGTCGCTCTGTGAGGCCGCGGACTTCGACGTGCAGTTCGCACAGACCCGCCCCGAGACGTTCCTGCTGGTGGCGGCGCCGGCCTGACCGCCGTCTTCGTCGAGGCGCGCACCGAACGCCGCCATCACACCGAGCGTGCGTAGATAGCCGTCGGGTACGACTCGCCGGCAATCTCGTACTCGCCGGTGTCGACCCGTTCGAACCCTCGGGACTCGTAGAACGCCTCGCCGACGGTGTTGCCCGACAACATTTCGAGTTTCACCGTCTCGATCCGGTCGGGCACCAGGCCGAATCCGGCCTCCAGCAGCGCCGTCCCGATCCCTTCACCCCAGTGGTCGGGGTGGACGTAGATCTCTTTGAGCCCCGCCTCGTCCGCGTCGACGAACGGCTTTGTCTCGCTGCCCCAGGTGACGCGGGCGTACCCCCGGACGTCCCCGTCGACGTCGGCGACCAGGAACCGTTCGCGGTTGCGCTCGACGCGCTCGGTCCACTCCGTCACCGACTGCTCGGGTGCCTCGACAGGGATCCGGTCGACCACCGCCGCCGGAAGCAGGTCGCGGTAGGCCGCCCGCCAGGCCAGGCCGTGAACGCGAACCAGGGCCCTGGCGTCGTCCCGGCCGTCGGGATGGCGGAGTTCCATACGACCGCTTCGGGGACGCGGCTGATAAACTCCCCCAGCGTGATGGGAGCCAGGGCCACCGTCCGTCGGGGCGTCGACACTGACGGAGCCAACATACGATGATCGACGTGAAGATCCGTGACGGCGGCTGCGAGTCGGGAGGGTCGTGCGAACAGCGACTGTTGTCGGTCCTCGCACGGGTGGCGACGTTCCTGTCCCCGCTTTCGTTCTGGACTTCGGTCCTCGCCCCGCTGCTGTACCTGCCGCTGTTTGTCGGCGGTTTTGGCGGAGCTCGCGTCCCGGTTGCGGCAGCCCTCGTCTTCGTCCACGGACTCGCGGTCGTGGGCGGCCGAAACCACCGGCGGGGGTCTCCGGGGCGCTGTTTTTCAGCCCCTTCTTCATGCTGGTGGTCGGGCTGACGCCCGCCCAGGCCATCGGCGCCGGCCTGCTCACGGAGGTTTCGGGATGGGCAACGGCCTCGCGAACTACGTCCGCCAGGGAGTCGTCGACTACGCGACAGCGAAGTGGCTGCTCGCCGGCGCGGTGCCGGCCGTCGTCGCCACGCGACACTGGGTATCCCCAGCCCGGACACGCCACCGGCGAGGACCCCAGCGAGCAACAGCGCCGACACCGGCGTGTATCCACCGAACACGGGATGCTTGATAGGGCGCGTGACGCGCCAGCGGACCGCGACTCCGGCACAGTTACAAGCGGGCGGGGCCGACGGGGGGTCATGGCGGAGTTGCCCGACGTCTGTGTGGTCACACACCCGCTGTCGGACGCCGGCGAGAACGCCACCCGGAGCCTGCTGGACGTGCTCGGGGCGGTGACCGGCGTCGCGCTCGTGACTGCCGACCTGCCCGCCGACTCCTCGATCCGGACCGACCACGAGCTCGTGGAACTCACGAGAGAGAGCGCCGGTGACTCGGTGCCCATCGCCGCCGCCCGGTTCGCGCTCAACCAGCTGCGGATGTGCCGGACCATCGCCGCCCGGGACGAACCGGTCGTCCTCTTTTTCGGCGCGACCGCCTACCTCCTGCCCGTCGTGTTCGCCCGCCTGCTCGGCAAGACAGTGTTGATCGAACCCCGCGGCGACGTGCCGCTCACGCTCCGGATCGAGTGGGAACGGCGACTCCCCGGCCCGGTCGCGCGCTGAACCTCGACCCCGACGACCCCGACGTCTACCCGACCGGCGCGCGGTACGTCCGCACCGCCCAGTTCGACGTGGCCGTACCCTTCGAGGAACGCGAGCGCCGGGTCGGTTTTCTGGGTCGACTCGACGAGGAGAAAAACGTCCGCGAACTCGCGGCGGTCGCCGCGTCGCTCCCGCCGGACGTGACGTTCACGTTCGTCGGTAACGGCGACCTCCGTGGGTGGCTCGAAACCCGCCTCGAAGACGAGATCGCCGCCGGCCGCGTCGAACTTCGAGGCTGGGTCGACCACGATGCGGTCCCCGCCGAGCTGAACCGCCTGCGTCTCGTCGTCCTGGTCTCGGAACCCACCGAGGGGCTCCCGACGGCCATCCTGGAGGCGCTGGCCTGTGGCACGCCCGTCCTCGCCCGGCCGGTCTCGGGCGTCCCCGACGTCGTCCGCGACGGGGAGACGGGATTCCGCCTCGACAGCACCGACCCCGAGGCCATCGAATCGACTATCAGGGCGGTCTTGGACCGCGACGACCTCGACACCATCAGCGCCAACGGCCGCGACCTGATCGAACGCGAGTACAGCTTCGAGGCCGCACAGTGCCGGTACCGGGAGATACTGGCCGCGCTCGCGTGACTGCCGTCGCGTGGCCGGTGCTCGCGTGCTGTCGTCGCGTGGCCGGTGCTCGCGTGCTGTCGTCGCGTGGCCGGTGCTCGCGTGACCGTGCCTCGCGCTACGTGCCGTCGGAGCGCTTGCTCTCGGAGGCCGACACCGTCAGCGCGGGGCTGTACAGCAGGCGCGGGTCGCCGTCGGGGTGGGCGAACCCGTTGGTCTCGAACACTTGGTTGGTCCGCAGGTCGGCCTCGGCCTCGAAGAGGGGCCACCGGTCGTGCTGGACGTTCGAGTATCGCAACTCGCCGCCGGGCGTCTCGGTGTAGAACCGGTAGCGCTCGGTGAGAAACGCGTCGAGGGAGCCGGGTTCGGACCGGTAGCCATCGCCGGTCGGTCGGTAGGTGGCGTCGAAGTTCGCAGGCCGCGCCCCTGGGTGGCGCCGGCGACTCGTGTAGGACACCAGCCCGCCGTCGCTCTCGATGTCGATGTCCGCGTAGTAGTACGGCAAGTGGTGAAAGAGGCGAGCCCCGGTCACGCCCAGGATCCCGTCGGCGTCCAGGCTGAAGAAGTAGATCGCCTCGGTGTCGCCGTGGGTGACGTAGGTCCGGAGGTTCAGTTCGGGCAGATCGAAGCCGGCCCAGGCCGGCAACCCCGCCGGTCTGACCGCGATGTTAGTGAACGGCACGACCGAGAGGGGCAGGTGAGCCGCCACCACCTCCGGGTCGACCGGCCAGTTCGCGAACAGCACGTGGCGCCACCCCATGTCGATCGGCAGGTCAAACAGCGATCGGAGCCCCATCACCGGGGGTTGGTCCGGGAGGGTCTTTTAGGCCGTGTATCTCGGTTGATACTCGTGGACACCGGGACAGGGTGACCGCTCGCGGCTGGTTCCGCCGGTGACACGTCGTATTCCGTACTCACGCGGACCCGGTCACCGGACAGTCGGGGTCGAGTTCGGCGGTGCGTTTGAGCACGAGGATCGTCGGACTGCCGTTCAGGTGGTAGCTGTGGAAGGTCGCGCTCAGCTGGAACTTCCGGCTGGCGGTCTGGTCGGTCTGGATTGGCGGGCCGAACCGTTGTACGATCCGGTAGCCGTCCTCGTTCATGAGACGTCGGAACTGTGCTGTCACCTCGGGGTACGTCGACGGGTCCTTGAAGAACCGGTTGTAGTGGTCACTGGAGAGTACGACGTGCTCGGGGCCGTTACACGCCAGTTGTTCGAGCCCGGGCCGCCAGTTGGACTCGGGGTTCTCGCTGTGGATCTCGTACCGGTTCACGGTGACGTCGTCGGGGAACTCGGGGAGGTAGATCCGCTGGGAGTACACCGCCACTTCTTCGCCGGACTCGAAGTGGCCCTCGTTCCAGGCCGTGGCCTCCATTCGGGAGGTGTTGAAGTCCGCGAGGCCGACGACGAGATACAGCGCCGAGAAGGCGAACACGACTGCGAGCGCGCCAAGAGCGACCCGGCGACCGCTGTACTCGGCGCTGTAGAGGCGCTCGGTCACGACGCCGACGAACACCGCGAAAAACGGCAACAACGCGATCACCCGCGGGAACTGCGCCATCTTCCCGACGCTGATGATCAGGAAGTACGGGACCGCCACCGACAGGAGGAGCGCCAGTGACGTGTCGGCCCGGTCGCGGGCGAGC
>PXQN01000034.1:0-803 GCA_003021305.1 Halobacteriales archaeon QH_10_67_22 | reverse complement strand
GTCGTCGCGAAGTATGCCCCGAGAGCGAGTGCCGGGTACCCCCAGGTCCGTCGGAGGAACACGACGGGGTTCGAGAGGTCGTCGCGATAGCGCTCGACAATAACGGCACTGATCGGTATCACGAGCAACCCGCTGATAGCCTTCGCGGACGTCGCCAGCCCGAACGACAGCGCCGCCGCCAGGAGTGTGTACCGACCCCACTCGCGTCTGGCCCGGACGAGCAACAGCAGCGTCAGCATGATGAAAAACGTCGTCGGAGCGTCTTCGGTCGCGTAGTGGGCTGTGAGGACGTAACCCGTCGAGAGCGTGAGCGTGACCGCGGCGGCGAGACCGGCCCGCTCGCTTTCTAGGTCCCGGGCGAGCAGGTACACGACGAACACCGTCGCAGCGCCGAACAGCGCCGAGAGGACGCGACCGGCGAACATGACGTCGTAGAAGGCCCCGAGCAGTTCCGGCGCGAGGTCCCAGCTGGGCTCGGACGGGAGACCGTCCGTCGCGGCCGTGATCTCCCCGAACCGCCCGCTGACGACCCACAACGCGACCACGGGGACGAACGACGCCGCCAGCAGGTACAGGTGGAGGTTCCCGCCTTTCTTGAACGCCTTGATGAACGGGTCACGCTCGTAGCCCATTCGGAGGGCCTTGCGGACGGCACCGGCCTCGTCCGGGATCGCGAGGTGGGGTGCCGTCCGCCAGGTGCCGTACACCATCACCACGAACGCGACCAGCGAGACGACGACTGCATACCGGTGTCGCGTTACCCATCGCCGGACCTCGTCACGCTCCATCTGGACGGAATTTTT
>PXQN01000033.1 GCA_003021305.1 Halobacteriales archaeon QH_10_67_22 | reverse complement strand
GGTCATTTCGGGCCTCTAGGCTGTCGATCCGCTCCTCCGCGCGACTTATCCGACGCTGGAGTCGTTTGACGATCTCGCTGTCCGTCATGCTGAATCCTCACCATAGGTAATATTCCGCCCTCTCGCATCGATCCAGTCCGCGTAAGCCGCGGAGCCCTCATCCATTGGCGCTGTATCGCTTGCGAACGCCTGGATTGCCGTTTTCCGGTCCGTTTCACCATCGACGACGTTTTGAGCACCCTTCCTATTCGCTTTTGTCCACTCTCTTTCGGCGTCGGTGTCTGTTTCGAGGACAAGTATCCCCGCAGGTGCGGGACCGTCAACTCGCCCTGCATCGTGTTCCCGAAATGCGGTCAGGTAAGCGTTCGCGATAATGCCTAACTGTACCTTCCGATACGCGTCGTTCTCGCCTTTATCGATCAGGTCGGTGGTAATAACAATCCACCCTTGTTCTTGATACAATGCACTCCCTGTAAGTGTCACACCCACAGACTCTGCGTTTGCACTCCTGTTGAGGCGGAACAAGAACTGCCGAAGGAACGGACGCATCTCTCCAACGTCCTGAGACAGCACCTCTTCTGGCGGTGCGTAACTCGGCGTCGGGCTCGGCGTGGGCGTAGGAGTGGCGGTGGGCGTGGCCGTTGCTGTCGGGGTTGGGGCGGCGGTGGCCGGCGGCGGCGTAGCGGTCGCCTGGTCCGTGCCGGCGTCACCAGGACTAATGACACCGGTGACGAAGGCGGCGCCGATCCCGACGCCGACCAAGACCAGCACCCCCGCCACCGCCAGCACCAGCGTCGTGCTCTGTCCGCGTGTGGAGGACTGATTCATTATACTTATACTTCTGACTACGACCCTATTTAAATTCTAGAATCAGAATGAACTGTGGGTGCGAGACGGGCGTGAGAACGGCGGAGTCGTGGCCGGTGACTTTGTACCCCACACTCGCACAGAAATGTCTGTGACTGTGGGGTACGGAGAATACATCAAGAACGGAACGTCGAAAACTGGACGGTAGTCAGCCCGGATCTGATGGATAGAGGGTCGTGTTGCCGTTGGTTCTGTCCATTTCTTGTGCGAGTTCCCGTTCTTCGGGCGTTGCATCGCGACTGGTACGACCGAACTGCTCGACATATTCGGCTCCGTCAATCTCGAGCCCGGCGTATTTGCGAGCGAGGGAGGTGTTGACAAAGAACGTCTCGGGCGGGTCGTCTTCGCTGTCGACTTCGATCACTCGAAGTCGAGTCGGGACGTCCGACTCAAAATCTCCTTTGTCATACTTGCGGATAACGCTAGCGTACCCGACTGCGATCCCGGATCGCTCCTTGGTCGCCGTTTGGGCATCCTCACTCTCGTTATACACCATGACGATTTTATCACCCCTAATTTCAGCACCACGAGAGCGGATCGGGACTGTCGTCGCCGCCTGTATTCCATAGGGAATCCGCTCGAAGAACGGCGCGTAGTTGTTCGGTTCAGGCGGAGTCGCGCGTAGCGGTCGCCTGGTCGGTTCCGGCGTCACCAGGGCTGATGACACCGGTGACGAAGGCGGCGCCGATCCCGACGCCGACCAAGACCAGCACCCCCGCCACCGCCAGCACCAGCGTCGTGCTCTGTCCCCGCATGGAGGACTGATTCATTATAGCTATACGTCTCTTCACCACCGTATTTAAATCTGGATATGCTTCTCCCCGTGTTCTATTATAAAAACAGCACGGGAGAGAATCCGAACCCGGCCACCCAACCCCCCTCGCCCCTCAACTGCTGGGACGGAAGCCGCCACTCTCGCTGTCGGGTTCCTCGTCGGCAGTCGGTCCGCCCTGCTCGTCGTCGTGGCCCACCTCGGGTTGCTCGCTCGCAGAACCTTCGGGCAACACCTCGAGCTCGGCAGGGTCGATGTCAAGTTGAGTCTTAAGGATCGTTTTTAGGCGGTCGTTGCGCTCTTCAAGACTCTCGATCCGTTCCTCGGCACAGCTGATCCGACGCTGGAGTCGGTTGACGATCTCGCCGTCCGTCATGCTGAATCCTCGCCGTAGGTCGTTCTCTTCCCTCCCGCATCGATCCATTCCGCGTATGCTGTGGACTGTTCATTCTGTTGCTGCTGGTTTTCTGTAAATTCGACGAATACGTCTTCACGACTACGTTCCCCGTCAATAGCGTCCTGAGCGGCTTCCTGTTGCAGCACCAGCGACTTATTTCCGTTTTTACCGTCTACTTCCAGGACGACGATAGCCTCCGGTGCAGAACCGTCAACCCTCCCTTTGTTATGTTCCTCGAGCGCGAATATATACGCATATGCGATAGCACCCTTCTGATTTGCTCGGATTCGTGGGCTTTCACTTTCCTCGGCAAGATCAGTAGTCACGACGAGGGCGCTGTCATTATAGATTGCACTTCCAGTCAGCGTCACACTCACCGGAATGTCTTTCCCAATGGTGTCGAGCTGGTACAGGTACTCCCGTAGGAACGGCTGGAAGTCTCCCGCCTGCTGAGACAGTATTTCCTCTGGAGGTGCGTAACTCGGCGTGGGCGTAGCCGTCGGGGTCGCCGTTGCCGCCGGCGTAGCGGTCGGCGCGGCGGTGGGTGCGGTCGTGGGCGGTGCGGTGGCGGGCGACGGGGTGGGCGTCGACTGGCTCGTGTCGGCGTCACCGGTACCGATCACGCCAGCGGCGTAGGCGCCGCCAATCGCGACCGCTGCGAGGACCAGCACCCCCGCCACCGCCAGCCACAGCGTCGTGCTCTGTCCCCGCATGGAGGATGGATTCAGCATACTTATACTTCTGACCACCACCTTATTTAAATCCTAGAATCAGGTCCCGTGTTGCCAGGAGTCCATGTACTCGCGCTGCGTGTCGGTCAGCTCGTCGAACTCGACGCCCTCGGCGGCGAGTTTGATCTCCGCGACCTCCCGGTCTAAGTCGTCGGGGACGTCGTGGACGCCGGGGGCGTACTCCCCGCCGCGTTCGACGAGTTCCCGGACCACGACCGCCTGGATGCCGAAGGACTGGTCCATTACTTCGACGGGGTGGCCGAGCGCGATGGGTGTCGCGAGGTTCACCAGGCGCCCCTCCGCGAGGACGTTCAGCCGCCGGCCATCGTCGAGTTCGTAGGTCCGGACGCCCTCGCGGGCCTCGTAGGTGTCGACCGCCAGGTCCGAGAGTGCGTCCAGATCGACCTCGATGTCGAAGTGGCCGGCGTTGGCCAGCAGGACGCCGTCGGCCATCCGCTCGAAGTCCTCTTCGACGATGACGTCGCGGTTGCCGGTGGTCGTGACGAACACGTCGCCCACGCTCGCGGCCTCGCGCATCGGCATCACGTCGTAGCCCTCCATGTGGGCTTCCAGTGCCCGCCGGGGTTCGACCTCGGTGACGACCACGTCGGCGTTCTGGCCGGCCGCCTTCTTGGCGACGCCTTTCCCGCAGTGGCCGTAGCCGGCCACGACGACCGTCTTGCCCGCCCACGAGAGGTTCGTCGTCATGGCGATGCTCGCGAGCGAGGACTCGCCGGTGCCGTGGACGTTGTCGAACAGCCGTTTCATTGGCGTGTCGTTGACCGCAAAGACCGGGTAGTCGAGTTCGCCGTCGTCGTCCATCGCCCGCAAGCGGTGGACGCCGGTCGTCGTCTCCTCGGCCCCACCGACGATCGAATTGATCAGCTCAGGGTAGTCCTCATGGATCGCTGCGACGAGGTCCATCCCGTCGTCCACGGTGATTGAGGGTTCGTGTTCGATGACGGCCTCGATGGCCGCGTAGTAGGCCTCGTCGTCGACGCCCCGTTCGGCGTAGGAGGTGACGCCCGACACCGCGTCCAGCGCCGCGCTGACGTCGTCGTGGGTCGAGAGGGGGTTACAGCCGGTGATCGCGACCTCGGCGCCCCCGGTCGCGACCAGTTCGGCCAGGACCGCCGTCTTGGCCTCGACGTGCATCGCCATCCCGACCGTCTCGCCCGCGAAGGGCCGGTCGGCCTCGAACTCCTCACGCAACGCCGCGAGGATCGGCATGTGCTGGCGGGCCCAGTCCATCTTCCGGCGCCCGGACTCCCGGGCCGCCTCGGGGTCGTCGAGTCGCTCCGTGATCGGCGTACTCATACTCCCACGAAGGCGGGCCGCGGGGAAAAACTCTCCCAAAGGCGACCGGTTCGCCGCCGGGGACGGTCGCACCGGTGGGGTCACACCGCGACGCGACCGCCTCCGGCAAGTCCGCGACGCGACCGACCGCAGTGTCGTTCGACCGGACCGTCGCGACCAGCGTCGGTCATACGGTCGTGCGTAATTCTTTTTGCTCCCACAAAACCGGAGGACTGTCTCCGTGGTCAGAACCGCCAATCCTCACCGACACTGCGGAAATCGGGTACGCACGACCGTATCATAGTGATTATTGTAGCGATTTACCGGTACGACCGCACAATTGCGTGCGGTCGATCCGGAACAGACCGACAATAATCACTATCAGTCCAGCGTGACGGGAGCGACGCGGCTCGCGTCCTCGCTCTCCCACGGCGGGTCGACGACCTCGATGCGGCCGGTCGTCTCGGGCGAGATTGGCGTCTCGGCCTCTATCTTGTCGATGACGAGCGTCGACAGCAGCGCGCCGCCGTTGGCGTCGATGAGGCGGTCGGCGTCGGTCAGCATCTCGTACCCGTCGCCGCCGCCGGCGACGAAGTCGTTGGTCGCCAGGGTGTAGGTCCCCTCGGGGTCGACCGCTTCGCCGTCAACGGTCGCCTCGTCGATGCGGTTCCCGGCCTCGGCGCTGGGGTCGTAGGTGTACTCGATGCCCGAAACCTGGGGGAACCGTCCGGAGAGGTCACCCACCGCGCTGACGCCGTTCTCCAGGGCGGCCATGAGCGTCTCGCCGTCGATTTCGAGTTTCACGACGTTGTTCGGGAACGGGAGGATGTTCATGACCAGCTTTTTCGTGATCTCGCCGGCCTCGTACTCGGTGTCGGTCCGGATGCCGCCGCCGTTGCTCAGCGCGACGTCGGCGTCGGCGTACTCGCGGATCTTGTCCGAGAGGTAGTTCCCGAAGTTCGACTCCTCGCGCCTGACCACGCTCTCGCGGACGTCGAGGGGCGTCTCGGTCTCGCCGATAGTCACTTCCAGTTGCTCGTCCAGTTCGTTGCGATACGTGTTGGCCGCCGACCGGACGTCCCGATTCGCTTCGAGTCCGTCCTCGACGGCGGCGGTTTCGTGGAGTTCGAACTCGTGGTCGGACAGTTCGCCGTCCTCGACGACCAGCTGGAGTTCGCCGACGTACTCGAACCCGTCGCCGACGTACGAGACGACGGTGTCGTTGATCACGCTGGGTTCCTCGGCGACGAGCGCGGCGTGGTCGCCGACGATGGCGTCGACGCCGTCGACGTTGGGCGCGACCTGGCTCTCGACGACCGGGCTGGCGACGTGCGAGAGGGCGACCACGACGTCGGCGCCGTCCTCGCGCATCTCCGGAACCACCTCGTTCAGCGAGTCGACCAGGCCCTCGGCGTCGGCGTCGGGACCCATCGACGTGATGTTCGGGGCCTCCTCGTTGATCAGGCCCGTGATGCCGACGCTGACGCCGTCGACGTCCTCGATGACGTACCGCTGTGCGCCCTGTTCGGCGGCGAACACCTCGCCGGTCGCCGTGTTCGTGGCGTTGGCGCTCACCCAGGTGAACTCGCTGTTTTCGACCTGGGTCCGCAGCGTCTCGGGCCCCATGTCGAAGTCGTGGTTGCCGAACGTGTCGTAGTCGAGGCCGCCGGCGTCGAACGCCTCGACCATGTGCTCGCCGTCGAACACCGACGACAGCACCGACGAGGCGAGGTCGTCGCCGTTCCCGAGCACGAGCGCGTCCGGGTTCTCGGACCGGATCTCGTCAATCAGGCCGAAGTAGGTGCCGATGTTTGCGGGATCCTCGGGGTCGCCGAAGCGACCGTGGAAGTGCGTGTCGTGGACGAGCGTGACCGACCCCGACACCGACGGCTCCGGTGTGTCGGTCGCCGTCGCCGTCGGCTCCGGTGTCGATTCGGCCGTCTCCATCTCGGTGTCGGTCTCGGCGGCGGTCTCCTCGGCGGTCGGCGTCTCCTCGCCACCCTCGTTACAGCCTGCGAGTCCCGCCGTGGCGCCCATCGCACCCAGGTACTTGAGAAGACTCCGCCGCGACCGTCCGTCGTGTCCCTCTGACATGGGAAATCGGACTCCCGGTGCGGTGTTAATCCTTTTCGTTGCCGGCATATTTGACGGTTCGAACGCCGCTCCCGGTCCCGTTCTCCGGCGACCGGGACGTCGCTGACAGAACCCCCGCTCCGGTCGATGTACCCGCTCACTCGAAGTCCTCAGTAGTTGAAAGCGGGTCAAATCCGGAAGTCGGTTCTGTGTCGTTCGTGTCATCTTGAGCCATTTTCTTGCGTGGGTGTCGCCAGTTTCAGGAACAGTTCCTATCAGGTTCCTGTTCTCTATTCTGCACCAAGTGGTGCGTTCCTTAAAGTCTTGCCCCGCGTGGTGCAATATATCTTCCGACACACCTACAACGCTTATGATAATACAGAGGTAATACAGATGTATGTCCGACGCTGACGCAGGGGCCGACGACGACCCCAATATGACCACCATCACGCTCAAGATTCCGCAGGCGTTCCTTGACGACCTTGATGCGACCTGGCGGGCCGAAGACTTCCCGTCCCGTAGCGAGTTCATCCGGTGGGCGCTTCGGGACGCCGTGAAGCACCCCACGTTCTCGCGGAAGGGCTGGAAGGACATCGCCGCCAGTGAACACCAGCTGGCGACCGGTGAGGGACGAACCTACAGCAGCGACGAGATTCGAGCGCGTCTGAACGAGGACACGGACGCCGACGAGTGACGACGCATGGGATTGGAAATTAACTGACCCCGCAGAACGTGAATACGAGAAGCTCCAGCCGCACGAGCAGGAGCGCATCGTTTCGAAGCTCGACGGGATCGTCACCGACCAGTGGCGTGATCCAAGCGACTACCTGGAACCACTCACTGGAGCGCCGCATTCGAAGCTCCGCATCGGCGCGTTTCGTCTCGGCTGTAAGGCAGTCCAGGCTGACCAGATTTTGTGGGTCTACAACATCGAGAAGCGTCCAGGGGCCTACAAACCCGGCGACGACTAATCGGCCTGCCGAGAGCTAAAACAGTCGTCGCACTCCCAATACTCAAACTATAAGTTTTGCCCCGCGTGGTGCAGAACAGGCCGGCGGGCTATTCTGCACCGTGTGGTGAAGAATAAAGGTCGTTGCCCCACATGGTGCATCTATAAGGATGGCCGAGACTGACAGCAACAGTATGCCGCGGACGCCCGAGGAGCCGACGCCGCAGCAAGTCCTCGAAGAGATGGATCGCTGCGAGCCCTACATCGTTTCAGACCTCGTTGACGCCTTCCCTGACGCGTCCCGGTGGACGCTTCAACGACGGCTTGACTCCCTTGTAGAGGACGGCGAACTCTCCAAGAAGAAACACACGGAGAACCGCGTCTCCTACTGGATTCCGAAGTAAGCCGCCCTTACCCCACGCGGAGCAGAGTTTATAATCTACACCGAGTGGGTCAGTATCGGTTCCGGTTTTGCCTCGTGCTTTCAACTACTGGTTCTGTACTGTGACACACATCGTCTCGGCCCCGGGCACGTCCCGGACGCTGTACTCCGTCGAGTAGTTTCCTCGCCCCGAGTCCGGCACCGGCACCGACCGTGCCGAGGGCGAGGCCGCTCGCGAGCACCTCCCCTCGCGTGTATCGCCGTCTGTCTCCGGCCATGTGCGATGTTGCTCTCGTCAAATGACGCAGTTTCGTCTTACATACGTCTGACGGCAACCAGAAAGAATATAACACAGTGCATCCCCTGGTTCATATCGATGACGCCAAGTCGTACCGTAGTCATAGTCTTGTTCTTCGTCGCGAGTACTGCCCTTCCAATTGGAACGGCCAGCGCAGCAGCACAGCAAGGTGAAGCCTACGCTGGCACACACGTCGAGTTCGAAACAACCAATGACGCGATCGTCGATTATTCGGTGAATGAGAACACCGTCTTCCAGTCGGTGAAAGTCCAATCCCAGAGTACTGCAGAAAACCAAGGCAATGTTCGGGCAGGTGTCGGACTATCGGCAGTCACTGATATTACCGGCAC
The DNA here is from genome assembly GCA_003021305.1 of Halobacteriales archaeon QH_10_67_22. Classification (GTDB taxonomy): domain Archaea; phylum Halobacteriota; class Halobacteria; order Halobacteriales; family Haloarculaceae; genus QS-4-69-31. The sequence goes on along the minus strand of PXQN01000033.1, from coordinate 21,954 downwards.
AGCACTATCACTCGACTCCCAAACCGAGGTCAGTGCGACAGTAACCGCCGAGAGCGGGGCGACTATGGAGGCCCACGATAACTCACGAGGCATCCTCGTCGTCCGATCGGGTGGTGACTCGCAGTACGTAACCGTCAACGTCTCCAGTTCGTCACAGGCCGAGAGCGAGGGGGACCAACGCGTGGTCGTGAGCAGTGACGATGGAACCCAGGGAACGTTCGTCGTCGTCGGCGATGGGGAAGTCACCGTCAACGAACAGGGGAACCTCTCGGCGGACTTGAAAAGTGACGACAGGCTCGTATTCCGCTCCTACTCCGAAGGGCGTACCGAAGAGGATGAACAGGAGGAACAGCTCATCTCCGACGGGCAGGCGGCCGCTGAAGTGTACGTGATGGAGTCGAGTGAACAGGGGAACGAATTCGCGGCGGATGTCGTCCAGTACAGTGAAGACACGACCGTCGAAGTGACCCAGCAGAGCGAGGGGACAGTGCGGATGACCGCTGACCGCTCCCAGGACCAGGGAAAGGTCATCATCACGTCCCTCTCAGAGCAAGCGATCAGTTCCGTCGAGGATCTCCAGGTGACAGTCGATGGTGAAGCGGCCGCAGAAGCGTCGTCCTACAGCGACCTCGAAAGCGCAATCGGAAGCGACAGCTCGAAGTTCCTCGTGAACCAGCAATCGAGCGCCCAAGCGAGCGCCGACGTGCTCGTTGCCGTCAACCAGTTCTCCACGCGGGAGATCACGATGTCCGAGGACGGTGACGGTTCAGAAACTAGTGAAACCGATGGCAGTGACGGTGACGGCGGCCAAGAAACGACGGATGCAGACGGTTCGGAAACTAGCGGAACCGATGGCAGTGACGGTGACGGCAGCCAAGAAACGACGGATGCAGACGGTCCGGGCTTCGGCCCGATCGCGGCGTTGATCGCGCTCGTGGCTGTGGCCGCACTTGTGGCGTTCCGTAGGTGTAAATCGGCTTAAGATCACAGTCACACATCCCTGCCAGAGGGACGGTGGCCGGGATACCGTCCGGAGAGGGCTCCGTGGTGACGACGGAAATCCGGCGCTGGCGGGCGATTCGTCAGTCTTTACTCCTCGTCGGTGCTCTGGTCGGGTATGGTAGCCGCGCTGCTGGTCGTGGGGATTGTCGTCGCCGTATTCGTGGGATTCAACATTGGCGGGTCGTCGACGGGGGTGGCCTTCGGGCCGGCGGTCGGCAGTAACACGCTCACGAAGGTCGGCGCGGCGGCGCTGATGACGCTGTTTGCCTTCGCCGGCGGGTGGACGGTCGGCCGCAGGGTCGTCGAGACGCTGGGTAGCGACATCGTCACGACGGCCTTTACGTTGCCCGTGAGCATCGGCGTGCTCTTTTTCATCGGGCTGGCGCTGTTTCTCTCGAACGTCGCGGGCGTGCCGGCCTCGACATCGATGACCGCGGTCGGGTCGATGACCGGCCTCGGCCTGGCCCGGGGGACGCTCAACTGGGGCGAGATGGGCCAGATCGTCTCCTGGTGGCTCGTCTCGCCGATCATCGCCTTCTGGGTCAGCGCCGTCATCGGGCGGTACTACTACCCGCGACTCGTCGAGTGGTTCGCCGTCACCCAGAGCGAGGGGTCACTGCTCGCGCTCGACCGCTCGGGGTCGGTGCCGAAGCCGGTGCTGGGCCCCAACACCACCCGTCGGGAGTTCGTCGGCACGCTGCTCGTCATCGGTATCGGCTGTTACATGGCCTTTTCGGCGGGTGCCTCGAACGTGGCAAACGCCGTCGCGCCGCTGGTGGGGAGCGACTCGATCACGATGAACCAGGGGCTCGTACTCGGTGGCGTGGCCATCGGACTGGGCGCGTTCACCATCGCCCGCCGGACGATGGACACCGTCGGTAACGACCTGACGGACCTGCCGTTGCTGGCGGCGCTGGTCGTCGCCAGCGTCTCCTCGACCATCGTCACGGGTCTGTCGGCACTGGGCGTCCCCGCGAGTTTCGTCATCATCGCGACGATGAGCATCGTCGGCCTGGGATGGGGCCGGGCAACCCGGACGGTCACGATTTCGGACGCACGGAAGGGCGACACGCCGGAGGTGTCGGTCGGCGCTCTGGCCGCCGAAACCGCCGACGCGCCGACCGTCGGCGGCGAGGGCGGCACGCCCGACGGGCACACCCCACCGATCGGCGACGAGGAAACCGAGGACCTGCCCAGCGCGTCGGACCTGTTCGAGCCGGCGACGACGGCGCGAGTGATCGTCCTTCAGAACGTCGTCCCCGCCATCGCGACGATCGCCTCGTTTCTCCTCTTCCGGTTTGTCCCCCTGTCCTGAGGGCTTCCCGTTCCGTCCGTCACACAGTTCGGGGACGCGTTGCCAGTCCGACACGACAGCGCGCTCGATTTTTCGATCCCGGACGCGGTGCGGGGTGTCATCGAACGTCCGTCGAGTCAGCCCCGCGTCGGCCACGTGGATCTGTGATACTCGTTCACTCGACTGGGCCGGAAACAGCAAAGTCTAACCGTGCGGGGGGCAAAGTCGCGGGTGATGCCCACCGTAGAGTATCTGAACTACGAGGTCCTGGACGACCAGGGCTGGGATATGTACGACGCAGAGACTTTCGACAAGGCGGCCGACGCGGGCCTCGACGACGAGGACTACGGCACGCTGGACGTCAACGAGGGCGAGTACATCCTCGAGGCTGCGGAGGCCCAGGGGTACGACTGGCCGTTCTCGTGTCGGGCCGGCGCCTGTGCGAACTGCGCCGCCATCGTCATCGACGGCGAGATTGACATGGACATGCAGCAGATCCTCTCGGACGAGGAAGTCGAAGACAGGAACGTCCGGCTGACCTGTATCGGCAGCCCCGACGCCGACGAGGTGAAGATCGTCTACAACGCCAAACACCTCGACTATCTGCAGAACCGCGTCATCTGAGGCGTCCGCGCGTTCCACAGGTGGTCCGTCTTCTCGGACCACTGTTCACTGCGCCCGACGGCAGCGACGCGAACACGGTGTATCCACTCGGACACGAATAGGTCAACACGCTTTTCTCTGATCCGGGAGCGAAACGGTTTCTGCGTGCCGGACGGGTGATGAGACTGTTACTCGGTTCGTGTCCGAGTGAATATCCGGCCGCGTCTCCCACGCCCAACGAGTGAGCCACGCGTCTCTCGTTCAGTGATACTGTCGGACACAAGTACGTGAACACGCTTGTCGGTGTGTCACCATCGAGACGTCTCAGAGACCGCCAAACGAAGTATCGAGTGTCGATTTGCTTGTGTCCGACAGTATGACGGGCCGCGAGTGCGCCCCGTGCACGGGTCCGTGACGCTGCTGTTCCGGTACGCTTTCGTTCGAGGCGTCGATACCTCGGTGTGTGACCGACGGTTCTGCGAGCGGGTCGCGGTCGGTCGTGCTGGCGGTCGTCGTCAGCACCTTCTTCGTCGGGTTCGGCGGGGGCGTCGTCTTCCCGATCCTGCCGAATCTCGGCGCTATCCTGGGAATCTCCCCGGCGCTGGTCGGACTCATTCTGAGTGCCAACCGGTTTACGCGGATCGTCGCCAACGGGCCGGCCGGGTCGCTGGTCGACCGTGTCGGGACCCGAACGCCGCTCATCGTCGGCCTGTTCGTCGAGGCCGTCGCGACGCTGGGGTACGTGGTCGCGCTCGGGTCGGGGGTTCCCGAAGCGTGGTTTCTGGGGGCCCGCGTCGTCTGGGGGGTCGGCAGCGCGCTGGTCTTCGCCACCGCCTACACCATCGCCGCCGACGTGAGCGACGGCGACTCGCGCGGGACGAGCATGGGCGTCGTCCGGGGCGGGATCACGCTGGGGTTCCCCGCCGGACTGGTCCTCGGAGGGGTCGTCAGCGACCTCTACACCGTGTCGACGGCGTTCGTCCTCGCCGCCGGGTTCGCCCTCGTCGCGAGCCTCGTCGCGTACGTCGCGGTTCCCGAGACCCACGTCTCCGGGAGTCACACGGCTGTCAAACCGTGGGAACTGGACACGACCGCCACGACGCTGTCGGTCGGGTTCGTCAACTTCGGCCTCTTTTTCGCGTACCTCGGCGCGCTGTTCGCCACACTCGTGTTGTTCGTCGACGCCAACGACATCGCCGTCTGGGGGTACGGCCCCCAGGGGATGTCGGGACTGCTGATGGCGGTCACCGTGCTCTCGGCCTCCGGGTTCATGCTCGCCGGGGGGAAAGCCAGCGACGTCCACGGCGCCCGCATCCCGACGCTGTTCGTCTTCCTCGGCGTCTCGCTGGTGGGTTTTCTCGCGCTGGCGGCCACGGAGTCGCTGTGGCCGCTCGTCGCCGCCTGTGTATGCATCGGCGCCGGCCAGGGCGGAGCCAGCGGCCCGCTGATGGCGCTTTTGGCCGACCTCACGCCCGACGGCCGGACCGGGCGGGCGATGGGGACGAACAACGTCCTCGGCGACTTCGGTGGGGCCCTCGGGCCGGTGGTGACCCTGCCGCTGGTCGAGACGGTCGGGTTCGCCCCCATCTACGCCGCCTGTGCGACCGTCCCGCTGCTGGCCGGAACCGTCCTGCTCGGCAGCCTCTACACCCGCACCGGGAGTGTCAGTCCCCGGACCGAGCGGTCCGGCGGGGACTGACCGAGCGGTCTTTCCCCGGAACCGTGACACCGTTCGGATCAGAGAGAGCGTCGAGGCAGGTGCGGATCTCCTCGGGGGGCTCGACCCGGCGTCGCACAACGAGGATATGACCCGAACGCTCGACGCGTGGTTCGACCTCGCGACCGACCTGGACGTCGACCTCGTCGTCCACGATAGTCTCTCTCGCCAGTGGGCCATCGTCGAGGGGAACCAGCCCCGGGTCGTTATAAAAGACGGCACGGTCGTCGCCCGCGACGGGGAACTCGTCGCCTGATACGGTCGTGCGTACCCAATTTCGGCAGTGTCGGTGAAGACCGGCGTTTCGGACCACGGAGAGGGCCTCCTGTTTCGTGGAATCGCGTGTGAACGACCGTATGACTGCGCGAGAACACGAGGTCGGTCGCTCACCACCTGTGGACGGGACGGCGGACAGTCGGCGACGACCGGTCCGTCGAAACCACTAACACCCCGCCCGTCCCGTGATCGGTCGTGTTCGAGTGGGTCGCGACGTTGCTCGGGAGTCCGCCGGCGGACCTGGTGCGCCTGGTCGCGGTGCCGGTGTTCGGCTGGGCGGCCTACCGCGACGTGCAGACCCGGCGGGTGCCCAACCGGACGTGGCTCCCGCTGGCACTCCTGGGCGTCGGACTGCTGGCCTGGGAGACCACCACGCGAAGTCCCGGCGAGCCGTTTTTCCTGAGCGTCGCGCTGTCGCTTGGGCTGGTCGCACCGATCGGCTACGTCATCTACTGGGTCGGCGGATTCGGCGGCGCCGACGCGAAGGCGCTGGTCGTCCTCGCGGTCCTGTTTCCGACGTTCCCGCAGTACCTGTTGCCGACGACGGCGCTCCCGCTCTCCCGGACCTACGTCGGCGTCTTCTCGATGACGATCCTCACCAACACGGTGCTGGCCGGGGTGGTCTACCCGCTCGGGGTCGCCGTTCGCAACGCCCTGACCGGCCACGTCGGGTCGGAGATGTTCCTCGGCAAACCCGTCGTCGTCGAGGACCTCCCGACCGAGTACGGGTCGCTCATGGAGACGCCCGACGGGTTCACCCGCCGGGGGCTCGACCTCGACGCGTTGCGGATGTACCTGCGCTGGCGGGGCTGTACGCTGGCCGACCTGCGGGCCGACCCGGACGCGTACCGCGACCCCGCGAGTCTCCCCGCGAGTCCGAACCCGCCCGGCGACGGGACCATCGAGTACGACCCCGACATCCCGACCGAGGCCGACGACGAGGGCACGGACGCGCTCGACTCGGAGGCCGACGACGAGTGGGGCGCGGCGGCGTTTCTCGACGACATCGAGGGCGACGCCTACGGGACGACCCCGGAGACACTGCGCGACGGGCTGACCGTGGTCGCCGAGGCCGACACCGTCTGGGTGTCGCCGGGACTCCCCTTCATCGTCCCGATGTTCGTGGGCCTGCTCGTGAGTCTCGATCGTCAGGTGTTCTCGGGCCCCGGGGTTAAGTATTGGCCGCCGCCCTTTCATACGGTCGTGCGTAATTCTTTTTGTGCCCACGTAACAGACGACTGTCTCCGTAGTCCGAAACGCCGATCCGAACCGACACTGCAGAAATTAGGTACGCACGACCGTATCATAGTGATTATTGTAGGTCTATTCCGGATCGACCGCACGACTGCGTGCGGTCGTACTGGTAAATCGCTACAATAATCACTATCACTCCTCGTCGTGCGGAACGACTCGCTCGTAGGCGGGGCCGATGACGAAGATAGACAGTAGCCAGCCGACCGCGACGGCGATGTAGCCCAGCAGGAGCGACCGCTGGAACCCGGGGGCGCTGGTCGCGACCAGTAGGGCGAAGGCCCCGACCAGCAGCAGGAAGGCAACGACCGTGTTGGCGGCGTTCCAGGCCAGGAACACCCTGACCGTGGCGTCCTCCTCGGCCCAGGCCTCGAAGAACCGCCGTATCCGGTAGACGATCATCGTCAGGTGTTCTCGGGCCCCGGGGTTAAGTATTGGCCGCCGCCCTTTCATACGGTCGTGCGTAATTCTTTTTGTGCCCACGTAACAGACCGACCGTATCATAGTGATTATTGTAGCGATTTACCGGTACGACCGCACGATTGCGTGCGGTCGATCCGGAACAGACCGACAATAATCACTATCAGTCGTGATCCCGCCCTCACAGCCGGTCGTGACAAAAGACCTATCCTGCCGACCGACCAGGGTGAGAACATGACAGACGCCGCCGATGGGGACGCTCCCGTCGCGACCGACAGCGGGGACGCGGTCGACGTCGCGTTCGACGAGTACGACCGCATTCCGGCCGTCGCCCAGGACGCCGACTCGGGAGACGTGTTGATGCTCGCCTACGTCACGCCCGCGGCCCTCGAACGGACCCGCGAGACCGGGCGGGCTCACTACTACTCGCGCAGTCGGGACGAACTCTGGGAGAAAGGCGCCACCAGCGGCCACGTCCAGCACGTCGAGGAGATCCGCATCGACTGTGACGGCGACGCCCTGCTGTACCGCGTCGACCAAGAGGGCGGCGCCTGTCACACCGGGTTCGACTCCTGTTTCCACCGGTCGCTCGACGGCGAGGTGGTCGGCGAGCGCGTGTTCGACCCCGACGAGGTCTACGAGTGACCGATGAGCGAATCCGCCCACTCCCCCGCCGTCGCCGACGTCGACGACCTGGTCTCGGAACTGGCCGACGCCCGGGCCGACCTCCGGGAGGCCCGCGAGCGAGTCGAGGCGGTCGGCGAGGACACGCTCCAGGACCTGGCCGAGCGCTACGAGGAACTGGACGCGCTGTTCGGGCGCTACGAGGAGCGAGTGACCGGCGACGGCGACTTTCAGACGTTCATCGAGTTCCAGGGGAAAGTCGCCGACTTCACCGAGCGGTTGCCCGAGAAGTGTCACCACCGCGATATCTTCGAGGCCGTCGACGACCTGCTCCAGCAGCGCCGGCTCACCGAGTCCGACTGGGCGAAGGTCCGTGACCGCCTGGCCCCGGTCCGCCGGGACGTCAAGCGACTGACCGACCGGGAGACGGCCCGCGATCGGTACCGGGGCGCCCGCGCGGCCGTCGAACGCCGCCGGGAAGACCTGGCAGACCGGGTCGACGAGCTCGAACGCCTCCAGCGACTGGGCGAGGCCGACCTGGACGCGCCGACCGAACGACTGCGCGAGCCCATCGAGACGTACAACGAACGGGTCACCGACGCCTTCGACCGGTTCACCGGCGAGGCGAGCGCCCGCACGGTGCTCGACTTCCTCGCGACAACCCGATCCTATCCGCTGGTCGAGTTCCAGAGCCCGCCCGCGGACCTGCAGACCTACGTCGAGGCGTACGACGCCGGCACCGAGACCATCTCGCAGTTGCTTTCCTATGCCGATTTCTCGCGGTCAAAACTCGACCACTACGTCGACGAGCCGGACGCGCTCAAGCGCAACGTCGCCACCCACCGAACCTACCTGCGACGACTCGACGCCGACCCGCTGACCGTCGACTGGCCGCCGCCCGCCGCCGGAACGCTCCGGTACCGGTGTCGCGAACTCACGAGCGTCGTCGCCCGCGTTGCCGACCGGGTCGACGCCGAGGACGCGCTGGTCGCGCTCAGGGACGTGCGAGACCTGCCCCGCGAAACCGACTACGAACACCTGCGCGAGAGCGCCCAGGCCCGGGCACAGCTGGGTCCCGACGAGCGCGAGCGACTCGCCTCGGGCGCCGTCGCCGACGAACTCGCGGCCTGTCGCGAGGCCGCCGCGCGACTCGACGACGTGCTGGCGGAGTACCCATCGTTGTGAAACCGCCGGAGTGGAGACCGTCCCGGGAGACTAGACGCCGTCTTCACGGAATCGCCGTATCGCCACGTCGAGGTCGTCGAAGTCGTCGTCCGCACCACAGTATGCGACAGTATCTTTCTCGACAGCAGTCGCGAGGGTGAACGCGTCACCGAGCGCGACAGAGTGCTCACGTTTGTACGCAGCCGCTTGCTCCCAGACGGCCTCGGCCGAGACGACGCCGAACCAATCGCGAATCCGGCTCACGTACTGTCGGGCGCTCTCGGGGTCGTCACGACCACAGACGTAGCGAACTTCCGTACACGTGACCGTGTTGGTCCAGCCGCGGACGTCCCCACGCTCGATGTCGTCGAGCACTGCCTCGACGTCGTCTGCCCGAGGTTCGTCCCAGTAGTACGCGATGAGCGGTTCGGCGTCGACGGTGATGGCGTCCGCCATCAGTCACGCTCGAGTCGACGGGCCCGGTCCCCGTCACGCTCTCGTTGCGCCGCGAGAATTCTGGTCCCGTCCCGTTCGGTGCTGGCGGCCCCGCGAAATTCCCGGAGTGTCGGCACCGGTTCGATCACGATCTCCCCCGCGTCGTTTTCTCTGATCCGCACTTTGCTCCCGGGTTCGATACCGTGCTTGTCACGCAGTTCCTTCGGGATGGTCGCCTGCCCCTTGGGACTCAGGGAGACGATCGTCCCATCCCCGCTGTGGTCGTCGGTTGTACTCATATATGTTGTACTCAAGAAAGTAGTACTCGTAAAACTGTCGCCGCGAACGCGAGGGTTTCGAACGAGCTCGATGTTTAGCGACCGTCCCGGGAGTCGACCACGACGCAACGACTTCCCGGGTCGTCCTGTGAGCCGTTCGGAACTGTCTGATAGTGATTATTGTAGGTCTGTTCCGGATCGACCGCACGACTGCGTGCGGTCGTACTGGTAAATCGCTACAATAATCACTATGAGAACACGACGGACCTGTCGACAGAGGGCGATGCCGTGTCGAACCGGGCAGATATCTCGCAGACGGCGCGGTCATCCCGCGCCGGTGGTCAAGCAGAGAAACTGGGGATATCGCTCGGTCGTTCCCGATCACGGGTGTGCTCGGCGTCGACGCGCGAGAGCGGCGTCACTCGGCCTCGATCCCGGAGAGCGGGTCGCCCATCACGTCGGCCAGGTCGGCGGCGCGGTCGGCGTCACGGGCCTCGGCGTAGACCCGGACGACGGGTTCGGTCCCGGAGGGGCGGGCGAGCACCCAGCCGTCGCCGTAGTCAAGGCGGTAGCCGTCGGTCGTGTTCAGGTCGGCGTCGGCGCCGCGTGCGGTTCGCTCGATGGCCTCGAGCATCGCCTCGCGCTCGCGCTCGTCCTCGTATGGGACGTTCAGTCGGACGTTCTCGTAGTCGTCGTAGCGTGCGACGACCCGGCTGGCCGGGGCGTCCCGGGCGGCCAGCAGTTCACAGAAGCGCGCGGCGGTGTAGGCGCCGTCGCGGGCGACCCGGTAGTCCGGAAAGATGATCCCGCCGTTGCCCTCGCCGGCGACGGCCACGCGGTGGCCCTCGGCCCGGAGGCGGCGGATGCGCGTGGCGATGTGGGTACTCCCGATAGGCGTCAGCGCCAGGTCGGCACCGGCCTCATCGGCGGCGTCGACCAGCCGCTGGGAGGCGTTGACTGCCGAGACGACGGTGTCCCCGGCCGCGAGTTCCGCGGCCGCAAGCGCCGCGAGGGCGGCGTCGCCGGAGACCACTCGCCCGCGTTCGTCGACGAAGACGGCGCGGTCGGCGTCGCCGTCGTGGGCGACCCCGAGGTCGGCGTCGGTCGCCCGGACGAACCGCCGCAGGTCGCCCAGGTTCTCGGCGACCGGCTCGGGGTTGCGGCCCGGGAAGTGACCGTCGGGCTGGGCGTGTATCGTCTTGACTGTACACCCGAGCCGCCGGAAAAAGGTGGGACTGGTCAGCGCCCCAGCGCCGTTGCCCGGATCGACGGCGACGGTCAGGTCCGCGTCCGTGACCGCCTCGCGATCGACCGCCCCGAGCAGGTCCGCGACGTACCGCTGTCGGGCGTCGTCGACGAATCGGGTCTCGCCGGTCTCGTGCCAGGCGACGGCCGCGGGGTCGCCGTCCGCGAGCAGTCGCGACTCGATGGCTTCTAACCGGTCTCGCGGGAGTTCGACCCCGTCGTCGGCGACGAGTTTGATACCGTTGTATTCGGGCGGGTTGTGCGAGGCGGTCACCATCAGCCCGGGGACCCCCTCGCGTTCGGCGTAGAACTGCAGCCCCGGGGTCGGGAGCCGGCCCAGACGGTCGACGGAGACGCCGACGCTGGTGAACCCGCTGACGGCGGCGTCGACGAGCATCTCGCCGGTCGTCCGCGTGTCCCGTGCGACGGCGACGCGCCCGGCGTCGAGCTCGGAACCGACCGCCTGTGCCACCGCGACGACGTCACCCGACGCGAGTTCCGTTCCGACGACGCCGCGAATGCCACTCGACCCGAACAGTTCCATTCTGGCTCCTACTCGGAGGGCCGCCCGCATAGTGGTTGGGGACGCCGACACGCACCCCGAATCTCCGACCGAACGGACGGCCGGGATGCCGACGCGCATCCGAATCTTGAAACGCCGGGCCGACCGACGAGTGGGCATGAACCAGGCGCTCATCGACGCGCTCCGGGACGCCGAGGCCGTCAGGTACGGCGAGTTCGAACTCTCCCACGGCGGCACCTCGAACTACTACGTCGACAAGTACGTCTTCGAGACCAGCCCCGACTGTCTCGCCCTCATCGCCGAGGCGTTCGCGGCGTCGCTGGCCGACACGCCGGGCGTCGGGTCGGAGACGAAACTCGCGGGCGTCGCACTGGGGGCCGTCCCGCTGGTCGCCGTCACCAGCGTCGAGACCGGCCGACCCTACGTCGTCGTCCGCAAGCGACAGAAAGAGTACGGCACCGCCAACCTCGTCGAGGGGGAACTGACCGACGGCGAGGAGGTCGTCGTCATCGAGGACATCGCGACGACGGGACAGAGCGCGGCCGACGCCGCCGAGGCGCTCCGAGAGGCCGGCGCCGTCGTCGAGCGCGTGTTCGTCGTCGTCGACCGCGGGGAAGGCGCCACCGAGAACCTGGCCGACCACGACCTCGACCTCCACGCGCTGGTCACCGCCGACGAACTGCTGGCCGACGCACCCGAGGACGTCGACGTCGCTTGACCGGCGTCTCCGAACGCCGCGGTGACCCGCCCGTCGGAAAACCCCGTGTCGTGGTACCTATGCACACGATTTCGGGGCGCAGTGGGGGCGGTTCTCACAACGTTTTTGTACCGGAGTGCGTTACTCCGGAGCACGATGGCAGGTGACTGCTTTACAGGCGGGCCCCGTGCCCAGTAACCAGTCACCGCCACGTTCTCGCGCTCGCCACACGCCCCGAAGCGGCGCGTGGTGGACCGGAGGATACCTATGTCACGACAGGAGACGACGCTCACGGTAGAACTGCCCGATGGAAGCACGCTCGACGTCCCGTCGGGCACCACAGTCGAGGGCGTCGCCTACGAGATCGGCCCCGGTCTCGGCGACGACACCGTCGCCGGCGTCCTCGACGGCGACCTGGTCGCCAAGGAGGACCGCGTCTACGACGGCGCACGCGTCGAGATCGTCACGCCCTCCGCCGACGAGTACCTGCAGGTGATGCGCCACTCGGCGGCCCACGTCCTCGCACAGGCCGTTTTGCGTCACCTCCCGGAGGCCAAACTCGCCACCGGGCCGCCGACCGACGAGGGCTTCTATTATGACTTCGACGACGTCGACATCGACGAGGACGACTTAGACGAGATCGTCGCCGAGATGGAGGAGATCGTCGCGGCCGACCTCCCGATCGAACGCGAGGAGGTGTCCGTCGAGGCCGCCCGCGAACGCCTCGCGGGCCAGCCGTACAAACAGGAGATCCTGGACGACCTCGAAGCCGGCGAGCGCGGTGCCGGCACCGCCGGCGAACCCGAGGACGGCGTCGACGAAGTCTCGTTTTACACGCAGGGCGAGTTCGAGGACCTGTGTGCCGGCCCACACGTCGCCTCGACCGGCGAGGTCGGCGCGCTGGACGCCCGGGAGATCGCGGCCGCCCACTGGCGCGGCGAGGAGGGCAACCCGATGCTCACCCGCGTCTACGGCACCGCCTTCGAATCGGAATCCGACCTGGAAGAGTACGTCGAGCGCAAAGAGGAGGCCGAACGCCGCGACCACCGGCGCATCGGCCGGGAGATGGACCTGTTCTCGATCCCCGAACACTCCCCCGGGTGTGTCCACTTCCACCCCAGCGGGATGGCGATCCGGCGGGAACTGGAGGAGTACATCCGCGAGAAAAACGACGCCCTGGGCTACGAGGAGGTGTGGACGCCCGAACTTAACAAGACTGACCTCTGGAAGACGTCGGGCCACTACGAACACTTCTGTGCGGAAGACGAGATGTTCCACTGGAAACAGTCCAGTGCCCGCACGGACGACGACGGCGAGGGCAACGAGTACGGCCTCAAGCCGATGAACTGTGCCAACCACGTCCACCTCTACCAGCGCCAGCGCCGCTCCTACCGCGAACTCCCCAAGCGCTACTCGGAGTTCGGTACCTGCTATCGCAACGAACAGTCGGGCGAGCTCTCCGGGCTGCTCCGTGTCAGGGGGTTCACCCAGGACGACGGCCACGCGTTTGTCCGGCGCGACCAGATCGAACGCGAGGTCACCCGCACGCTCGAAGTGATCCAGGAGGTGCTCGACGACTTCGGGCTGGACGTCACGTTCAAACTGGAGACCCGGCCCGACGACGCCTACGGCGACGGGCAGCTCTGGGAGCGCGCCGAGGAGGCGCTCCGGGGTGCGCTGGGCGAACTCGGCGAGGGGTACGAGACCGAACCCGGCGAGGGCGCGTTCTACGGGCCCAAGATCGCGGCCGACGCCGAGGACGCCATCGGTCGCGAGTGGACCATCGGCACCGTCCAGCTGGACTTCGTCCAGCCCGAGCGGTTCGACCTGGCCTACGTCGGCGAGGACAACGAGGAACACCGGCCGGTGATGATCCACCGCGCCCTGCTGGGCACGTTCGAGCGGTTCATGGGCGTGATGACCGAGCACTTCGCCGGCCGGTTCCCGCTGTGGCTGGCGCCCGAGCAGGTCCGGGTGTTGCCGGTCAGCGACGACGTGTTCGACTACGCCTACGACCTGGCGGCCGACCTCGAGGACGAGGGCTTTCGAGTGTCAGTCGCGGACGGCGACGACACGCTCCAGCGGAAGATCCGGGCGGCCCACGACGAGAACCTGCCGTACATGCTCGTCGTCGGGTCGGACGAGCGCGACGCCGGCACCGTCTCGGTGCGCGACCGCGCCGAACGCGAGGGTCGCGACGTCGACCCGGCTGACTTCCGCGACCACCTCCGCGAAGAGCGCGCGGAGAAGCGGCTCGAACCCGACTTCCTGGCCGACTGATACTCCCGGCTGTCAGTCTGTAACGGATGTCGCCGCCGCGCGGCGCCGAATATCGTCACGATGGGACAGCCGACAGTGTGACCGCGTCGCGACACGGTTCTGTCGACCGTGTACACAGGACCGACGCTCTCTTGGGGACCGATTGCCTACTGCAACGTGATGACGGACCTGGAACTGTACGAACTGGAGGGCTGTCCGTACTGTGCGAAAGTTATCAAGAAACTCGACGAACTCGGCCTCGAATACGAGTCTCACATGGTGCCACGCTCACACTCCGAGCGCACCGAAGTCGAGCAGGTCAGCGGCCAGACCGGCGTCCCGGTCCTCGTCGACAAGGAACACGGCATCGAGGGGATGCCAGAATCCGACGACATTGTCGAATACCTCGAAGAGACCTACGGGAGCTAAGCGAGAACGTCCGGTGCGAAGCGCCGGTTCACGGCGACGAGAGAACCGAGTCGCCGCTTTTTCGCCCACGTTTTTCGAGGAGCCCTCCCCACAGCGAGCGAAGCGAGCGAGGAAGGGCGACGAGAAAAAGGTGGAAGTCAAGCCGGGTGTTCGTCTGGGTCGGCGCGTTCGAGGATCAGGTCGCGGAGTTCGTCGGCCGCGTCGATGTTCGCCATCTCGTCTCGTTCGAGGATCGCGGTGTCCTCGACTGAGTCGCGAGAGGCGTCGTCGACGACGTACACCGACCGGGTCCGGGTCACCTTCCCGACCGAGGACATGATGCGGGCGCGTTTCTCGGCGGTTTTTGTGAGGTCCGAGTGGCCGGTCAGCATCTCCTCCTCGCGGCGTTCGTTCTCGCTGACGGTCTTGAACGGCGCCCGTGCAGTGGGATGGACGTCGAACCCGACCCGCGTGAGGACGGTCACGATCTGTTCGTCCGCCGGGTCGACGTCGGGGTCCTCGGGCGTCGGCTCGTCATCGCGAACGTCATCGGTTCCTTCGAGGACGTCGACGGGCGCGGTCAACGGCGCGTCGAACAGGTCTTCGAGTTCGGCCGCGACCTCGACGGACGCGTCCATTCCGTCCTCGTACTTCGAGACGGTGCGCCGGGAAACCCCGAGTTCGTTCGCCAGCTGTCCCAGCGACCAGTCCCGGTCCTCCCGGGCGTCTTCCAGCACCTCGCTGTCGATGTTGACGTACAGTCCGCCCGGTGCCGCGTAGATGAGCGGCGAGACCTCCTCGACGAACAGGTCGAGGGCAGTGTCGGGCGACAGCACCGGTACGCCGTGCCGAAAGTACGTGACGCCCGGTTTCAGCTCCTCGTCGCGGGTCCGCAACCCGATGACGATGGGCGTCGCCCCGAGGTACTCCCCCAGACGACGCATCTCGGCGCCGGTCTGTGCGTCGAAAGCGTCGATGTTCCCCAGGATCTTCACCAGCAACACGTCCTCTCCGCGCCGTGCGGCCACGTCAAAGCTCTTGGGCCGGATCGCACACCGGTCGCTCACCACGAACCCCGCGTCCTCCAGCATCGCGGTGACGTTACCGACCAGTGCCGACCGTGACATATATTAACGTAAGTATTTCATCCCATATAGGTATTGTGTCCGTGTAGCGCTTCCGTGCGACCGATTTTGTCGCCGTGACCGATACATTGAAGTATAAGGAGGTACGGCCGTCGGCAGGTCCCGGCCGGGGAGTGGTGCGTGGCGTGGTACTGCCGGTTGTCTGTCCCCGAAGTACATGGTCGTGTTCGAGAGTCAATAGATTCGTTCGCCAAGCGCCGGCGGAGACACCGTCGGCAACTACCAGGGCGGCTTCGACAGTGCCGACTTCGAGGCGAGCGAGCACCGCGAATCCGGCTGTGGCAGTGACATCCGACCGACCGTGGATTGTATGCGCCGGTCGACCACGTCGACGAACTGGCCGGTCACGAGGTCGACCCGCACGTCTACAGATCGACGGACCCGTGGATGAGTGGCGCGTTTCCGGCGGAGTCAACGGGAGTCCACGAGGACGCAGGTGGTGAGACATCGGGACCGACCGAAACCCGTTTTGCGCGACGCGACTACTCCCGCCCGTGACGGTCATCGGGCTCGACGACACCGATTCCCGCGAGCGCGGGATGTGTACCACCTACGTGGCCGCCAGCCTCGCGGACGCGGTGAGAGAGGCTGGCGGCGACGTCGAGCGACGCCTTCTCGTCCGACTGAACCCGGCCGTCGAGCACAAGACGCGGGGCAACGCCGCGCTCGCGGTCCACACGGATCTGGACCCGGAGCGGGCGCTCGCGCTGGCACGCGACCACCTCGCGCTGGCCGAGAGCGACGACCCCCGGACGAACCCCGGCGTCGTCGTCGCGCCGGGCGACCCGACCGACGTGTCCGACCGGGTCGCCGCGTTCGCTCGCGAGGCCGTCCGAGAGCACCACGACATCGCGGACGCCGTCGCGCTGGCCGAGGGTGCGGACTACCGGACGGCCCACGGCGGGAACGGACGGGGCCGGATCGGCGCGCTGGCGGCCGTGGGCGGTTGGTGTGCCTTCGAGGACTGGACCTACGAGTGCATCTCCTACCGGGAGCGCGACCGCTGGGGGACCGACCGCGAGGTCGACCGCGACAGCGTGTTCCGTGCCGCAGCGCGAGCCTACCCCGACGCCTGGGACACCGTCGACCGCGGCGAGGGGTACCCCGTCTGTGTCCCCCGGACTCCCTGTCCGGTCCTCTACGGGATCCGGGGGGACGACCCCGACGTCGTCCGGGAGGTCGCCGCCGCCGTCGAGAGCGAACCGGTCACCCGCCGGGCCCTGTTCGTCACGAACCAGGGCACCGACGCCCACCTCCGGCGGGCAGCGGCCGCCACCGGCCTCCGGGACGAGCGAGCCTACCGCCTCACTGGCGAGGTACGCGACGCTCCGGAGACCCGGGAGGGTGGCCACGTCTTCGTCACGCTGGGAGACGACGCCGGGACGGTCGAGTGTGTGGCCTTCGAGCCGACCAAGCGCTTCCGGGACCGCGTCCGGGCGCTCCGGGCCGGTGACCGACTCACCGTCTGTGGCGAGGTGTCCGACGGGGCGCTCAAACTGGAGAAGTTCGCCGTCCGGGAGCTTGTGAGGAGCGAGCGCGTGACGCCGGACTGTCCCGACTGCGGGTGGTCGATGGCCTCGGCCGGCGCCGACCAGGGCTACCGCTGTCGCGACTGCGGGACGGCCGCCGACGGGAAAGTGACCCGGTCTGTCGACCGCAACCTCGAACGTGGCTGGTACGAAGTGCCGCCCTGTGCCCGGCGACACGTCGCCAAGCCGCTGGTTCGGGGCGGGTTCGACGCGCCGACCCACCCCGAGCGGTAGAACGTGACCGCGCGGTCGAGGTCGCTGACTGTCGTCCCGACGTGGTGGAGGTCCCCTGTCACGGGAAGGCAGGGACGCCCACGAGGCTAAACGGTATCGATGTTCGCGTGGACACACTACCGCCTGTCCGTCGTGAGCGAGTCCGCCACGCCGGCCGAGCGGATACCGCAGTGGTGGGACACCCGGCAGGAGCAGCGACATCCCATCGTCGCGGGTAACGAACTGGTAACAAGGTCCGACCCGGGCGTAGGTCGGGTGATGACCGAACACCGCGTCCCGGGTGACAAGGAGAGTGTCGTCGCAGTCGGGCAGGCACTGGGACCGGAGTCAGCACCCGACGACATCCTCCCAGCTATCGTGAGAGAGCACGCCGACGGCACAGAGCGGTACATCGCCTACTCTGCGGTCGTCGACGACGATAGCGTCGACGACTACTGGTTCTCCATCGACCTCGGCGCCGTCGTGTCGCGCGAACTCTGGCGGTAACGAGGCGTTACTCACCGGTACAGGGCCGTTTCCACCCGTCGACAGTCCTTCCCCGGTCCCGACGTTCAGTTCGGCGGCGACGGGTTCCCGCGTCGGTCAGCGCCACGTCCGACGGGCGGCGCGCCAGGTTTTACGGCGTCGAGTGTCCCGTCAGTCACGCCGACCCGGTCGTCCCCGACCAAGCACGACGAGAGCGGCGACGGCGAGAACGACCACGCCGACGCCGAACCCGGGGCCGGACGCGTCAGTCTCCTGGAAGGCAGTCGCCGCAGTGCCGGCCGCCGGCGTCCCGACGCTCAGATTACCACTCTCGACGCCGTCGACGGCCACAGTTCCCGCCTCGGCCTCGAACTCGATCGACACCTCCCGTCGTTCGCCGGGGTCGAGAGTGACGTTGCGACTCGCCACCACCTCACCGTCGACGGTGACGGGTACTTCGCGGCTCATTTCGGTGTCACCGGGATTGACGACACTCGCCCGGACGCGCGCGTCGAACCCTTCTCTGACCCACGTGTACGCCAGTTCCGCATCGACGGTCTGTAGGTCGTCTCCCGCCGGGACGGTGTCGGGGTCGGGCGACGACTCGTTCGGGCTGTCGGGGGCCGCCCCGTCAGTCGCGGTTGCCGGCGGTTCGACGGTGACCCCTATCTCCTGGATCGACTCGACGGCGACGTCGTAGTCGCCGGGGTCATCGAACGTGTGCGTGAGAACGACCTCGCCGGACTCGCTCGCGTTCAGTCTGACCGATTCCGATTCGACCCACTCGCCATCGACGGCCAGCCGCGTGGAATACTCACCGGGCGCGTCACCCACGTTGATCACCAACACCCTGACCTGGACGGTATCACCGACAGCCGGGGACGTGTCGCTGAACGAGACTGCGTCCACTCTGAACGACGGCGTCGGCGTTGCCGTCGCGGTCGGGGTTGGCGTCGGCGTCGGTGTCGGCGTCGATGTCGGTGTCGCGGTGTCAGTGTCGCCACCACCGCCACCGCCTCCGCTGCTGTCATCGTCATCGTCATCGTCGTCGTCATCATCATTGTCCGTCTCGGCCTCAGTTTCTGTCTCCGTCTCGGTCTCGGTCTCCGTCTCAGTCTCCGTCTCCGTCTCAGTTTCCGTCTCCGTCTCAGTCTCCGTCTCCGTCTCAGTTTCTGTCTCTGTCTCCGTCTCCGTCTCAGTTTCTGTTTCCGTCTCGGTCTCCGTCTCAGTCTCGGTCTCCGTCTCAGTTTCTGTTTCCGTCTCCGTTTCGGTCTCGATTTCAGTTTCCGTCTCGGTCTCGATTTCAGTTTCCGTCTCGGTCTCGATCTCAGTCTCGATCTCCGTTTCTGTCTCGGTCTCAGTTTCCGTCTCAGTCTCGGTCTCGGTCTCAGTTTCCGTCTCCGTCTCCGTCTCGGTCTCTGTGTCTGTATCAGTCTCGTGGTCAGTGACCACTGTGTCAGATCCTGTATTGCTCTGGGTGTCGACGACTGTGCCACCCATGACGGGCATAGCGAGCAACGTGAGCACCGCAAGGAGTAGTATCGGTGTCCGCATAGTTCACCGACCTTCCATCAGCGTAATCTCGCGGCGACCCTCACAGGTTCGCCACACACTGAACCGCGGTTCCCCACCGTCGGTACTGTAGACCGAACCACACATACGCGGGAAATGTGATTGCGGGCACAAAAACGTATGACATTTCTCTACGAGTCCTCCGGAGGTTCCCGGCTTCGGGAGAGAGTGCCGTCAGACGCACGACCGACGTGAATTTATGAGGGAGCCAGACGGATCGAAGCGCATGATGAACGAACGACTGGCGGATGGCGGCCCGGACTCCGACCCCGAGGGGGCGGGCGAGCGCCACATCCCCATCGAGATCGCGGTCGGCGACGACGCCGAGGAGCGGCCGCCGGTCGACGCCGAGACACGCGTGGACGTGGAAGTCGACGGTCGGATGTACCCGACGGCCCGTCTCGAAGACGGCCGCTACGTGTCGTGGTGGTTCGACACCGACCCGCCGGACCTGGACGACCCAGTCGCGACCGAGTGGGTCGCCGCGCCGACCCGCTTTCTGGCCGCCGGGACCCTCCACGAACTGTGGGAAGACCCCGCAGCGTTCGACGACGTGACCGGCGCGCGCGCGCCGGCCTCACCGGACTTCTAGTCGGACTCCTGAAACTCGTCGGCCCGGAGGACGTCGGGCCCCTGTCGGTCTGCCGGCTCGGACTGGTAGCGACCGCTGGATTTGATGATCGAGAGGGCAGTCATGATGTCGGTGCGCGTGATGATACCGGCGAACTCGCCGTCGTCCATCACCAGCAGGCGACCGACGCCCTGTTCGTCCATCTCTTCGAGCGCCGTCATCACGTCCGCGGCGGCGGCCACGGTGTACAGCTCCGTGGACATCACCGCCTCGACGCGGTAGCCGTCGCGTTCGACCTCGCGGACCTCGCGGGCGTCCTCCAGGGTCACGAGTCCGACGACCTCGCCGTCGCGCTCGACCGGATAGCCGGTGTGGCGCTCGCGGAACATCAGGTCGACCAGGTCGGTGATCGAGGCGTCGGCGTCGACGGTCGCCACGCGTTCGACGGGCGTCATCACGTCCCTGACGGTCACGCCCTCGAAGGCCGCGCGCATGACCGTCCGCTGGGCCTCGCCGGCCGCCCCGATGTAGATGAAAAAGGCGATCGCGACGAGAAAGAGGCCGCCGCCGCCGAACAGGCCGAACAGGCCCAGGCCGATGGCGAAGAACTTGCCGACCTCGGCGGCGATTTCGGTCGCGCGGGCGTACGGACGGTTGCGCGCAAGCAGCGCCCGGAGGACGCGGCCGCCGTCCATCGGGAACCCGGGCAACATGTTGAACACCGCGAGTGCGACGTTCGTCAGCGCGAGATAGCCGAGCAGGAACGTCAGGGCTGCGACGCCGACCGACCCGCCGGTCGGGACCAGCAGGAACGCGGCGTACGAGACGACGCCGAGGCCGACGCTGACGACCGGGCCGGCGATGGCGATTGTCAGTTCCTGGCGCCAGTTCTCGGGCATCTCCTCCAGCTGGGCGATCCCCCCGAAGATCCACAGCGTGATCGAGGCGATCGGATAACCGTAGCGCATCGCGGTCAGCGAGTGCCCCAGTTCGTGCAGGACGACACAGACAAACAGACCGAGCGCCGCGACGAGCCCGAGCGTGAACGACGTGGGCGAACTCGCCAGAGCGTCGACTGGAATCTCCGCCCCCCAGACCTTGTTGAGCAGGCCGACGTACTCGCCGATCTGACTCCCGATTATCCACGCGAACAGCGGCAACACCAGCAGAAAGGTGATGTCGACGTTGAGCGGGATCCCGAACACGCTCCCGATCCGGTACCGTGGCATACACCTCGACAGTGGACGCCGAGGTTTATACCTGCCCTGGTAGGACCCCGCGGTCCCGACGCGCGTTCGGTCAGTGTTTACGGTTCGTAACGAAACCACCGCTGGCGGTCCGTGACCGGACGCTGCTGTTCGGGCCCGCAGGGAGTCGTGGCCCTCGCGCTCCGGGACGGTACTCGCCCCCTACCCGCAGTGCTCGAACGCCGAGCAGAGAACTGAAGTTTTCTCGATATCGAAACGGACAACGGATTTTTACGTTCGGGGCGTGTCCCACGTGCAATGGGAACGGGTGACACGGGTCGGATACGCGTGCTGCACGTCGACGACGAGCAGTCGGTGGTCGACATCGTGTCGACGTTCCTCGAGCGCGAGGGGGAGGGGTTCGCCGTCGAGACGGCGACGAGTCCGGGGGATGCGCTGGACCGGGTCGACGACGTCGACTGCATCGTCAGCGACTACGAAATGCCCGAGACGAACGGTATCGAGTTTCTGGAGGCCGTCCGCGAGACGAACCCCGACGTACCGTTCATCTTCTACACCGGCACGGGAAGCGAATCGGTCGCCGGCGAGGCGATCACCGCCGGCGCGACCGACTACGTCCAGAAAGGGAGCGGGACCGACCAGTACGCGGATCTGGCGAACCGGATCGAACAGGCCGTCACCGGCGGCGAGTGAGGTGACACTCCTCGGCGGTCGAATGACATCCTCCCCGGCGTGAACGCCGGGGTTTCCACACGCTTGGGGTCGGGCGAGCCGACACCGTCGGTGGCAAGATTCCACCCCGGGGGGTGTACTCCAGTTCGTGCTCAGTGCTTCGGCCCTTCACAGGGTGTGGCGTGTTGGGCGTCCCGACAGGGACGCGGTATCCGCTCGCACAGCGTCCGAAACCACATCGGACGACCGTCCACGGTTTGAGCGCGGCCGGACACGGGCCGTGCCATCGGCCTGCCTGTCCTTTCTGCCACGGTGGACAGGCTCGCACGCCGCCGGGGTTGGATTAGTCGTGCCGTCACCCC
>PXQN01000032.1:12917-14523 GCA_003021305.1 Halobacteriales archaeon QH_10_67_22 | reverse complement strand
GGCGTCGACACGAGCATCTGCGGGCAGGCCGCCTCGAAACCCGCGATGGTCGAACGGCTGGTCGAGGCCGGCATCACCTCCATCTCGGCCAACATCGACGCCGTGAGCGACGTCCAGCACAAGGCCAAACGCGTCGAACAGCGCCTCCTGCTGGAGAGTGTCCGGGCCGGCGAGCGGTAGACCGCTCGAACCACTCGCCTCGGGGCCCGACGCCCGTCTCGCCAGTCAGAAGAACGCGAGTTTGTCCCGCCGATACAGGTCCAGTTCCGCGACCATCGACGGCTCCTGAGCGGCGGCGTAGGCGAGTGCCTCGGCGACCTCTCCGGGTTCGGTCACCTCGCCGGGGTCGAACCGTTCCTTGAACGGGTCCCCGATGTCGCCGCCGAACTCCGTGCGGACCTCCGAGGGGTTGACCACCGTCACGGCGACGTCGTCGCCGACCGAGGCGGAGACGCTCTTTGCGAACCCGCGCACCCACCACTTCGTCGCGGCGTACACCGGGTTGAACGGCCGGGGGAACTGCCCGGCGAAACTCCCGACGAACGCGAGCGTCCCGCCCGACTCGCGCAAGTGGGGTAGTGCCGCCCGCGTCGGGAAGAAGTAACCGTCGCAGTTGACGTCCATCATCGTCCGGTACTGCTCGGTCGTCATCCCCTCGACGTCGGACCCGCGTGCCAGGCCGACGTTGTTGACCAGGACGTCCAGGCCGCCCAGCGAGTCGACTGTCTCCGCGACCATCTCTTCGACGGCTGCCTCCTCGCGGACGTCCGTCGGCACCACCAGCGCCTCGGCGTCGTGTTCCGAGCGGAGCCGTTCGGCGACGGCCGCGAGTCGGTCCTCGCGCCGTGCCGCCAGCGCGACGGCCGCGCCCTCGCGGGCGAACGCGTGTGCAGTCGCCTCGCCGATCCCTGAACTCGCGCCCGTGACCAGCGCCCGGTTCCCGGACAGCGTCGTGTCGGATGGCATCCCCCGGAACGTCGGCCGCCACCGGATTGAGTGTTGCGTCGGTGTCCTCCGACAGGTTGCAACACGAGTCGGCGTCGGTCGACCGTCTCGCTGGCGGAGTCGCCTGCCGTCGGCTTCCAGCGGCTGTCGGCGTTCCGTCGTCAGTTACCAGTGTACGAGCGCCTGGCCGCCGAGCGGGACCTGGCAGTCACGGTCTACGGCGAACCCGGAGAACACAACGGATAAACGGCGGGGCCCCCTGTCGTCGGACACATGGCGCAGCTGGCCGAGCCACAGGAGTTCGAGCGGGTCCTCTCGTCGATGTGTACCCGACCCCATCCGGCGGCGCGGCGGGCTGCCGAGCGCTTTCTCGCGACCAACCCCGGCGACCCCGGCACCTACGAGTCGGTCGCCGACCTCGAGGACCGCGCAGTCGACCAGCTGGGTCGGGTGACCGGCCATCCCGACCCCGCGGGGTACATCACCAGCGGCGGGACAGAAGCCAACATCCAGGCCGTCCGGGTCGCGCGCAACCGCGCCGACACCGCCGACCCCAACGTCGTCGTGCCGACCAGCGCCCACTTCAGTTTCTGGAAGGCCGCCGAACTCCTCGACGTCCAGTTGCGGACCGCACCGACGACCGGCCACCGGGCCGACACCG
>PXQN01000032.1:0-12898 GCA_003021305.1 Halobacteriales archaeon QH_10_67_22 | reverse complement strand
TCGCGGGACCTGCTCGACGAACTCGCCATCGAGACGCCGTACCTGGAGTCCCGCTCACAGGTGTCCCTGACCGGGACACGAAGCGGCGCGGGCGTCGCCAGCGCCGTCGCCGCGATGGACGAACTGTGGCCCGAGGGCTACCGCGAGCAGTTCCGGGTCGGCATGGACAACGCCGAGTGGCTCGCCGACCAGCTCGCCGCGCGCGGTCACGACGTGGTCGAGCCCGAACTCCCGCTGGTGGCGGCGGACCTGTCGGTGCCGATGACCGACCAGCTCCGCGACCGGAGCTGGCGCGTCGCCACGACCGGCGACGACGAACTCCGCGTCGTCTGTATGCCCCACGTCACCCGCTCGGTGTTGCGCTCGTTCGTCGCGGACCTCGACTGGTACTGACGTGACGTGTGTCGTCGCCGTCCTTCCGCTTCAGTCTCCGGCGTAGCGTCGCGAGTCGCCGCCCCGACTGTGGAAAACAACTTTTTTGCTGCTCGTCGGCGAACGTCCGGACGTGTTCCGCGGTCCTCCCATGTGCCGTATGCGTCCGCTCGCTTCGTAGCGCCGGGTGGACCCGTTCGCAGTCGTGGGCTCATACCCCGCCTGACCTTTTCCGACGAACCGGGGAAACCCCTCGCCGCCGGTCGTCCGTGCCGAGGAGTGACCGCGACAGCGATCGACGACAGTCGACCACGACCTAGACAGCGAGACCGACGATGACAGCGAACCACCGCGTTAAAGACCGGAAGGGAGGAATCGAGTAGTATGAGCCACGAGGAGTTCCCCACCGATCGGCCGGCAGTCGTGACCTGCGGGTTGCCCTACGCCAACGGCGACCTGCACATCGGCCACCTGCGGACGTACGTCGGCGGCGACGTGCTCTCGCGTGCCCTGCGGACCGTCGGCCAGCAGACCGCGTTCGTCTGTGGCTCGGACATGCACGGCACCCCCATCGCCGTCCAGGCCATCGAGGAGAACACCGACCCCGAGTCGTTCGCCCTGGCGTGGCACGAACAGTACCAGGAGACGTTCCCACAGTTCGACGTCGACTTCGACAACTTCGGCCACACCCACGACGACACCAACCGCGAACTCACTTACGAGTTCGTCGACGCGCTCGAATCGGAAGGCTACGTCTACGAGGACGAGGTGCTCGTCGCCTGGGACCCCGCCGACGACCAGCCCCTTCCGGACAGGTACGTCGAGGGCACCTGTCCCTACTGTGGCGAACAGGCCAGGGGCGACGAGTGTGACGAGGGCTGTGGCCGCCACCTCGAACCCGGCGAGATCGAAGACCCCGTCTCGGCCATCTCGGGCAACCCCGCCGAGTACCGCGAACGCACCCACAAGTTCTTCCGCGTCTCGGACCTCGCGGAGTACCTCTCGGGGTTTCTCGACCGTCTGGAGGGGACGGCCAACGCCCGCAACCAGCCCCGCCAGTGGATCGAGGAGGGGCTCCAGGACTGGTGTATCACCCGCGACTTAGACTGGGGCTTCGACTACCCCGGCGAGGAGGACCTGGTGCTGTATGTCTGGGTCGACGCCCCCATCGAGTACGTCGCCTCCACCAGACAGTACAGCGAGCGCGTCGGGAGCGACACCTACGACTGGGAGGCCGTCTGGAAAGCCGACGGGGTAGTCGAGGCCGCGAGCGAAACCGGCGACGCCGACGAGGGCGACCCGTCCGACGCGGGCGGCGAGATAGTCCACATCATCGGCCAGGACATCATCCAGCACCACACGATATTCTGGCCCGCCATGCTCCACGTCGCCGACTACGCCGAACCCCGCGCGGTCGTCGCCAGCGGCTTCATGAACCTCGACGGGGACGCCTTCTCGACGAGTCGCAACCGGGCGATCTGGGCCCGCGAGTTCTTAGAGGAGGGGTTTCCCCCCGACACGCTGCGGTACTACCTGACGACCGTCGGGGGCTTCCAGGACGAGATCGACTTCTCCTGGGACCGCTTCGCCGAGCGGGTCAACGGCGAACTCGTCGGCAACGTCGGCAACTTCGCCTACCGGTCGCTGCTCTTTGCCCACCGCAACTACGGCGGGACGCCCGACGCGGACCTCTCGGCGGAAGTCCGCGAGCGCATCGCGGACGCGGTCGAAGCGTTCCAGGCCGCGGTCAACGACTACTCGACCCGGGAGGCGACCCAGGCCGCGGTCGACCTCGCGGGCTTTGGCAACGAGTACATCCAGCGCCACGAACCCTGGAACCTGGACGAGGACGAGGCAGCACCGGTCATCCGGGACTGCGTTCAGCTGGCCAAGGCCGTCGCAGTGTTGATCGCCCCCGCGACGCCCGACACCGCCCGGCGGCTGTGGGACCAGCTCGGCGAGGACGGCGATGTCGCCGACGCGACCCTGGACGCTGCGCTGGAGGCGCCGCCCGCCGAGTTCGACGCGCCCGAGGAGCTGTTCACGAAAGTCGAGGACGAGCGCATCGAAAAACTCAACGCGAAACTCGACGACCGGGTCGAGACCGTCGGTGAGGAGGGCGCGGCCGACGACGGAGAAACCGAAAGCGACGAGACCGACGGGGACGACGACGGTGACATGGCGTACGAACCGCTGGCAGACGAGCGCATCAGTTTCGACGACTTCGAGGACGTCGACATCCGCGTCGGGCACGTTGAGGACGCCGAACCGATCGAGGACTCGGACAAACTCGTCCGCCTGGACGTCGACATCGGCGTCGAGACCAGGCAGGTCGTCGCCGGGATCAAACAACTACACGACGTCGACTCGCTGCCCGGGACCGACGTGGTGGTACTCGCCAACCTGGAGAAGGCCGAACTGTTCGGCTACGAGTCCGACGGGATGGTGCTGGCGGCCGGCGAGGAGGCCAACCTGCTGACCACCCACGGCGACGCCGAACCCGGGACGAAGATACGGTAGTCGCACCCGGTCCGTTCTTTTTCCCACGAGGGTACCTATTCCGAGGGGTCCGACGGTCACAAGCGTTATCGCCGTCGGCCCCCGCGGGAGCAACATGGACACAGACGCGGTCGCCCGCCTGGCCGACGGGGAACGCGTCCCCCACGGGAGCAGCGACGACCCGGACGTGCTGGATTTCAGCGCCAACACCAACCCCGAGGCGCCCGCCGGCGTCGAAGGGGTCTACGGCCGGGCAGGTGGTCCCGACGCCGGGCGGGCTGGCGGCGATACGGCTGGCACTCGCGACGGCCGTCGACCCCGGCGACAGAGTACTGGTTCCGACACCGAGTTTCGGCGAGTACGCCCGCGAGGTCGAACTCCAGGGCGGCCACCCCGTGTTCGTCGCCCACGACGAACTGCTCGACCGCGACCCCGCGCCGTTCGGGGCGGTCGTGGTCTGCGTGCCCAACAACCCGACCGGCGACGCGCCCGCGCCGGCGGCGCTTGGGGCCTACGCCGACCGCTGTCAGGAGGCCGGGACGCTCCTGCTGGTCGACGAGGCGTTCCTCGGGTTCACCGACCGCTCCTCGCTGGCCGGCCACCCCGGGACCGTGGTCGCGCGCTCGCTGACCAAACTGTTCGGCCTGCCGGGGTTGCGGGCGGGTTTTGCCGTCGCGACCGCCGAGCATCGGGACGCGCTTGTGGCCGCCCGGCGGACCTGGAACCTCAGCACCCCGGCGGCGGCCGTCGGCGCCCACTGTCTGGACGACCGGGCGTTCGTCGCCCGGACCCGCGAGCGCGTCGCGACCGAGCGCGAGCGACTGGCCGACCGCCTCGCGGGCGGGTTCGACGTCCACGAGTCGGTGGCGCCGTTCCTCCTGGTCGACGCCGGGTCGAGCGAGCGCGTCGACGCGGCGCTCTCGGCCGCCGCGGACGCGGGTATCGCCGTCCGGGACGCCCGTACGTTCCGCGGACTCGACTCGCACCTGCGGGTCGCCGTCCGGCTCCCCGACGAGAACGACCGGCTCTGTGAGGTGCTGGCCGATGTGTGAACTCGACGTGGCGGCCGGCGTCTGTCGCCTGACCGCCCCGGGGAGCCGGTGGCTCGCGACCGGCCACGACGGCGGCTACCGCGAGGCCGACGCCGCCTACAACGTCTCGGTCCCCGAGGGGTTCGACCGGACCGACCTCGCCACCTACGCCGCCGGCCGCCGCGAGCGAGCGGGCTTCGGCGCGCCGGGCCCGACGCTGCTGACCGGCGTCGACGCAACCCACGCACGGGGGGCCCGGAGCGGACCCGTCACCGTCCTCGCGACGGCGGGCGTCTCGAACCCGGCCGCGCTCCCGGTCGACGAGCCAGGCGACCCCGAGTACGACGCCGTCCCGGAGACCCACGGCAACGCGCCGGCGGGAACAGTCAACGTCCTCGCGTGGAGCGAGCGGGCGCTGGACGACGGGGCGCTGGCGACCCTGCTGAGCGTGGTCGTCGAGGCGAAGACCGCGACGCTGCTGGCCCGGACCGGGGTTCCCGGAACGACGACCGACGCCGCCGTCGTCGGTTGTGACCCGGCCGGCGACCCGTCGGTGTTCGCCGGCAGCGCGACGCCCGTCGGCGCGGCCGCCCGTGCCTGCGTCCGGGAAGCCGTGACGGCGAGTCTCGGCGCACGCTACGCCGACGGTGACCTGCCCGGGTCGGTCGCGGCGGCCGACCACGGCGTCGCGACGACCCGACGGGCGACCGTCTTCGAGCCGTGACTCCGGACAGTCTGGCAGGGATCGTCCGTACTTAGGGTGCTCGGTCCGTAGCCCCAGTCAGTGGCAGAGGAGAGAAGCCGGGTCGATATGACGACCGGGTCTGTGGGGCCCAGACTGTTCAGCCTCGCGTGGCCACTCGTCGCCGGCAACCTCCTCCAGACGGCGTACAACATCGCCGACCTGTTCTGGGTCGGTCGGGTCAGCGCGGAGGCGGTCGCGGCCGTCTCGCTGATGTTCCCGACGACGTGGCTGTTCGTCTCGGTCGCCATCGGGCTGACGGCCGCCGCCAATGCCGTCGTCTCACAGCACATCGGCGCCGGCAACGAACGCCGGGCCGAACACGCCGTCGCCCAGTCGGTCCTGCTGGCGCTGGCGGTGGCCGGGTTCCTGTCGACGTTCGGGCTCGTGATACGCGAACCGCTGGTCGCGCTCATCGGCGCCGAGGGCGCGGTGTTCGACGCCGCGGTCGCCTACATCGAGGTGATCTTCCTGGCGATCCCGTTCACGTTTCTCTTTTTCGTCTTCCGTTCGTCGCTGCGCGCGGCCGGCGACACGAAGACAGCGATGTGGCTCGTCGCCACGAGCGCCGGACTGAACATCGTCATCGACCCCGTCTTCATCCTGGAGTGGGGGCCGTTCCTGGGGCTGGGCGCCCGCGGGGCGGCCATCGCGACGTTCATCTCGCGCGGGCTGGCGGCGGCCCTGGGCCTCTACGTCCTCGTCGACGGCGGGTGGGGGATCCGCCTGCGACTCGCCGACCTGCGACCCGACGTTCCGGTCCTCCGACGGCTGGTCGACGTGGGGTATCCGGCGACGCTGGACGGGCTCACGCGGTCGCTCGCGGCCGTGGTGTTCGTGGCTTTCGTCGCCCGTTTCGGGGCCGTCGCGACCGCCGCCTACGGCGTCGGTATCCGCTTGATGTCCGTCTCCTGGACCGTCTCAGGCGCGGTCGGCCAGGCCGCCGCGACCGGCGTCGGCCAGAACCTCGGGGCCGGCCGGCCCGACCGCGCCGCCAGAGTGACCTGGACGGGCACCGCCGGCGCGATGGCGGTCCTGTTCGCCGCCGGCGCGCTCGTGTTCGCGGTCCCCGGGGCGGTCGTGCGCGCGTTCATCGCCGACCCTGCCGTCGTCGAGGCGGGGGTCGACCTCCTGCGGATCATCGCGCCGTTCTGGGCGTTCCTGGGCGGACTGCTGGTCGTCCAGGGCGGGTTCCGGGGCGCCGGGCAGACGAACGTCGCGTTCGTGCTCTCGGTGCTCTCGCGGTGGGTGTTTCGCGTCCCTGTCGCCGTCCTGCTGGCCTACGACGCCGCGCTCAACCCGGTCGACGTGAACGGGCTCTGGTGGGCGCTCGCTGCCTCCAGCGTCGTCACCTTCGTCATCGGGGTGGTGTGGTTCCACCGCGGGAGCTGGCAGGACGTCGTCATCGAGGACAGGGACGGATCGACCCCGACAGACACGGACGGTGCCGAGTCCGGCCGAGAGCCGACGACGGCGAGTCCGGACGGTGTCGATACCGACGGGGAGCAGACGGTGGCGCACCCGGAAGGGGTCGACGACGACGGGGAACCGACGACGAACTGACGGTCGGGGACCGGTGTGTCCCGACAGCTCACCGACACGCTCCTGACGTGAGCGGCCCACAGTCTCCCTGTGGAGTTTGGCTACCACCACGCGAGTTTCCGGTCGTGGTGATCGAGGCGAACCTGGAGTTTCTCGCCGACCACGTCTCCGAGACGTCTCGATGGTGAAACACCGACGAGTGTGTTCACGTACTTGTGTCCGACAGTATGAGACGCCGGTCGGGTGCGCCGTCACTCGTCGAGTTCCGCCCGGAGTCGCTGGTTCACGTCGCCGGGGTCGGCGCTCCCGCCGGTGGCCTGCATCACCTGGCCGACGAGGAAGTTGAGCGCCCCGCCCTCGCCGTCGTGGTAGTCCGCGACTGCGTCGGGGTTGTCCGCGATGGCCGCATCGACGGCTTCCTGGACCGCGTCGCCGCTGGTCTTGCCCAGTCCCTCGCGGTCGACGACCTCGTCGGGGTCGTCGCCGTCGTCGAGCATGCCGCGCAGTACCGTCTCCCGGGCGTTCTTGACCGTGATCTCGTCAGTCGCGACGAGTTCGACCAGCCGTTCGATCTCGTCGAAGCGGTCGGCGACGTCCGTTATTCGCATGTCCCGGTAGTTCAGTTCGCCCAGCAGTTCGTTGGCCACCCAGGTCGCCGCCAGGTCGGCGTCGAACGTCTCGGCGACGTCCTCGAAGAAGTCCGCGACCTCCTTCGTACTCGTGAGTTTCGAGGCGGCCTCCCCGCTCAGGCCGTACTCCTCGCGGAACCGCTCGCGGCGTGTGTCGGGCAACTCGGGGATCGCGACCGACTCTTTCCAGTCGGCCACGCGCAGCGGCGGCAGGTCGGCCTCCCGTGGGCGCCCTTGTGACTGGAGATGTTCTTGACCTCCGTCCGGTTGGCGTCTTCGAGGACCCCGTCGTCGACGGTGCCGTCCTCGGCGACCGCACTCCCGTCGACGATCGAGAGGTTGGCGTCGACCCTGAGCGACCCGTCGCGGGTGGCGTCGAACACGCCCAGATACTCCAGGACCTCCTCGAGTTTCGCGAGGAACGCCCGCACCTCGTCGGGCGACCGGAAGTCCGGTTCCGTGACGACCTCCATCAGCGGCGTCCCGGCGCGGTTGTAGTCGACCAGCGTGTACTCTGCGGTGTCGATGGAGCCACCCTGGTGGGAGAGGCTCCCGGGGTCCTCTTCGAGGTGGGCACGGCGGATCGCGACGGTGTGGCGCTGGCCTTCGACGGTAAATTCGAGTTCGCCGTCGGCACAGACCGGCGCGTCGTACTGGGTGATCTGGAAGTTCTTCGGCAGGTCGGGGTAGTAGTAGTTCTTCCGGTGGAACGTAGTCTCGGCGGGGATTGTGGCGTCGATGGCCTTGCCGACCTTGACGGCGGCCTCGACGGCGCCCTCGTTGACGACCGGCAACGCGCCGGGCAACCCCAGACACACCGGACAGGTGTTGGTGTTGGGCTTCTCGGCGGGCTCGGTCGAACAGCCACAGAAGATCTTCGTGTCCGTCTCCAGCTGGACGTGGACCTCCAGCCCGATGACGGTCGCCAGCCCCTCCGACTCGACGGCGTGAGCGGTCATTACCCTCGATTGTCCCGCGGACGGCTAAAGACTAACGACCCGCCAGTGCCACCCTGCCGGCGAGCCACGCCGAGTCGACGGAACGGGGACCCGACGGACTATCGACTACCTGTCAGTTTCGGTGTGGATGTCTGACGTACGTTTATGTCCCGTGAGTGCAGTCGTGTTGGTATGTGCGGCAACCGAGTCGAGGAACTCGAAGCACGCGTCAACGAACTCGAGGCGTCGGTCGAGGGGTTGACCGACGAACTCGTCGAGTGTAAAGTCCGCCTGCGCGAACTGGAAGGGGCCGTCGACGACGACCTGGGTTTCACGCCCGAGTCGCACGGCCCCGACCCGGAATCCGAGCCGGAACCGGAACCGTCAGAATCTCCAGAGGAAGCGGAGGCCGACACAACTAAGCCGGAGGAGACCGAGGAGGAGGACAACACGGAGACCGGCACCAGCGACATCATCGTCGCGTAGGGGCACGGGCTCCGCCGCGAGCAACGAATGCACATCAAAGAGCTCGTCCTTGACGACTTCAAGAGTTTCGGCCGGAAGACCCGGATCCCCTTCTACGAGGACTTCACCACCGTGAGCGGCCCGAACGGGTCGGGCAAGTCCAACATCATCGACGCGGTTCTCTTTACCCTCGGACTCGCCCGGACCTCCGGCATCCGCGCCGAGAAACTCACCGATCTGATATACAACCCCGGCCACCAGGACGAACGCAGAGAGGCCGGCGGCGAGCGGGAGGCCAGCGTCGAGGTCATCCTGGACAACACGGACGGGACGCTGTCGCGCTCGCAGGTCGTCAACGCCGCCGGCACCGAGAAGGTCGGCGACTGCGAGGAGATAGCCATCCGCCGGCGCGTCAAAGAGACCGACGACAACTACTACTCCTACTACTACATCAACGACCGCTCGGTCAACCTCGGCGACATCCAGAACCTGCTCGCCCAGGCCGGGGTCACCCCGGAGGGGTACAACGTCGTCATGCAGGGTGACGTGACCGAGATCATCAACATGACCGCCCGGTCGCGCCGCGAGATCATCGACGAGATAGCCGGCGTCGCCGAGTTCGACCAGAAGAAAGAAGCCGCCTTCGAGGAACTGGAGACCGTCGAGGAACGCATCGAGGAGGCCGAGGTCCGCATCGAGGAGAAAGAGACCCAGCTCGGACAGTTAGAAGACGAACGCGAGACCGCCCTGGAGTACCAGGAGCTGCGCGAACAAAAAGAGGAGTACGAGGGCTACCGCAAGGCCGCCGAACTCGAGGACAAACGCGAGGAACTCGCCGCAGTGGAGGCCGACATCGAGGACCTGGAGGCCGAACTGGCAGACCTCCAGGCCGAACTCGACGAACGCGAAGGCGCGGTCGTTCGCCTGGAAGACGAGCTCGACGAACTGAACACAGAGATCGAACGCAAGGGCGAGGACGAACAGCTCGCCATCAAACGCGAGATGGAGGAGATCAAAGGCGACATCTCGCGGCTGGAAGACCAGGTCGAGGACGCAGAGGCGAACGTCGAGGACGCCGAGAACGAGCGCCGCGAGGCCTTCGTCACCATCGACCGCAAACAGGAGCGGATCGACGAACTCGAGGACGACATCCGCGAGAAGAAAGTCGCCAAGTCCTCGCTCGCGGCCGAGCGCGGGGACCTGGAGAGCGACCTGGCCGACGTCGAGGCGCGCATCGAGGAGGTCGGTGC
The DNA here is from genome assembly GCA_003021305.1 of Halobacteriales archaeon QH_10_67_22. Classification (GTDB taxonomy): domain Archaea; phylum Halobacteriota; class Halobacteria; order Halobacteriales; family Haloarculaceae; genus QS-4-69-31. Next base: position 3,430 of record PXQN01000032.1, on the reverse strand, counting down.
GGAGTTCGAGGAGGTCAAGGCCGAACTCGAACAGTTGCGGGCCGCACGCGAGGAACACAAAGCGGAGAAAAACGACCTCCAGCGCGAGCAGGACCGCCTGCTCGACGAGGCCAGACGGCGCTCGAACGAACAGCGCGAGGCCGAACGCGAGATCGAGGAACTGGAAGCGCGGGTTCCGGACATCGAGGCCGAGATCGAGGACCTGGAGGCCGAACTCGAAAAAGCGAAGGAAAACGAGGCGACGATCACCGAGGTCGTCGAGGACCTCAAGCGCGAGCGGCAGGCCCTCCAAGAGGACTTGGACGATGTCGAGGACGAACTCACGGCCAAACAACAGGAGTACGCCGAACTCGAGGCCAGGGCCGGCCAGGACGGCGACTCCTCGTTCGGGCGGGCGGTGACCACAGTGTTAGGGGCCGATGTAGACGGCGTCCACGGCGCGGTCGGCCAGCTGGGCAGCGTCGACCCCGACTACGCGGTGGCCTGCGAGACCGCCGCCGGCGGCCGCCTGGCGAACGTCGTCGTCGACGACGACGGCGTCGGCCAGCGCTGCATCGACTTCCTTAAGTCACGGGGCGCCGGCCGTGCGACCTTCCTGCCGATCACTGAGATGCAACAGCGCTCGCTGCCCTCGGCGCCCGACCACGGCGGCGTGGTCGACTTCGCCTACAACCTCGTCGAGTTCGACGAGGCGTACGCGGGCGTGTTCTCCTACGTGCTCGGGGACACGCTCGTCGTGGCGGACATGGACACTGCCCGGGAGTTCATGGGCCAGTTCCGCATGGTCACGCTGGAGGGCGACCTCGTCGAGAAGTCCGGCGCGATGACCGGCGGGTCCTCGAAGGGGACGCGCTACTCCTTCTCGGGCAGCGGGGGCGCGCTCGAACGGCTCGCCGCGGCGATCAACGACCTCGAAGACGAGCGCCAGTCGGTGCGCTCGGACCTGCGCGACGTCGAGGACCGCCTGGACGACGCCCGCGACAGACAGGCCGACGCCACCGACCAGGTGCGCGACATCGAAACCGACATCGAGCGCCGCGAGGCCGAACGCGCGGAGGTCCGCGACGAGATCGAGGACCTGGAGGAGCACATTGCGGAGATCGAGGACGAACGCGACGCCGTCTCCGCGGAGATGGACGAAACCGAGGCCGCGATCGAGGACAAGACCGCCGCGATCGAGGAACTGACCGACGAGATCGACGACTTGGAGAGCGAGGTCGAGGACTCACAGCTGCCCGAACTGACCAGCGAGGCCGACGAGATCCGCGCCGAGATCGACGACCTGGAAGACGAGGTCGACGACATCGACGCCGAACTGAACGAACTCCAGCTCGAAAAGGAGTACGCCGAAGACGCCATCGACGACCTCCACGAGACCATCGAGGCGGCCCAGAACCGCAAGGCCGACCAGAAAGGACGGATCGAGGAGCTGGAAGCCGACATCGAGGACAGAGAGGCGACCCTCGAGGAGAAGCGCGAGGCCGTCGCCGAACTCGAGGACGAACTCGCAGAGCTCAAAGACGACCGCGAGGACCGCAAGGACGAACTGAAGGAAGCACGGGCCGCCCGCGACGAGCAGAAAGAGGCCGTCGGCGCGGTCGAGAGCGACCTCGACGAGACCCGCGAGGAGCGCGAGCGGCTGACCTGGGAGATAGACGAACTGGAGGCGGCGGTCGGGGAGTACGACCCCGATGAGATCCCCGACCACCACGAGCTCGAGTCCGAGATCGGCCGGCTCGAAGCCGCCATGGAGGAACTCGAACCCGTCAACATGCTCGCCATCGAGGAGTACGACCGCGTCCAAGACGACCTGGACGAACTGGAGGACAAGAAGGCGACGCTGGTCGAGGAGGCCGACGGGATCCGCGAGCGGATCGACCGCTACGAGGCCAACAAGAAAGCGACGTTCATGGAGGCATACAACGCCATCGACGAGCACTTCCAGGACATCTTCGAACGGCTCTCGAAGGGGACCGGCCAGCTGCACCTCGAAGACGCCGAGGACCCGTTCGACGGCGGCCTGACGATGAAAGCCGAGCCGGGCGACAAGCCGGTCCAGCGCCTGGAGGCGATGAGCGGCGGCGAGAAGTCACTGACGGCGCTGGCGTTCATCTTCGCCATCCAGCGGCACAACCCGGCGCCGTTCTACGCGCTGGACGAGGTCGACGCGTTCCTCGACGCGGCCAACGCCGACCTCGTGGGCGAACTGGTCGACGAGCTCTCCGAGGAGGCACAGTTCGTCGTCGTCTCCCACCGCTCGGCGATGCTCGAACGGTCCGAGCGGGCCATCGGCGTCACCATGCAGGACGACAACGTCAGCGCCGTCACCGGAATCGACCTCAGCGGCGAGGGGGTGCCAGCCGATGACTGACCGCGAGGCGCGACCGGAGGGAGCGCCTCCGGACGAACTCCCCGACGGCGGGACGGACCTGCTGGGGGGCGCCGACGGTGACACCGCGGAGCCGGCGGGGACGGACGAGCCAGCAGACGCCGACGAAGCGACCGACGACACCGAGGAGACGACAGTCGAGCCGGTCGAGGTGCTGGTCGGGCTCGCCGAGGACGGCGAGATCGACCCGTGGGACATCGACATCGTCGCGGTGACGGACAAGTTCCTCGACAGGTTAGACGAGGGCGACCTGCGCACGTCCGGGCGGGCGCTGTTCTACGCGAGCGTCCTCCTGCGGATGAAAGGCGACGCGATGTTGGGCGACGACGAGGACGACGAACCCCACGAGGAACCCTGGGAGGCGGAGATGACGGGCGGCCCCCCCGTCGAGGACGGGCCCGACCCGTTCGCGGCCCTCGAAGCGGAGATGGACCGTCGACTGGAGCGCAAGCGCGCCCGCGGGATGCCACAGACGCTGGACGAACTCGTGCGCGACCTGCGAGAGGCCGAACGGGACAACTGGTGGAAGGAGTCCCGCGAGTACGACACCAGCGACTCCCCCGAGGGGTTCCAGCGGGGGACCCAGCAGCTGGACTACCGGCGCGGCGACGACGTGCGGATGGACGACGAACCCACGGCGGCGGACGTGACCGAGCGCGTCCACACCGAGAACATCGACGAGGTGATCGACGACGTGCACGCGGCCGTCCGCGACCAGTACGAGAAAGGCCGCGAGGAGGTGCTGTACCGCGAGGTCGAGACCGCCGGCGGCTCCCGCGTCGAGACCTTCCTCGGCCTGCTCTTTCTCTCCCACCGCGGCCAGGTCCGACTCCAGCAGGACGACCTGTTCGGCGACCTGTGGATCCAGGACCCCACCGCGGTCGCCGGGTCAGACGAAGCCGTCGCCGACTGATTCTACGGCTACCAGCGGTTCCGACACTGCCTGTCCAGCCCCGATCTGCAGTCGAAGCGGTACCGTTTCCCGACAATACGGGTACGTTTCACACAGTAACCCACACGCCGGCACCGGCGGTAACACCG
>PXQN01000031.1 GCA_003021305.1 Halobacteriales archaeon QH_10_67_22 | reverse complement strand
CGGGAACTGCGGTTGTTCCTGCAAAGCGCGTCGTTGAACCAGGAAGCCCCTGCCTCAAGGAAGCCGTCGCAGACGGCTGAGTAGGCAGGGGTAGTTCACTGACGCGACTACCGGTGTGAGTTCAGTGCCAAACAGCGTGAAAGCCCCGAACCGTTTGATACGGTCGTGCGTAACTAATTTCTGCAGTGTTGGTTCGGATCGGCGTTTCGGACCACGGGGACAGTCGTCTGTTGGGTGGGCACAAAAAGAATTACGCACGACCGTATCACGGCCGCGCCGTCGAGTGACGTAAAAACGCCCCGAACATACGTGGCACAACCGTCATCGACAGTTCGGCCCAAGCACAGTGTACGATGACGGAGACCCCATCCACGATGCCAGACCACACCGCTGACGACTCCTCGACCGACGGGCCCCACTACACGCAGGCGGCGTCGGACCCGACGCGGCGGTCAGCGACCCTAGAGGACATCCGGGGCGTCTACGCCGACCAGGCCGAGCGGTTCGCCCGGCTGGACGCTCTCAACAGATTGTTCACCGGCCGGTACCGGCGTCGCCTGTTCGGGAGGGCCGAGGGCCGGGTCCTCGACGTCGCCTGTGGCACCGGCCTGAACGCCCGGTATCTCCCCGAGTCGACAGAGTACGTCGGGATCGACATCAGCCCGGAGATGCTCGCCCAGGCCCGCGAGCGACTCGACGGGACCGGCCGCGAGCACGCCCTCCAGGAGATGGACGCCCAGGCGCTCGATTTCCCGGACGACAGCTTCGACACGGTCGTCTCGTCACTGTCGACGTGTACCTTCCCCGACCCGCAGGCGGCACTGGCCGAGATGAACCGCGTCTGTGCGCCCGACGGACGGGTCCTCCTGCTCGAACACGGCCGGAGCGACGTCAGCCTCGTCGGGCGTCTCCAGGACTGGCGGGCCGAGACCCACTTCGAGAACCACGCCTGCCGGCTCACCCAGGAACCGCTGGCTGTCGTCGGCGATAGTCCCCTCCGGATCGAGGAGAGTACGAGCACCCTGCTGGGCGTCGTCACCGCCATCGAGGCACGGCCCGGGTGAGCGGACGCCCGGGGAGCGCGACGCTCGCCGCGGGGAACCGCCCCGTGGCACCGACTCATTCAAGCCGCTGGGACCGGTAGTCCGGGTACAGGCATGGGACTGGAGGAGTTCATCGAGACGGTCGAGCGCGACGACGAGCACCGGCGTCGCCGTCTCGCCGCCGAGAAGTCCTACGAAGTCAAGCAGTACCTCGAGGGCGTCGAAGACCAGTTCGAGGAGGCGCTCCAGGGCGACGCGCTCTTCGGGTCGACTGCGCCGGAGGTGTTCGTCGGCCGAACGGGCTACCCGGACGTCTCGACGGGCGTGCTCTCGCCGATGGACCGGAGCGTCGACGCTGGCGACTACGCGACCAGCGGCGAGTGGTACCGGCAGGGTCTGGGCGTCGACGACGTGCTCCAGCGCCGGTCCGGACTGTTGAACTCGACGCAGTCGGCGATGGTCGACGTCCACGACACCTGGGACGGGTTCGTCGGCACCCAGCGCGAGGTGGCCATCGCCGACCACCCCGTCGACGTGGAGGTCGGCCTCGAAGACACGCCCGACCTGGATCTGGGACTGGACGACGTGACGACGCCGACCGGGCCGCGGGCCCGCGCCAGCCACGCCGACCTCGCGGAAAACCCCCACGTCCCGAGGCCGGTCGAGAAGACCCTGGAGGACGACGACTGGCGCGCCGAGGGGGCGATGACCTACCTCTACCGGCGCGGGTTCGACGTCTACGACATCAACACGATACTCTCTGCGGGCGCGCTCGGCCGGGGCGAGAACCGCCGCCTCGTCCTGACGCGGTGGTCTATCACCGCCGTCGACGACACCGTCGGCCAGTACCTCCGGGGCACCCTCGACCACACCGACACCGTCGGCCGTGTCGAGGTCTGGACCAACGAGTTCATGGGCAACCGCTACTGGGTCGTGCTCGCGCCGGGCGACTGGGAGTTCGAACTCGTCGAGATGAAAGCCCCCGAGAGCGTCTGGAACCCCGCGACCGCCGAGTACTACCTCGCCAGCGCCCACGAGGGGGCCGAGGGCCGGACGGGCTACGTCGACGAGACTGCCGGCGCCTACTACGCGTCGCGACTGGGTGTGCTCGAACACCTCGCCGAGCGCGAGCGCCAGGCCAAGTGTCTCGTCCTCCGGGAGGTGACCGACGACTACTGGGCGCCCGTCGGCGTCTGGCAGGTCCGCGAGGGCGTCCGCCACGCCTTCGAGGGGAGCCACGGCGAGGCCGAAACCTTCCACGGGGCGGTCGGAGAACTCGTCGACCACCTCCCGGTCTCGCTGACCCAGTTGCGGCGCAAGTCGACGCTCGTCGCCGGTCTGCAGACCTCTCTCACCGATTTTTGAACCCTCGGGGGCGACACCAACCGTTTTCTCCGCCGCTCTCGTAGGTCGTCCATGCTCCTCCAGATACCCGGCGGTCCGGAACTGATCGTCATCCTGCTCGTCGTCCTCCTGCTGTTCGGCATCCCCGTGTTGCTCATCGTCGTCGTCGGCGCGATGTATCTCCGTGCCGACAGCGACGACGCGGACGACGGAAGCGACGACGTCGACGAGCGGATCGCGGAACTCGAACGCGAAGTCGCCGACCTCCGGGCCGAGTCGGCCGACTCGTCCGGGGGCGAATCTCCGTCCGGCGAGTCACCGTCCGGCGGCGAGCACGGATCCGCCAGCGAGCCCCCTGCCGGCGACGAGGCCGCCGGCGGGCCACAGTCCGGGAGCGAACCGCAAGTGGACGACCCGGCCACCGACGACCGACCGACCGAGTGAGCGCTCGTCCTCGCGCCGGTCGGGGGCTCGTCAGGCGTCGAGGTTGGCCCAGGCCTCCTCGACCATCTCGCCCGTCTCGGCGACGATGTCGGCCCACTCGTCGTCGTCGGGTGCCATCCCGACCAGGCGTGCGATCTTCATGATCGAGACGTGGTAGACCTCCTGGACGCCAGGTTCGGCCTGCCAGACGACGACACCACAGGGAAAGAGCCCGCCGATCCGGTTGTCCGAAGCGTCCAGCGCCCGGTCGGCCATCGCCGGGTTGCAGGCTCCCAGGAAGGAGTAGGGGTCCCGGTCCGCGTCGACTTTCTCGTTGAGCAGTTCCGACGGCGAAAATTCGGCGGGGAAGCCAAAGCCGGCCGCCGCGAACGCCGAGCGAACCCGCTCGACGGCCGTCTCGTGGTCGGTCTCCAGCGTCGCGCGCTTCGCGCCGCGGTCGCCCGCAGCGACGGCTTCCGGGTCTATCGGGAGCGTCATACTCGCGCTACGAAACCGACCGGGAAAATCGGCGTGGTTACTCCTCGGCGGTCGGGACAGGACCGGTGCCGACGACCTCGCGGACGGCGTCGGTGAACTCCTGTCGACTCTCGAAGTAGGGGACGTCGACATCGTCCATCACGTCGGCGAGTTCCCGAGGACCGTCGGGCGTCCGGACGGTCGTGTCACCCTCGCGGTCGACGATCACGCTGTGTTTCTCGCCCCAGGTCAGGCGGGACGCGACCCGCGCGAGCGGCGCACCCTTGACCGGGTCGCAATCGCCGAGTTCGACCACCGGTCCCTCGTCTTCCTCGTCGTCGGCCATACACGCGGATTTACCGCGACTGTGATTAGTGCTTTCGCTTCGTCACTCTCCGACATCCCCCGACGGGCCCCATCCTGTGGACCCGCCCCGACGCGACGCAGGATGTCCTCGGTGCGGTCGGCGAAACCGGATCCGAGACCGCCGGTCCCGTCCCCGGTCGCCCGGCTACCGACGCGCCCGCGAGCATCGCTCCGTCGACGTCGAACCGACGATCAGTCCCGCATCCTAGGGAGAGCGGGTCAGAACAGGTCCTCGAGGTCGTCGTTCTGGAAGGCGTCGGTACGGTCGGGCCCCGACTCCTCGGTCGACGTCTGGGCTTCGCGGGCCCGCTCGAGGAACTCGTTGATCCGGTTGGACCGTTCGACCCCGCCCAGCAGGACCAGCGCCGCGATCCGGTCGGACTCGACCGGGAAGTCGCCGCCGCGGACCTCCATACTCCCCGTCTCGTCTTCGAGCCAGCTGCGTGCACGCTCGACGCCCTTGCGAGAGATGCGCTCGGGGTCGCCCGCGACGACGAGCAGTCCGGTCCGGGCCTGGACGACCTGTGGGACGCTCGTCCCAGTCAGGAGGGCGTTGCGGGTCGTGCTCGTGATCAGGTTGACGTTCTCGCCGGCCTCCTCGTCGGCCTCGGCGCTGGCGTAGCCGACGACGGCCATCCCGCCCGGGCGGAGCGTGTTGATCACCTCCGAGGAGTCGACGACGCTCTCGGCGACCTGGTCGACGGCGCTGACCTCGCCGGACGCGAACAGGAGGCCGAGCCGCTGGGCGATGTGCTCGTTTATCTCCTCGAACCCCTCCTCGACGCTCTCGCCCGCGCTGCGCCAGGCGTCGTTGTCGATGAGCAACAGCGAGTCGGCCTCGCGGGCGACGGTCTTGAGCGACCGCCCGGCGTTTGCCTGGTAGATCGCGCCCTCGTCGCGGCCGGGGAGGATCCCCAGTACGTACACCGGGATGTCGTAGATACGTTTCATCTCGCGGGCCAGCGCCGGGGCACCGCCGCTGCCGGTCCCGCCGCCGAGGCCGGCGACGATGACGACTGCTTCCGCCTCGCTCGTGAGGTGGTTCTCCAGGCTGTCCAGGACTTCCGTCGCCTCGTCCTGCATGATCTCGGCGCCGAGTTCGTTGTCGCCGCCGACACCGTGGCCTTTCACCCGGTCCTGGCCGATCAACGCCGTGTCGATGTCGAGCTGCTGGAGGTCCGCGCGGGCCGTGTTGACGGCGACAGCACCCTGTACGGCGTCGAAATCACGATTGAAGTCGAACTCTGCCAGGCGCTGTGTGACCTTCCCGCCAGCCTGGCCAACACCGATCAGGACGACTTTCATACGTGTACGGTCGGGACAGCGGGGTTTCAACGTTGGGCTGGTCCGAACGTTCAAGTGTGATGTCGGGACCACCGCCACACATGTCCACGAGCGACCTCTCGGAACGACTCGACGCGGTCGAGCGCGCACTGACCGACGGCGAGGCCGACCTCACCGAGATCCGCGACGCCGCCGCGCTCGCCGACGACGTGCAACGCCTCGAACAGCGGGTGGCCGACCTGGAAGCGACTGTCGAAGAACTCGAGGCGGCCGTCGAGGCCGTCCGCGGGTACGCCGGCAACGTCCGTGCGGTCAACCGCGACGTCGAACGCCGCGCCAGTGCCGCCCTGGCGAAAGCCGAGGCGCTCGAAGCCGCCGTCGATGGTCCGACCGGGAACGGGAGCGACCGACGACCGTCGACACCCCAGACTGCCCAGACCCCACAGACTGCCCAGCCTCCCCAGTCGCCCTCGGCGGGCGAAGCCTCTAGGGCCGGAGCGGGCCGTCCCGACGCTACGAACGGAAATGGTGGGACCGAGCATCGACCGTCGGGGGCGGACGCCGACCGGGACGAACCATCGGGATTCGACTTCGTGGGGGGCGACGACCGGGCACGCTCGGCCACGGGCGGCCAGTGTCACCACGAGGACTGCGACAGGCAGCCGGGACCGTCGGCCACCGGTCGCGCCGGTGACGGGGACCGTTCGGGCGGGGACGCCGGCGGGGCCACGGACGACGAGGAGAGCGAAACGGAACAGTTCATCGAGCGCGTCCGCGACGCGCTCTGACAGTGCGGGTCCTGTTCACGGTGGCGCTGACCGTCGCCGTCGCAGGGGTGGTCCTCCCGGCCGTCGACGTCGCCGCGCTCGACCGCGCCGAGTCCGAGAGCCGGGGCGAAGTCACCCGTCTCGTCGAGGCCGGCCGCACGCTCGCGGCCAGCAACGACGCCCTTGCGACCCGCGAGCGGGCCGCCAGACGGATCCTCACCCTGGAGTTCCCGTCGAACGGGTTCGCGAGCACGCCGCTCATCGCGTTCACCGTCGGACCCCCCCGGAACGGCACCCGGTCAGACGGGGAGCCCGGAGCCGGGGCCACGCGGATCACCTGGCGCGTCGCAGGGGGAGAGCGCCACGTCACACAGGTCGACGGCCTCCGAATGCGGTCGGTCGACGGCGGCCGGTTCAGACTTCACGAGGGGGGTCGCCAGCGACTCGTCCTCACATTGCTCGACCGGGGCGGTCGTCGCGTGGTCACCGTCTCCCGGCAGTAACGCCGACGCCGCGTCTCCCCGCCGAAGGTTCAAGTACTGGAACGGGACCACCGGGAGGCATGTACGAGCTGTTCGATCGCCTGTTCGACGCCGGGGAGGCGAACTCCGACTGCCGGTGTGACCCCTCCGTCGAGGGTGACCGCCTGGCGGTCGACGCGACGGACTGTCCGTCCGGGGGTCGGCTGGCCGAGGAGGCGGCCTGTCGAGCGACGGTCGTCGAGGCGCTGACGGCCAGGGACGTCGAGACGGTCGTAACGGGGACGGTCGGAACCGAGCGCGCCTACGAGGACGACGCGGCAGCCCTGCTGGTCGCGGCCGGTCGGTTCGCCGACGCGGCGCGGTTTCACGACGACCGCCTCGCCGACCGCGCGCTGGGAGACCCGCTGGGCGCCGCCCACGAGGCAAGCGGCCGTGCCGGGCCAGTCCGTCGACTCGCCGCGGAGACCGGCCTCGCGGAACTGGCGGCGCGCGTCGACGGCTACCGCGAGGCGCTCAGACCGTTCGTCGGACCGGCGATCAGTCGCTGGCGGGTCGCCGCTCGTCCGCCGCCAGCGGCCCGACTGGCGTCGAAACGGACGCTCGATTCGGGCGCGAGCGTTCGCGTCTACGAACGGCCGACCGACGGTGTCCGGACCTACCACGTCGAACCGGTCGCGCACGGCTTGGACAAACCGGCGCTCGCGACACTCACCGCGGCGTACGAGCGACTGGCCGACGGTGCGGTCGACGGTGGCGAGCGCGCGCCCGGACGCGCGGTCAGGGCCGTCGCCAACGAGGACGACCCCGTAGCCGACCTGCGTGCGACGCTGCGCAAACACACCCGCGGCTACGGGGTCGTCGAAGACCTGTTCGCCGACCCGCACGTCTCGGACGTGTTCGCCACCGCACCGGTCGACGAGAACACGCTGTGGGTTCGCGTCGACGGCGAGGCGATGCGGACGAACGTCAGACTGACCGACGCCGGAGCGGAGGCGCTGGCCTCGCGCTTTCGCCGTGAGAGCGGCCGCGCCTTCTCGGGTGCGGACCCGACGCTGGACGCCGCCGTCGCGACCGGCGAGCGCCGGATCCGCGTGGCCGGTGTCACGAACCCGGTGAGCGACGGTGTTGCCTTCGCGTTCCGCGCTGGCGACCGACAGCCCTGGACGCTGCCCGCACTGGTCGCGAACGGGACGCTCACTGCCGAGGCGGCCGCGCTGCTGTCGGTCGCCGTCGAGCGAGGCGCTGCCGGGCTGATCGCCGGGTCGCGGGGCGCGGGCAAGACGACGCTGCTCGGGGCGTGTCTGTGGGAGATCCCGCCGTGGACGCGGACGGTCGTCATCGAGGACACGCCCGAACTCCCCGTCGAGGCGCTGCAAACCGAGGGTCGGGACGTCCAGGGACTTCGGAGCGCGCTCGACGACACCGGCCCGTCGCCGACCGAGGCGCTCCGAACGGCGCTCCGCCTGGGCGACGGCGCGCTCGTCGTCGGGGAGATCCGCGGCGAGGAGGCCACGTCACTGTACGAGGCGATGCGCGTCGGCGCGAACGACGGGGCGGTCCTCGGGACGGTCCACGGTGACGGTGGCCAGGACGTCCGCGAACGGGTCGTCTCCGACCTCGACGTCCCCGAATCGTCGTTCGGCGTCACCGACCTGCTCGTCTCGCTGGAAGCGGTCGACAGACCCGACGGTCCGAGCCGCCGGGTCCGTGCCATCGAGGAGATCCACAGTCCGGACGACGCGGTACAGTTCGCGTCGCTGTACGAACGCACCGGCGAGGGGCTGACATCGACGGGACGTCTGGACCGGGCCAACAGTCGCCTCCTCGACACGCTGGCCGACCCGGGGGAGTCCTACGCGGACGTCCGGAGTCGCCTGACCGACAGGGCAGCGTGGTTGACCGGATTAGTCGAGGCCGGTCGGACCGACCCCGCGGCCGTCGACCGGGCCCGCGCGGAGCGACTCGCCGACGCTGACAGCGCTCACGAGGAGACCACGGCCCGGGGCGTCCGCTCCGGGGAACGATGACAGCCGACAGGACCGGAGCGGTGCGGGGCATACGGGCACTTGCACGACTCGTCCCCTGGGACCCCGGTAGCGACCCCGAACTGGACCGCGCCCTGTCGTTTCTGGGCTGGGAACTCGACGCGGCGACGGTCCAGCGCGGGGCCGACGGTGGCGGTCTGCTGGCGGCACTGGCCGTCGCCGTCCCGGCGACGCTACTCGGGTTCGGGGCCGTCGGTCTCGGACTGGCACTCGCCGCGGGCGCTGGCGTCGCCGTGGGTGGACGCGCGACTCCCCGGGCGGTGGCGACGGCTCGCCGGACCAGAGCGCTCGGGGGGGCGCCGGAACTGGTGAGTCGTGCGGTCTTGCGGATGCGACTCACGCCGAATACGGAGACTGTGGCGGCCTTTGCGGCCGAGACCGGCCGCGGTCGGCTCGCCGAGAGCCTCCGGGTACACGCCGACCGCGCACGCGGCACCGGGCGGTCCGGACTCGCCTCGTTCGCCGAGGAGTGGGCCGAGTGGTTCCCCGCGCTCCGGCGCGCGATGTCGCTGGTCGAGTCGGCCGGCAGTGCACGCCCCGAGGAGCGCGAGCGTGCGCTCGATACGGCGCTCACCGTGACCCTCGAAGGGACCCGTGAGACGATGGCGGAGTTCGCGGCGTCGGTCCGCGGGCCCGCGACGGCGCTGTACGCGTTCGGGGTGTTGCTCCCGCTGGCGCTGGTCGCGATGGTGCCCGCCGCGAGCACTATCGGACTGGAGGTGCCGCTGTCGGTCCTGCTGGTCGGGTACGACGTCGTCCTCCCCGTCGGATTGCTCGCCGCCAGTGCCTGGCTCCTGGTCCGCCGACCGGTCGCGTTCCCGCCGGTCCAGATCCCCCGCTCTCACCCGGCCGTCCCCGACGGCCACTGGCGGTCCGTGCTCGCGGCGGCCGTCACGGGGACGGTCGCGTGGGTCGCTGCCGGGCGGGTCGTCGCCGCGTGGACGCCGTGGCTGGTCGGCCCGAGCGTGGCCGTCGGTGCCGGACTCGCCGTCCGGTACCGGCCGATGACCGGCGTCCGTGCGGAGGTCCGGGCGGTCGAGGCGGGGTTGCCCGACGCCCTCTCGCTGGTCGGGCGCGAGGTGAGTCGGGGCCGCGCCGTCGAGACGGCGATGGACGTCGCCGCCGAGACGCTGGAGACGGCGACTGCCGACGTACTCGCCGAGGCGACGCGCACGCAGCGCCAGCTGGAAGTCGGAGTTCGGGAATCGCTCGTCGGCGAGTACGGCGCTCTCCGGACGGTTCCGAGCGAGCGCGCACTGGGAACGGCCGAGCTGCTGGCGCTGGCGGCGGCCGAGGGGAAACCGGCCGGTCCGGCTGTCGTCGCGATGGCCGACCACCTGGAGGACCTCCAGAGCGTCGAACGGGAGGTCCGCCGCCAGCTCCAGCAGGTGACATCGACGCTCTCGAACACCGCGACCGTGTTCGGCCCGCTCGTCGGCGGCGCGACCGTCTCGCTCGCCGAACAGATGCAGGCCGAGGGCCCGCTGTCGGGGGGCGCTCCCCCGTCGGTCCTCGGGCTCGCAGTCGGGGCGTACGTGCTCGTTCTCGCAGCCGTGCTGACGGCGCTGGCCACGGGACTGGAACGGGGACTCGACCGGTCGCTCGTCGGCTACCGGGCCGGTCGTGCGCTGCTCGCCGCACCGACCGTGTTCTGTCTCGGGCTGGTCGCGACCCGCTCGCTGGTGTGAAGTACCGCGGGGACAAGCCCCGCGGCTTCACCGTCTTGACCGCACGTCCCAAACCGGGCCGCTCGCTGGACATACCCGGTGGTCGAGCGGCCGGACCTACTCGTCGCGGTCGCGCCGTTCGGCGGCCGACTCGAACCCCAGTTCGGCCTGCTCGCGCGCGCGGCGTGCCTCGCGCTCGGCGACGGCCTCGGGGTCGGGGTTGACGTCGTCGTCGATCCGCCCCCAGGAGTCGTGGACCGTCGCGTGACACCACCGGCAGAGGGAGACGGTGACCTCGTGGCCCGGGTCCTCGCTCGAATCGGCGTACGAGAGGTGGTGTTCCTCCAGCAGCGGGCGTTCGTCGTCGTGTGCGAGGCGGCGTTCCCCCAGCCCACAGCGGGCACACTCGCGGTCGCCCGCCGTCGCCCGGAAGTGCGGGCAGTCGACCCACTCCCAGGGGCCGGTCAGCCCCTCCTCGTCGAGCGAGCCGACGACCGGACAGCGGAAGTCGTCGCGACTGCGAGCGTCGGCGAACTCGGGGTCGCGGTCGCCCTGCTCGACGGCGAACCGACAGCGGCCCTCGTCGGTGCAGTGGTCACACCGGTCGACGTGGGCGTAGGGGTCGTCGACCCCGACCGACGTGCCCGAGGGGGTCTTCTCCATACCGGTCGCTGGAACCGGACCCGCTTGAAACTGTCCCGCGTGACGCAGTGATACGCGGGACGCAACTGTTTTGCCCCGCGGCACGGAGCCACGACTGTGTATCTGGTCCACGAGTCGGCCGACGGCCGCCGGGCGGTGCTGGCGACCGACGTGGAGACGGCCGACTCGCTGGCGGGCAAGACGCGCGGGCTCATGTTCCGCGAGTCCCTTCCGGAGGGGTACGCCCTCGTCTTCCGGTTCGACCGGAGCCTCGTCGAACGGGTCGCAGGTCGATTGCCACATCCATTCTCGGGACTGGCGACGCTTGCACGGCGCCGGTCGATCCACATGCTGTTCGTCCGGGTCCCGCTGGACGTCGTCTGGCTCGACGACGGCGAAGTCGTCCAGGTCCGTCGGCTCCGGCCGTGGCGGGACACCGCCGCCGCGCCGGCCGACACCGTCGTCGAACTGCCCGCCGGGGCGGCCGACGACGTCGAACCCGGCGACCGCGTCACGTTCGAGCAGTCCCTGGCCGGCGGGGTCGTCCGCGACTGGCGGAGTCGCCGCCGGCATCGACGACGGAGCGACGGGCGTGGGTCCGGGCGCCGCCGGAACCGGGAGACGCGCGACCACGCGGCCGGCGGGCGAGCGAGCGGCGAGCGGACGGGGCGCGGGCGGTCAGGGCGCGGACAGGGGAGCGCCGGCCCCAGGCGGCACCCCAGTCTCTGAGCGGCCGCCAGCGGCCCTGACTGGCCGGCGCAGCGATCCAACAGTTTCAAGCCGGTGGCTGTCCCAGGGACGGCTACAATGTCGGACAACGACGCCGACACGGAGGATAGAGGAAGTCGCCACCAGGCGGCTGGCCGCGAAATTCTCCGTCATGAGTGACGGTTCCGGCGAGTACAGCGGGCGAAGCCTGTTCGGCGACCACCCCGCGACGACTCGTCTCGAAGACGCCGACGTACAGTTTCTCGACACGACGCTGCGTGACGGCGAGCAAGCCCCAGGTGTGTCGCTCACGCCCGACGAGAAGGCACGCATCGCCCGTGCGCTCGACCGCGCGAACGTCGCCTACGTCGAGGCCGGCAGCGCCTGCACCGGGCCCGGCGAGCGCGAGACCATCTCGCGGGTTGCCGACCTCGACCTGGACGCGACGGTGACGAGCTTCTGTCGTGGCATCCAGCGCGACATCGACCTCGCGCTGGACTGTGGCGTCGACGGGATCAACCTCGTCGTCCCCGCCAGCGACCGCCACGTCACCGAGAAGGTCGGCACCTCCCGCGCGGAGAACGTCGCCGACACCCAGGAACTGGTCGAGTACGCCACAGACCACGGCCTCTGGGTCGAGGTCATCGGCGAGGACGGCTCCCGTGCGGACCTGGACTACCTGGTCGAACTGCTCGACGGGGCGCTCGAGGCCGGTGCCGACCGGATCTGCTGGGCCGACACGGTCGGTCACGCCACGCCCGACGGCGCACTCGCGGCCGTCTCGCGGCTCTCGGAACTGGGCCCCGTGAGCACCCACACCCACGACGACCTGGGGCTGGCGGTGATGAACGCCCTCGTGTCGGTCGCGGCGGGTGCCGACGTGGTTCACGGCACCATCAACGGCATCGGCGAACGCGCCGGCAACGTCGCCATCGAGGAGGTCGCGATCGCCTTAGACCACGGCTACGGCGTCGAGACACTCGAGTTGACCGAGGTGTACGACCTGGCTAAACTCGTCGCCAACACGACGGGCATCCCGCTCGCGCCCAACAAGGCCGTCGTCGGGGAGAACACGTTCACCCACGAGTCGGGTATCCACACCGACGGCACGCTCAAAGACGACGCGATGTACGAACCCTACCCGCCGGAGAAGGTGGGCCGGGAACGGCGCCTGGCGCTTGGCAAACACGCCGGCCGCGCGGGCGTCGAGGCCGCGCTGGCCGAACACGGCGTCGAAGTCGACGACGACGACCTCTCGGAGGTCGTCACCCGCATCAAGGAGATCGGGGACCGTGGCAAGCGGGTGACCGACGCGGATCTCTTGACTATCGCCGAGGAGGTCACCGGCCGCGTCCACGACCGCCGCGTCGAGGTCGTCGACCTGACGACCGTCGCGGGCGGGGGAACGCCCACCGCGACCGTCACGCTGTCGGTCGACGGCGAGGAGCGCACGGAGGCCGAGACCGGGTCCGGCCCGGTCGACGCCGCCATCAACGCCGTCCAGACGGCGCTCAGTCACTCCTTCGACACGCGCCTGGACTCCTATCACGTCGATGCCATCACCGGCGGTACCGACGCCGTCGTCACCGTCGAGGTGGAGATGTCCAGGGGCGACGACACCGTGACGGTGACCGCCAGCGACTCCGACATCACCCGCGCCTCGGTCGAGGCGATGGTCGACGCGATGGACCGACTCGTGGTCGACGAGTCCGACGCCGTCATCGCGGACGACTGACCGCGACCCGGCGGTGGCGTGGCCGTCCCGTTACCGACCGGAACTGCGCCGCGAAATCGAACCAGTAGTTACTTTATTACCCGGTAACAGTTTTCCGAGCGACAATGGGTGCAGCAATAGACGCGATCGGGGATACGGGCAAGATACTGCGGCACAATCCGCTCATCGTACCGGTCGGCATCGGAGTGAACGTGGTCGGAGGCTTGATCACGCTCGTCGTGAGCTTCGTGTTGGGGTTGATACCGTTGTTCGGACCGTTGCTCGCGCCGGTCGTACAGGGGGTGTTCGCCGCAGTGATGGTGACCGGGCTACTCGGGATGGCCTACGCCGGTCGCAACGGGAACGGGAACCTCGACGCCTTCATGTCGAGCGTCCAGAACGGCTTTCTCTCGTATCTCGGGGCGTTTCTCCTCCTCATGACGGTCAGTTTCGTGGTCACGTTCGTCCTGTTTTTGGTCTTCATTTTCACCGTCGGGTTCGGGGCCGCAGGTATCTCGGAAGCCGGCGGCGGAGCGAGCGCGTTCGCCAGAGTGGGGCTGATGATCGCTCTCATGTTCCTCGTTGTGATGTTTGTGTTCGCCCTCGTCGGATTCGTGATACAGTTTTTCGACATCGCCATCGTCGCCGACGACGCCACGGCGCTGTCGTCGTTCTCGAAGTCGTTCGATCTGGTCACCAGGGCCCCGCTCAGCGTGCTCGGCTACACGGCGCTCCGGGCCCTGATCGTCGGGTCGGTCGTCGGGATACCCTACGTGATCGTGCTCGTGCTCGGGGCTGGTGTCGAGAGCCTGACGGGGAGCACGGCGTCCGACCTCGGACAGGGCTTCGGACTCGTGACGATCGTCCTGCTCGGCATCTGGGTACTGGTCATCGGGCCGCTGGGGTTCATCGTCAACTTCACCTACCACGCGGCCTTCTACAACCGCCACCAGGCGCTCGGGAACGTCTGATACGGTCGTGCGTAACTAATTTCCGCAGTGTCGGTTCGTATCGGCGTTTCGGACCACGGGGACGGCCGTTTGTTTCATGGGCATCAAAAGAATTACGCACGACCGTATGAAACCGTCCTGGCGCGCTGTCTCGACGTCTGTAGCGTTCTGGGCCGGCCTCACAGTGTCTGGAGCGTCGCCTCGTCGCCGCGAGTGTCGTGCAACAACTGGAACAGTTCCCGGACCACGTGGTTGGTCGAGTCCATCAGCGTGTCGGGCGCGTAGTGCCAGTGGGCGAACGCCCCGACGCCACGGAACCGGCCGTTGAGCGCGTGGACCAGCTTGAAAATCGGTTTCGGGCCGAAGGTAGTGACGAGTTCGGTGAGCGTGTCGATACAGACGGCGACGTGGTCGTTCCTGTCGGCCAGTTCGGTCAGCGAGTCGTTGATGTCACGGGCCACCGAGTCCAGCGCGGTGGGTTCGATCTCCGTGACCGACAGCGGACCGCCGGCGAAATCCGCCGCCGTGGCGACGTGTCCCTCCGGGAGCGACGCGTCCATGCTGGGGGTGAGCACGTGAAAATCGAACGGCCACTCGCCGACCTCGCGGTGGTACGCCTCGAGTTTCGCCGCCGGCGTCTTCGTCAGACACAGCACCCCGGTCTCGTCGGAGTCGTACGCCGAGAGGTGGCTGACACACGCCGCGTGGTCGCCGCCGTCGGGGGACTCGTGGACCAGGATGCTCCCACCCTGTCGGAGGAGGTGCGACCGGACCCGTTTCAGGAGGTCCTGCCGCGTCGCCGTGACTGTCGAGAGGTCACAGTGGTCGCAACTCCACTCCCCAGGCACGTCCCTCCTATCTCTTCCCGGTCGAAAAATAGCTTTGTGTCGAACGGTGCGTTTCGCGGCCGACGCGCCGGCGTGTCGCGACTTCGGCGAGCGTCAGTCCGCGAGTTCGTCCGCACACGCCCGGACGAGGCCGTCGAGTATTTCCGGCGTCGTCGGGTGGTAGGCGCGGTCCGGAATATCGCGGACGTCCAGGCCGAGTTCGACGACTACCTGCAGTGTCTTTGCCATCACGTCGGCGTGGTAGTGCAGGCCCTGCCAGCCCAGAACGGTGCCGTCCGTGCGGTCGACGACCAGTTTCGCCAGTCCCTCCGGGGTGTCTTTGGTCTTGAACACGCCGTCGTCGCCGGCCTGTCTGGTCGCGACGACGACATCGTGGCCGGCCGCGCGGGCACTTTCCTCGCTGTGGCCGACGCGGGCGAACGGGTACACCCCCAGGCCCGTGAAGATGACGTGGTGGTGGACGTTCTCGTACGGTCGGGTGTCGACGCCGCGGGCGTGTCGGCGGATGTTCTCGGCGACGATGTTGCCCTCTTCTTTGGCGACGTGGAGGATCGGCTCGCGGCCGTTGGCGTCGCCGACGACGAACACCCGTTCGTCGGCGTCCGTCTGGAGCGTGTCCCGGACCCATCCCTCGCCCGGCGTGACCGACGTGTGTTCGAACCCGAGACGGTCGACGTTGGGCCGGCGACCGGTGAAACAGAACAGCTGGTCGGCCTCGAAGGCGTCGGTGACCCCGTCGTCGAACTCGACGTGGAGCCGAACGCCGCCGTCGGCGGTCGCTTCGAGCCGTTTCTCGTAACAGTTGGTCGGGACTGTCACGTCGAACTGCTCCCGGTACAGATCCAGCACGGCGTCGCCGAACTCGGGGTCGGCCTCGTCGATGGGACGGGCGTCGTGTTCGATGACAGTCAGGTCCATCCCCGCCGCCTCCGAGAGGTAGGGGACCAGTTCCGTCCCGACGTAGCCGAATCCCATGACGATCCCCGAGTCGGGGAACGCGGTCGCGTCGAGGACGTTCTCGCTGGTCATGAACGGGACCTCCTCGATCCCGGGCGTGTCGGGGACGTTGACGCGTGACCCGGTGGCGACGACGACGTAGTCGGCCGCGAACTCCCGGCCGCCGGCGGCGACCGTGTGGTCGTCGACGAAGCGGGCGGTGTCACGGACGAGCGTGACGTCCTCGCGGTCGGCCAGGTCCGCGACCTCCTCGCGGCGGTGGGCGGCCCACCCGAGGGTGTGGTCGTCCTTGCGCTCGACGACCCGTTCGAGGTCGACGTCGGGCACCCCGCCGACGAGGCGGTCGTCGTGGCGGACCTGGAACCGGTGGGCGCCTGCCGACAGCCCCTCTTTCGAGGGCATACACCCCCGCAGGATGCAGAGTCCGCCGCCGGGGTCGCCGTCGTCTATCAGCGTCAGTTCGATGTCGGGGTCGTCCGCGAGTTCGCCCGCGACCGCCGCGCCTGCACTGCCGTACGCGCCGATCACCACGACGTGGTCCATGCCCGACGTTGCGTGGGCGGGAATATAGTGATTATTGTCGGTCTGTTCCGGATCGACCGCACGCAATCGTGCGGTCGTACCGGTAAATCGCTACAATAATCACTATAAAGGGTTGCGGGAGTATCCGTCCGGTCAGTCCTCGGGGTCGGGGGCGGGCGAGGGGTGTGTGTCGCCGGTGGTTAGGCGGTCCTCGTCGCCCCGGAGCTGGCGGAGCCACCGCGCGGCGCCGGAGTGGTTGGCGACCCGGTCCCAGACGACGAGCACCGACGGCAACACGAACACTGACGAGAGAAAGGCGAGGATGACCGACAGCGCAGTGAGGAGACCGAACACGCCGATAGCGGGGTCGAGCGCGAACACGAGGACGCCGATCCCGGAGACGGTCGTCAGCATGCTGCCGGCCAGCGCCCCGCCGGTGCCCCTGACAGCCCGTTCGAGGGCCGTCTCGACGTCGGTCCGTTCGAACTCGTCGGCGAAGCGGTGGGTGACGTGGACCGAGTAGTCGATACCCAGTCCGATGGTCAGCGAGAGTATCACCCCGTTTATCGCGTTGAAGTTGATGCCGAAGTACCGCATCGACGCGACGACGAACGCGACCGTGGTCGCGATGGGGACGACGTTCGCGACGCCCAGCGACGGCCGGCCTTCGAGGATGCCGTAGACGGCCACCAGGAACACCGATGCGCCGACGAGCGTGATGATCAGGCTCTGGATGACGGTGTCGAGGATGAGCTGTGAGGCGTCCTCGAAGATGACGGCGGTGCCGGTCGGCGTCGCCTCGAGGGGGCTCTCGGTGGCGACCGTCTCGGCGTCGGCGGTCACCTCCCGGTTGGTCGCGTCGGGGTCGACGGAGTAGGTGACCAGCGTCGCCCGGCGGTCGCTCGCGAGGACGCCCTCGACGCCGCTGTTGGGCGTGTTCTCCAGGGCGTCGTACACCTGGTCCAGGTTCTCGTCCGGGATCCCGTCACCGTTCTGGTCGTTGCGCGCGACGAGGGCGTCGAACTCGGGGTCGCGTGCCCGGGTAGACTCGACGACCGACACCAGCGACTGGCCGTCGGCGTGGCGGCCGTCGCGCTCGAACGACGACGGGGGGTTCTTGGCCGTCCGGTCGAGGTGCTGGAGCGACCTCCCGCGTTCCATCCGCGCCTCGACGAACAACAACACGGAGTCGCTCTCGGAAAAGCGGTCGTCGATGTAGTTGACCTTCGAGACGTAGTCGTACTCCGGCGGCGCCAGCGGCTCGGGGAGGTTCTTCTGCCACTCGGGGACGTCCTCGTACTCCGGTGGGCGGAAGTCCTCCTCGCTGAACCCGGTGCCGACGCCGGTGGCGTAGACGCCCGCGCCGGCGCTACTCAGGAGGACGACCAGCAGGAACACCACCGGTGCACGGTCGGCGACGACGACCCCGCCGCTGAGTACGCGGCCCAGCAGCGACCCCTCCGAACCCAGCGGGCGCTCGCTGAACCGCGGGATCGGGTAGCGGTCGCTCAGCCGGTCGATCTTCACCTTCGCCGCCGGCAGGAACACGCCGAAGATGAGAAACGTGAACACGATGCCGATGGCGGCGACCAGCCCGAAGTCCTGGATCGGGGCGAGCGCGCTGACGAGATTCGAGAGGAAGCCGATGACGGTCGTCCCCATCACGATGAAAAAGGCCACGAGCAACTGGTTCGTCGTCACCTGCATCGACTCGGCGACCGACTTCTCGAGACCGCGTTCCTCGCGGTAGCGGTTGACGGCGTGGATGCCGAAGTCGATACCGACGGCGATCAAAAGCGGGGGTACCGCCACCAGCAGGGGATTGAACGCGATGCCGGCCAGCCCCAGGAAGCCGAACGTCCAGAGGATCGTCATCAGGATGGCGACGACGCCCAGCAGCAGGTCGACCAGGTCCCGGTAGGCCACGACCAGAAAGAGCACGATGAGGACGAACGCCGCTGGCAGGGTCAGCGCCAGTGACGACCCCACAGTGTCCGGGTTGCTGCCGACGGTCTCGACGTTACCGCCCCCCTGCGAGAGGACGCGCTCGACGCGCTCCTCGCGGTCGCTGACGTCGCGGCTGTGACTGACAGAGCCCTGCATCGCCCTGGCGCTTGCGGTCTGTGTGTCGAAGTCGTCGCTGACCTGCGAGCGAAAGCCGGGCCGTTCGGCGGCCCGCCTGACCGCGTCGTCGACCTCGGCCTCGGTGGCCCGTTCGACGGCGTCGACCTCCGCTTCGATCGTGGTCGCCCCGGGGTCGAGTTCGCGGGCGACGATCCGGGCCGGACTCGACGCCCCAGTCACCCGGAGCGTCTCGTGGTCGAGCAACCGCTCCTGGGTCCGGAGCATCCGTAACAGTCCCGCCCGCGAGAGGACGTCACGTTCGCGCTGGAGGAGCCGGGTGCTCGTCGAGGACCCGGGGAACGGGGCGCCGAACTCGCGCTGGATGTCCTGGAACGCCTCGAACGACTCCAGGTCCTCAACGAACTGGTCGCTCCCGGATTCGGTCTCGACGTTGCCGAGGCCGAGGACGAACACGCCGGTCAGCACGAGAAAGCCGACGGCGATGCGGCCGGGGTGGGCGGTGATCGCCGCCGAGACGTGCTCGATGAGACGGTCGGCGTCCATCGGTCACCTGCCAAAGCGCAGGTACGCGCCGGCGCCAGCGACCGCCAGCAGGGCGACCAGGGCGACGATCAGGAGGACGGGCGGGCCGCTGTCCTCGGGTTCGGTGACCTGGACGCCGACCTTGTACCCGCTGGAGAGTTTCGTGTCGCCGTCCGGTTCGTCGTACTGGAAGTCCAGTTCGACGGGGTACCGTTTGGTGAGGGCACTGCCCGAGGAACTGATCTCGAAGACGATAGTCTCGGAGTCACCGGGTTCGAGTTCCTGGATGAAGCCGTCGCCGTCGTCGACGTCGATCGGGTCGTCGGCGAACAGCGCCGCCGAGACGTCCGACAGCGTCTCGTCGCCAGCGTTGGTGACCTCGACCGCGATTTCCGAGGTGGCGCCCTGCTCGACGCTGGCGTCGACGACCGACAGCTCGAAGACGTCACGCTCGGGTTCGACCTGCTCGCGCACGTCGAAACTGTCGCCCTGGCGCTGCTG
Organism: Halobacteriales archaeon QH_10_67_22; assembly: GCA_003021305.1. Classification (GTDB taxonomy): domain Archaea; phylum Halobacteriota; class Halobacteria; order Halobacteriales; family Haloarculaceae; genus QS-4-69-31. Next base: position 16,575 of record PXQN01000031.1, on the reverse strand, counting down.
GTCGTCGGCCCGGTACTGCGGGCGGAGGGTGAACTGGCGGGGCCCCGACTTGGCCGACCCCGACACTTCGACGTCGAACTCGAACGTTTCGGACTCGCCCGGGGCGAGCGTGCCGACCGCGTACTCGGACTCCAGGGGGGTTATCGTCTCGGTCTGGGTCTCGAAGACGACGACGACGTTCTCGGCCTCGCTGCCGCCCGTGTTGGTGATCGTCCCGGAGAGGGTGCCGTCCTCGCCGACTCTGAGGTTCGAGGAGACGTCATTCGCGGTGAACTCCGGTTCCGGTCCCGGACGGAGCCCGAACTGGAGGGGCCGTGACTCCTCGGGGTCGTCCTCGCGGTCCTCGTAACTCACGGTCGCGGAGACCGAGTAGTCCCGTTCGGACGCGCCGGGCAGGGCCGTCGCGTTGACCGCCACCGTGCGCGTCTCACCGGTTTCCCAGGTGCCGACGAACTGCTCGGCGGTCGCGGACTCGCCGAACACGATGTCGCTGCTGGCCGACTGGAGCGTGACCGAGGCGTCGTCGACGTCGATCGGGCCATCGTTGCGTATCGTCACGAGCAGCGACCCCTCGTTGGCGACCGCGACGGTACTTTCGGTCTCGACGACAGAGAACGTCTGTTCGGGGTCGGGCGTGACGCCCAGCGAGAGCGCCCGCGACTGTCGCGCGTTGCCCTCTTCGTTCTCGTAGGTGGCCTGGGCGGTGAACGCGTACTGTTGCTGGCTGGCCGACCGGGCGGCCCGGACGCGGTAGGAGACGTTGCGGCGTTCGCCCGGTTCCCAGGCGCCGCCGACGTAGCGACTCCCGGTCGTGGCCTCGCCGAACGTGAGGTCGCTGTTCTCGGAGGTCAGCGCGACCGACGTGTTGCGTGCGGCCTGGGTGCCCGTGTTCTCGAGGGTGACCTCGACGGTCCCGGTCGCGCCGACGCGGGCGTTCGAGTCGACGTCGACGACCTCGAACCGCGGGGTCTCCTCGACGACCAGCGTGAGGTTGAACGTCTTGTTCTTCGTCGTCGTGTTGTACCTGCTTCGCTCGGGGTCGACCTCCGAGGTGTAGTTGTACGAGACGTTCAGCGGGAGGTGATAGACGCCGGCGCCGGCGTCGCTGTCGACGGTCACGTCGAACGCCAGCGGTGCACTGGCGCCGTCGGGCAACCGCGCGACCGCCTGCTCGTTGGTCTCGACGGTAATGGGGACCTCACTTGAGCGGGGTTCGACGACCTCCAGCGTCCGCGGGTCGATGCGGGGTTCGGTCTCCACGTCGGAGACGTTCAGTTCGGCGGTCAGGGCCCGTGCTGTCGTGACCCGCTCTTCGAGTGCCGGGTTCGACAGCGACCCGTCGGTGACGTTGCCGTCGTTTATGAGCGTCACCTGCAGGGTGCGCTCCTCGCCGGGCTGGACTCTGTTGTTTGCGATCGACGCGCTCAGACTCGGACTGCCGGTGACGTTGTCCTGTTGCTGTGTGACACCGCTCTCGGCAGCCGAGAACTCACTCGTCGAGTCGTGGTCGTCGACCGTGCCCAGCGCCACGCCGGGGACGAACACGAGCAGTGCGACTGCGACCACCGCCAGAAACTGTGACCGTTGCATCATAGATCACCTCTTACCCACCGAGCCGCGGGGACCAACGGCGGCGACGCGGGTTGTTTCTTAGTTTTCCCGCCTCATACCTAAACGATTGTAAACGGGGAGAAACTAGACGCGAGTTTACTCGACCGCTTCGGTCGGACTGTTGATTACTATATGTAACCAGATTTCTATAGGTAAGTTTATCGGGCCGACCGTCCAACGGGGAGTATGAGCGACACGGACGAACTGGCGGTGTGGTGTGCGGGCGACGAGTGGTGTCCGGTGACGACGACGGCGACGCTGATCGGCCGGAAGTGGCACCCGGTGATCGTCCACAGATTGCTGGAGAAGGGTCCGCTGGGGTTCAACGCGCTCGAATCCGAGATCGACGGGATATCCAGCAAGGTGCTGTCGGACAGCCTGGACGACCTGGAGGAGGCGAAACTCGTCGACCGCGAGATCGTCAGCGAGAAACCGTTCCGCGTGGCGTACTCGCTGACCGAGCGCGGCGAGGACCTCGAAGACGTGATCGAGGCGATGGCCGAGTGGGGACGGACCCACCTCGTGCCCGCCGACGAGGAGGGAATATAAGTGCGAGCGAACGCGTGGTATACCAATGCTCTCCGAAGGGGATACTGCTCCTGATTTCGTGCTGCCAGGTACCGACGGCGACGAGATAGGGCTGTTCGCGCTGGCCGACGCCCTGGAACAGGGACCTGCCGTGATAGCGTTCTACCGGTTCGACTTCCACCCCGCGTGTACCGACCAGGTGTGTGCCATCCGGGACCTGGAGTGGTTCGAGTTCATGGCGGGCACCCGGACCGTCGCGATATCGACCGACAGCGCGTTCAGCCACCGCGCGTTCGCCCGCGAACACGACATCGACTTCCCACTGCTGTCCGACGACACCGGGACGGTCAGTGACACGTACGGCGTGCTCTCCGACGGGGTCGCCGACCACGGCCTCGTCTCGAACCGGGCGACGTTCGTCGTCGACACCGACTGGACGGTCCGGTACGCGTGGGCGGCCGACGACCTCGACGACAAACCCGACCTCCGGCCGGTCAAGCGGACGCTCGAATCGATGGCCTGATAGTGATTATTGTAGCGATTTACCGGTACGATCGCACGATTGCGTGCGGTCGATCCGGAACAGACCGACAATAATCACTATGACCCCGCGACGCAGAGCCCGGTCGGGTCGGCCGAACGAACGTGTCGACGAGGTCAGTGAAGTCGAAGTCCATCTCCAGGACGTTGAGTTCGGGGTCGAGCAACACCGCGTCGACCGTCTCGTCGACCGTCGCGGGCAGGGTTCGACTAACCGTCAGTGTTATACGTGAACAGTCCACATGAACGGCAGGGAGTTTCGATGGCACAAGACGACGCCAGACTGCATCCGTTAGATGCGACCGTCCTCGTTCACCTCTCGGAGGAGCGTCTCGACTACCCGACGTGTATCGCGGCACGCTACGAGGTTCCGCCGGCGGATGTGCGACGACGCTGTGAAGCGCTCGCCGAGCGGGACCTGGTCGAACCGGTCAGTCGCGAGGTCGTGTACCGACTCACGGACACGGGAGCGGACCGACTCGAAGCGCTGGCCGACGAGCGGGACGACCTCCGATCTATCGACATCTAGGGGCGTCGTGCGACCAGCACCAGCCCGACCATCGAGAGCGCTCGCTCCTCGCCGGCGAACGTCGTCACCGCGAGGTCGACCAGGCCGGTCGACTCGTCCCAGTCGTCGGTCCCGGCGACTTCGGCCTTGACGCGCAGGGTCGCGCCCGGTCGGACGGGGCGGTGCCAGCGGAGTTCGTCGACACCGGCCGCACCACGGGTCGCCACCCCCGAGAGCCACCCCTCGACGAGCAGCCGCATCGTCAGCGAGGCGGTGTGCCAGCCGCTGGCGACCAGCCCGCCGAAAGGCGAGTCAGCCGCTGCCTCGGGGTCGGTGTGGAACGGCTGGGGGTCGTACCGCCGGCCGAACTCTGTTATCTCCTCGGCGGTCACCTCACAGGTGCCCAGCGAGGCGGTGGCACCGACCGACAGGTCCTCGAAGTAGTCCATGTCGGTGTGTAGTGACCGCCAGGCAAAAACCACGTCGGGGGACCCGACCCGTCAGCTGGTCTCGTTCTCGTCGGTTTGTTGCTTCTGGGCGACCCAGTCCTGGAACTCGTCCTGGGTGCGGACGTCGACCGTGCCGAGCATCCCGGAGTGTCCCTTGCCGCAGTACTCGGCACAGTAGAGCTGGTACTCGCCGGTCTCGTGGACCTCGGTGACCTTGTAGTTGGACTGGCCGGGGAAGGCGTCCTGCTTGAGCCCGAGCCCCGGGACGTGCATCGCGTGGAGCCAGTCTTTGGAGGTGACGTTGAACCGTATCGTGCGGTCGGCGGGTATCACCATCGTGTTATTCGTCGGGTCGGTCGTCACGTTCTGCTCGGGGTAGTTGAACGTCCAGGAGTACTTCTGGGCGACGACCTGGACTTCGAGGACCGCTTCGTCCTCGGCGGTGACGTCCTCGCCGGCGTCGGCCGAGGTGGCGGTGACGTAGGGGCTCGCGAGCACCTGGTAGGAGGCGACGCCGACGAACAGCAGGATGACCGCCGTCGCGACCGTCCAGCTGATCTCCAGGCGCCGGTTCTCCCGCGTCGGGAGCGGCGACTCGTTGTTGCGAAAGCGCCACACCGTGTAGAAGAGGATGACCTCGACGAGGATCGTCAGCGGCACCGCGATGTAGAGCAGCTGGTTGTTCAGGTCCCAGATGAGCTCCTCGGTCGCCGAGTCGGCCGTCGACTGTGCGAGGGCCGGCTCGACCGCCACGGCGAGTACCCCCACGGCGAACACCGCCAGCGGTACGATGCGCCTGATGTCCATGACTGACGGGGCTTAGGACAGGGTACATATGAACGTGCTGACTGGGGGCCGACCGGTTCCGGTCGCCGGCGGCGAGCGTGAAACGCGAACACTAAGTGGCGACAGTCCAAACCTCCGGAGAGAACCGGTGTTTACGGAACGTCGACGGTCAGTGCCGGCGTTGCTCGGGGCCACGGCTATCGGCGTCTACGTGCTCGTCGTGGCCGGTGCGACGGCGGCCATCGCCGAGGCTGCGCGGGCCTGTCCGACCTGGCCGACCTGCCAGGGCCCCGTCCTCTCGGACCCGGCGCTGGCGGTCGCCTGGGGCCACCGCATCACCGCCGCCGCCGTGGGCGCCCTCGTCGTCGTGACTGCGGTCGCCGCCTTCAGACGGCGCGAGTCGACCCGCCGGCGCGTGCTCGCCGCGCTGGCGCTGGCGCTCGCGCTCTTTCCCGTCCAGGTCGCCCTCGGCGCGGTGGTAGTCGTCGACGGGCCCACCGCCCCCACGACCGGCGCCCACCTCGTCGTCGGGATGGTCATCTTCTCGGCGCTCGCGGTGGCGCTGGCCTGGGACCTGGAACCGGCCGACGCCGACGACGAGGGGATCGGCCTCCAGTTCGACCGCGGCGAGTCCAGTGACGAACCGACCGACGGACCGGCCGTCTCGGAACTGCCGCCCGCGACACGCGCGAAGGCGACCCTGTTCGCGTACTTCCGGCTGACCAAACCGCGCCTGATGTGGCTGCTCTGTCTCGTCGCGGCCGCCGGGATGGCGCTTGCCTCGACGACCGGGCCCGACCTGACGGTCAGGACGGTCGTGCTGACGCTCGGTGGCGGCGTGCTCTCGATCGGTGCCTCGGGGACGTTCAACCACGTCCTCGAACGCGACCGGGACAAGCGGATGAGTCGGACGAACGACCGACCGGTCGCAACCCACCAGTTGCCCGCCCGCAACGCCGTCGCGTTCGGTCTCGTCCTGGCGGTCGCGTCGCTTCTCGTGTTCGCGGGGGTGAACCTGCTGGCCGCCGCGCTGGGCCTGTCGGCTATCGTCTTCTACTCGGTCGTGTACACGCTCGTATTGAAACCCAACACGGTCCAGAACACGGTCATCGGCGGGTTCGCTGGCGCGCTCCCGGCGTTGATCGGCTGGGTGGCCGTCACCGGCAGTATCGGCCTCCCCGCAGTGGCACTGGCGGGACTCATCTTCCTGTGGACGCCGGCCCACTTCTACAACCTCGCGCTTGCGTACAAGGAAGACTACGCCCGCGGCGGGTTCCCGATGTTGCCGGTCGTCCGCGGGGAGGCGACCACGCGCAAGCACATTTTGCTGTACCTGGCTGCGACGCTGTCGGCGGCAGTCGTGCTGGCCGCGGTGACGACCCTCGGCTGGGTGTACGCGGCGACGACGAGTTGCTTCGGCGCCGTCTTCCTGTGGGCGGTCGTCCGCCTCCACCGCGAGCGCGACGAGGCGGCCGCTTTCCGGGCGTTCCACGCCTCCAACGCCTACCTCGGGGCGGTGTTGCTGGCCATCGTCGTCGACGCACTCGCACTCTGACATGGCTACCGTCCAGTCGCGACTCGCCGCCGTCCGCCCGGGCCGGGAGACGCTGCTGACCTGGGCGCTCGTCGTCAACACCGAACTCCTGCTCGTGGTCGTCTACGCCGTCCTGGGGAACTCGGAACCGGTCTCGCTGGCGGGTTTCCGCCTGTGGGTCTACCCCTGGATCTGGATCAACGTCGCCGTCTGGGCGGTTCTCCGGACGAATCCGGGACCGGCGTCGGCCGGGACCCGCCGGATCGCCGCCGCTCTCGCGGTCGCGTACGTCGGCCTCCTGGCGTACGTCGGCGGCCTCGTCGGGCCCGGCGGCGACGTGACGACGTTCCGGGTCGTCTGGACGACCGTCCCGCTGGGCTGGGGGCCGGCGGTCGCCTACGTCGGCGACACCGTCGCGCTGACGCTCATCCCCTACCGCGTCGTCGGCTACCTCGCGCTGGGCTACCTAGTGTACGCGACCATCGTCGACGCCGCGGGGTCGGCCGTGACTGGCGTCTTCGGATTGCTCTCGTGTGTCTCCTGTAGCTGGCCGGTGCTGGCGTCGCTACTGGCCGGCGTCGCCGGGGGCGGCTCCGGCGTCGCCGCCGCCGTCCAGCAAGGCTCCTATGGCCTCTCGACTGTCGTGTTCGTCGTCACCGTGGCGCTGCTGTACTGGCGGCCGTTCGGCTCCGGGAACCGGGAGTAAGACTCCCACACTGCCTGCCAGATCCAGCTGGCCACGTGCGGACCGCCCACCCGCCACAGTTGGTGCGCTTATTGACCGACAACCCCAACGGCCGGTATGCACACCAGCGAGGGGTCACCGTGACGGTCCTCGTCCTCGGTGACCAGCTCACCCGACAGGTCGGCCCCGTCGCCGAGCGCGACGAGCCCGTCCTCATGGTCGAGGCGACCGCGTTCGCCCGGAAACTCCCCTACCACCCCCACAAACTCGTCGCCGTCTTCAGCGCCATGCGCCACTACCGGGACGCCCTGCGTGCGGACGGCCGGACGGTCCACTACCAGCGGGCCGAAACCTTCCGGGAAGGGTTGAGCGCGCACTTCGCCGACCACCCCGGCGACGAACTCGTCGTGATGGACCCGGCGAGTCACGGTGCGAGCGAGCGCCTGGAGACGCTCGTCGCCGACTGTGGCGGCTCTCTCGACGTCGTTCCCAACGACCTGTTTCTGACCACACCCGCCGAGTTCGACGAGTGGGCGGGCGACCGCGAGACCCCGCGTCACGAGGAGTTCTACCGGTTCCAGCGCCGCCGGACGGGCTACCTGATGGACGGCGACGACCCCGAGGGCGGCGAGTGGAACTACGACGACCAGAACCGCGAAACCCCGCCGGTCGACTACGACCCGCCCGACCCGCCGGCGTTCGAGCCCGACTCGACCACCCGGGACGTCGAGGCGTGGGTCGGCGAGACGTTCGACGGCGGGTACGACGAACCGCCCTACGGCAGCGACTGGGCCGACCCGGAGCCGTTCCGGTGGCCGGTCACGCGCGCCGACGCCGTGACGGCACTGGACACCTTCGTCCGGGACCGCCTCGCCCTGTTCGGCGACTACCAGGACGCCATGCTGGGCGAGGAGTGGGCGCTCCATCACAGCCTGCTGTCGGTGCCGCTGAACCTCGGCCTGCTCCACCCCGGGGAGGTGGTCGAGGCGGCCGTCGACGCCTACGAACAGCGGGACCTGCCGCTTAACAGCGTCGAGGGGTTCGTCCGGCAGGTGCTGGGGTGGCGCGAGTTCGTCCGCCACGTCTACCGCCGCGAGATGCCCGCGATGGCGACCGCAAACCAGCTGGGCGCCGACCGCGACCTGCCCGACGCCTACTGGACCGGTGAGACGGACCTGGCCTGCCTGGCAGACGCCGTCGCGGGTGTCCGCCGGCGGGGCTACAGCCACCACATCGAGCGGCTGATGGTGCTATCGAACTTCGCGACGCTGCTGGGTGTCGAACCGGCCGCGCTCAACCGGTGGTTCCACGCGGGCTACGTCGACGCCTTCCACTGGGTGACGACGCCCAACGTCGTCGGGATGGGGACGTTCGGCAGCGACGCCGTCGGGACCAAGCCGTACGTCTCCTCGGCCAACTACGTCGGGCGCATGAGCGACCACTGCGGGGACTGTGTCTACGACCCCGACGCGACGACGGGCGAGCGGGCCTGTCCGTTCAACGCGCTGTACTGGGACTTCCTGGCCCGCCACGAGGAGCGCCTGCGCTCGAACCACCGGATGGGGCTGGTCTACTCCCACCTGGACGACAAGCGCGGCGACGAACTCGACGCGATACGGGAGCGCGCCCGGACGGTCCGCGAGCGGATCGAGGAGACGGGAAGCGCACTGCCCGAGAGCAGGCTCGACGAGTGGAGCGAGGAGTCCCGACCGTCGGACACAAACCCTAAACGCGAGTGACCGCCAGTGCGGGTAATGGGAACGGTCGAGTGTGACGTCGAGGCGGCACGCGAGCGTCTAGCCGAGGCCGGCGTCGACGTCGAGGAGGGGAACACGGACCACGAACGGTGGCGCGCCGAGCGCGGGGACGCGACGGCTGTCGCCTACGACGGGAAGGTCGTCGTCCAGGGGGCCGACCCCGCGGACATAGAGGCCCTACTGCGCGAGGGCGGTGGCCGCGCACACGTCTACTTCGACGGTGCCGCACGCGGCAACCCTGGGCCCGCAGCCGTCGGATGGGTCGTCGTGACCAGCGACGGCATCGTCGCCGAGGGCAACGACACCATCGGGCGGGCGACCAACAACCGGGCCGAGTACGCGGCGCTGGTCCGCGCGCTCGAAGTCGCCCGCGACTACGGCTTCGACGAAGTCGACGTCAGGGGCGACTCCGAACTCGTCGTTAAGCAGGTCCGCGGGGAGTACGACACCAACGACCCGGCCCTGCGCGAGTCCCGCGTCACCGTCCACGAGCTGTTGCGTGCGTTCGAGGACTGGTCGATCGACCACGTACCGCGGGAGATAAACGACCGCGCCGACGAACTCGCGAACGAAGCACTCGACGATGCCTGAGAAACCGAACACGACCGACGACCCCGACGAGACTGTCTCGCCGGCCGACCGGTCGGCAGGGGCGGCTGACGACCGGGACACGGACCCGGACCCGGTCGAGCGCGACGACACGCCGCCGGCCGCGGTGGTCGACGCCGCCGAACGGTTGACCCGGCGGGCCAGGGACGCCGTCGACGAGGCCGAAGCCCGAACTTACCTGACCGACCGCGACGAGCGGCTGGCCGCCCACGACTACACAGCGCGGGTCCGCGAGGACGACACACGGGACGTGCTCGTCGTCCACCCCAGAGAGTGGGTCGAGGGGGGGACGATCCGACCGGAGCGGATCGAGGCGATCGAACGCGGGATCGAACGCCCGCTGTCGGGGCCGGGCGAGACCGATGACTGGGAGACCGTCGAGGAACACAACCGCGAGCTGGTGGCCACGGTGCGGGAGCGACACGGCGACACACACGGAGACAACGCCGCGGCGCTGGCCGATTTCATGGGCAACCACTACGCGAAGCCGGTCGAGTCGGCCACCCGGGCGGAACTCCGGACCTTTCTCGACGACTACTTCGTCCGGAACGCATGGCCGACTAACGAGCAACGGTCAGTCGTCGAAAAATCGGTTCGGCTGGTGTTCGCTGCGGCCGAGCAGGACTGCCCGCTCGACGGTTAGTTCGCGCCGTCGACGAGGTCGCGCAGGTCGGCAGCGCGGTCCTCGTCCGTGACGAGTTTCGAGAACTCCCAGGCCAGCTGTGACTTGACCGTCTCGTAACCCTCGTCGGTCAGTGCGTACTGGTTGGTCCGCTTGTCGAGTTCGCTCTTCTCGACCAGCCCCATCTCGACGAGGTCGTCGAGGTTCGGGTAGAGCCGACCGTGGTTGACCTCGTCGTCGTAGTAGTCCTCGAGTTCGCGCTTGATAGCGAGCCCGTACCGGGGCTCCTCGCCGAGGATCACGAGGATGTTCTGCTGGAACGCGGTGAGTTCTCGTGCAATGCCGGGTGTGTCAGTCACCGATTGTGCCTCTGACATGGTTGTCTAAATGTCATCATGGTATTTAACGCTTGTCAACCCGAAGGGTATAAACTCATTAATGAGGTTCCAGGCTGGCTACGGTCGTACAGATATGGGCGATAACGGGACTGAAATAGATCTTTCTTTTCTCCCACCCCGACAGAGTGATCGCGAGCGGAATAAACGCCGGTTCACACGTACAGTCGTTTTATATCAGAGACCAATGTGGTTCAGCAGGCAGAAACCGACATCGGAGTCGTCCACCAGACCGAGACGAGCCGGAGCGAAACGACCAGAGGGTCGGACCGACAGGTCGAAAGGACTTTCTTGTCCCCAAGTAGAGTGAGCGGTGATGACAGATCTCTGGGAAGACCTCGAGACGGGGCCGAACCCGCCCGAGGAGATCTACGCAGTCGTCGAGTGTCTGAAAGGCGAACGCAACAAGTACGAGTACGACAAGTCGGTGCCGGGGGTCGTCCTCGACCGGGTACTCCACTCGAACGTGCACTACCCGTCGGACTACGGGTTCATCCCGCAGTCGTACTACGACGACGAGGACCCCTTCGACGTGCTCGTGCTCGTCGAGGACCGGACGTTCCCCGGCTGTATCATCGAGGCCCGGCCGGTCGCGCTCATGAAGATGGACGACGACGGCGAACAGGACGACAAGGTCATCGCCGTCCCGACCGAGGACCCGCGCTGGGACCACATCGAGAATCTTGAGGACATCCCCCAGCAGCTGATCGACGAGATCGACGAGTTCTTCTCGACGTACAAGAATCTGGAGGAGGGCAAAGAGGTCGAGACCCTGGGCTGGGAGGACAAAGGGGCCGCGAAAGACGCCATCGAACACGCCCAGGACCTCTACGACGAACACTTCGGCTAGGGGAAACGCGTCCGGTCCGTCCGAACTGTTCGTCGACCGGAGTCACGAACCGTTCGCAGTCGTGTTGTTCTCCAGCCACAGCGAACCTCTCCCCGCGGGACACTCGATCGGTTGTCGACCGACCCGAAGCCCAGTGTCCCCGGTACCGGGGGACACACCGTCTCGCGGGCCCGGTACTCTCTCCCTACCGCGTTTCCGGTCGTTTCACGTCAGTTCATCGCCCGTGGGGCGTGAACGGTCGTGAAACGGGATAAACCGGCCTGAATTCATCGATAGTATCGCCCCCCTATAGGGGGGAACGCGCCGTAGCACCTGGTGCCCTCCGAGGTGATTCCCGATGCATGGAAACGACATCTCCCCCGCTGAACTGCGCGCCGAACTGTCCCCCGTCTCCGAACGGTTCGCCGCCTTCGAACTCGGCGATGCCGTCGTCGTCTTCGACGAGGACCACCCCGACCGCTGGATCTGTTCGGACACCGCCCGCGACCGCGAGGCCGTCCGCTGACACCACGGGCTCCCGTATTCCTCCCACGTATCGCGGGCCGCTCACGCATGAATTATGAGCATGGGTAATTATTTGAGTGGGGAGCCCCTCCAGTGTCGTATGGCAGTCGAACACGCGGTCAGTGGCCTGGACCACCCGACGGCCGTGCCGGAGAACTTCGACCCCGAGGCGGACGACGAGTCCGGTCGTGAGGCCGGGAACGGGGCCGACACCGACGACCGGTAGCCGGGTCCTCGAGTCCCCGAAAGAGCCGGGGTGTCGACGGCAGCAGCCTGTCCGCGAAAAGAAGCTTCTTGTGTTCCACCGGGGTATGGCGAGGTATGGGACTGTTCGACCGGATTCGCGGGGGCGACGATGACCCGCGCGTCGCCTTTTTCGGTATCGACGGCGTGCCGTACAGCCTCATCGCTGACCACAGCGACGAATTCGAGCATCTGTCCGCCCTGATCGACGAGGGGAGCGGGGGGGCTATCGACAGCATCGTGCCGCCGGAGTCGTCGGCGTGCTGGCCGGCACTGACAGCCGGCGTCAACCCGGGGGAGACCGGGATCTACGGGTTCCAGGACCGCGAAGTGGGCTCGTACGACCCGTACGTCCCGATGCGCCAGAGCTTCCGTTCGACGCGCGTGTGGGACCGCGTCCAGCAGGCCGGACGCGACGCGACGGTGATGAACGTCGTAACGACGTTCCCGCCACAGCGTGACGTCCAGCGGATGGTGTCAGGCTTCCTGTCGCCGGCCGTCGAGAAGGCCGCCTACCCCGACGAGTTCCGTGACTACCTCCAGCGCATCGACTACCGCATCGACGCCAACGCTGGCCTCGGCCACGAGGGCAAGGGGGCGTTCATGGACGACGCCCACGAGACGCTAGATAAACGCCAGGAAGCGTTCAAACACTACGTCGAGCAGGACGACTGGGACCTGTTTTTCGGCGTGTTCATGGCCACCGACCGGGTCAACCACTTCCTGTTCCGTGATTACGAGTACGGCGGCGAGTACGAGGAGGAGTTCATCGAGTTCTACCGGAAGGTCGACCGCTACCTGGGCGAACTGCGGGAGGCGCTGGCCGACGACGTGACGATGGTCGTCGCCTCCGACCACGGGTTCACGACGCTTGACTACGAGGTCAATATGAACGCCTGGCTCCGCGAGCAGGGGTACCTCTCCTACCGGGACGACGCCGACTACGTGCTCCAGCTGACGGCGCTGTTGTGCGAGCACGACGTCCTCAACGTCGACCCCGACTACGCGGGCGACGTCAACGAACTCGTCGACCCTGCGACGCTGGATATAGACTACGAGGACGGCGCCCTGGTCGCAGACTCGCCGGACGCCCGGGACGATGCGGTCGCGACCCTCCACGAAGCGTCGCCGGCGGTCGTCGAGGCCGGCGACGAGAGCGCCACGCTGGTCGCCGTCGACGGCGTCGAAACCGAGAGCGTCGCGGTCGAGGCCGACGGCGACGGCGAGGGGTACCGCGTCGAACCCGACCTCGTCGGACTCGAGGGCGAGGCCTACGTCGACGGTGACACCGTCGTCGCGCTGACCGAATCGGCACGCGACGCCGTCCTCGACCGACTGGAGGACGCGACGCCGGCCTCGCTGGGCGTCGACCGCGCCGACGAGGCGGCCCTCGTCGCGGACCTCACAGTGACGGAAACCGACGACGGGTTCGAGATCAGCGTCGACCCGACCGATACTGTGGAACTCGGTGCCGACGCTGACCCCGACACCGAGGTGCTCGCCTTTACCCACGACGAACTCGGCGACATCGCCGACGAGACGACGGCCTACTCGCTGATCCCCGGCCGGGTCTACCTCAACCTCGAGGGGCGCGAACCCCGCGGGAGCGTCCCCGAGGACGAGTACGACCAGCTCCGGACCGAACTCAAAGAGGCCCTGGCGGAGATGGAAGGGCCGAACGGCGAACCGGTGGCCGACCAGGTCGTCACCAAAGAGGAGGCCTACCGCGGCGACCACGACGATATCGCGCCGGATCTGACTGTCGTCCCGAACCACGGGTTCGACCTCAAGTCCGGGTTCAAGGGTAACAAAGAGCCGTTCGTCGAGTACGGCGCCCGCAACGGGATGCACAGTTTCGACAACGCGACGCTGGTCATCGACGACGAGGACGCCCGCATCTCCGACGCGGACCTCTACGACATCACGCCGACTATCCTCGACCTGATGGACATCGACTACGACCGCGGCGATTTCGACGGCTCGTCGCTGGTCTGACCGCGGGTTCCGTTACGGTAACTCCCCGGCCGGTTCGCGACGGGACTCATAGTGATTATTGTAGCGATTTACCGGTACGACCGCACGATTGCGTGCGGTCGATCCGGAACAGACCGACAATAATCACTATCACCGAACGCCGTCGGCACAGCGGCCACCGGATCGACTGCCTGATACTGTCGGACACAAGCACGTCGACACTCGATACTTCGTTTGGCGGTCTACGAGACGTCTCGATGGTGAACCACCGACGGGCGTGTTCACGTACTTGTGTCCGACAGTATGACCAGGGACTGGTTCGGGCTGTTTTTTGCCGGGAGTGACAGGAGAGCCGACCGGCGCCAGCAGCACGATGCTGCATTCAGTTCTCGACGCAAAACTACAAGAAAGATCATCTGCGAAAAGGCTTTAAGGTATGTATGTCCAAGGAACAGTCGTGAAACTGACCGGCACTGGGTCGGAGCACGCTACAGTCGATCCGTCCAGAACGGCGAGCCGGTCGTCGACAACAAACAATGGCTAGACACGATTACGACCTTCCAGTGGATTACGAAAAGCGGGTCGAAGAAGGCACGATGAGCGAGTGGTACACCCGGGAGCGTGCCAAACGGCAGGCGCTGAAACAGCAGACGAACTTCGAATCCGAGTTCACCGGGCTCCGCCGCCGGATCGAGCGGATGATCGCGGCAGCCAGTGAAACAGTGAAGGTCAGGCGGTAAGGGCGACGCCGGTCCGGACCTGGGCCACGTGTGCCCTCGTCAGACGCCCGTCTGACGGGTAGTTTTGGTCGTGGTCGAGAAATTAGTGGTATGGCAAGCCTGACGCAGGTCTACGAGGGGTACGTCCGGACGGTGACGACCCCGCGGAGGCTGTACTTCGGGGCAAGTCTGTTCGCGGTCGGGACGGCGATGGTCGTCGGCTCTATCGCCGTGGCGACGACGGGTGTCGGCGCACAGGTCGGTCTCGACACGATCGAAGCACGCAGAGTTGCGGGACTGCTCGCCGGAGTCGGCCTCCCGGCGGCGTTTCTGGGCGTGTTCGCGGTGTTGCCGGCCGGCCCGACGACACGTGCCGCGTCGGTCATCGGCGCCAGCGTGAGCGTTCTCGGCGTCGCGCTGTTCGGCGTCGCCTACCCCGCCCAGTGGTTCGGTGCCGGCGACCCGATGGCTGTCGTGACGGTGCTCGTCTACTTCGGCGGCGCCGTGACGACGCTGTTCTGTCTGTTCGTCGGGCTCGCGACGTTCAAGACGCGCAACGACCCCGGCGGCACCGCCCGCATGGAGATCACCGAAGAGGGGTCGGTCCGCCTGGTCGAGGGGCTCGGTGCCGCGACGTCGGGTCCCGGCCCGGGGTCGACGCCCGACTCCGCGACCGGCAGCGTCGGCCTGTTCGGCGAGGAGCCCGACGGGACGGTCCAGACCCAGACGAACCGCGGGTCCCGCTCGGACCGCATCGACGAGGACGACGCCGCCGAGATCCTCGGTCGGAGCCACAACGGCCCGCTGGGTCCGCCCGCGACGACCGACGGCGGCTCGGCGGCCGTCGAGGAGGGTGACGAATTCACCGACGCGGAGTTCATCGAAACTGCCCCGCAGCGAGGGCGCCCCGACGCCTACTGTGGCAACTGTGACCACTTCGAGTACGTCAAACTCGACGGCGATATCGTCCCCTACTGTGGTCTCACCGACGACCTCATGGACGACATGGACGCCTGTGAGGAGTGGACCGAGGCGAAGTGAGTCCGAGACGGCACGCGACTCGCGGTGTCAGTGCGGTGACCGCTCGCCGACCCGCACGGGAACGTCGAGCCAGTTCTCCGAGGGGGGCAACGGACAGGAAAAGCCCTCGGCGTACGCACAGGTCGGGTTGTACGCCGTGTTGAAATCGAGCACCCAGCGGCCGTCGTCGGTCCGGTCGTCGGCTTCGAGGTCGAGGTAGCGGCCGGCACCGTAGGTTTCCTCGCCGCTGGTCTCGTCCCGAAAGGGCACCCACAACCGGTCCTCGTCGGGGTCGCCCCGGTAGGCCTGCAGCGTGACCGACTCGCCGGCGAGTTCGACCGTGAACGCGCCCCAGCGCAAATACTCGCGGTCCTCCCCCGTAGTGGTCTCGACGGTCACGCGCTCTTTCTCGTCGTGTTCGTCGAGGGCGACGACGAACCGGTACTCGGGGTCGACCGGGTAGTACTCGAGGCCGTCGAACGAGGCGCGCTCGTCGTCGGGGATCGGCGACCGCGGGTGGTCGCTGAAAAATTCGGACTTCTCCTCGCGGTGGCTCTCGAGTCGTTCGACGTACTCGCGCTCGTCGGTCTCGCTCATGGCGGCGTTCACAGACCGAGGGATAATGTGTTTTCGGTGTATGTGAGGTAACCGGGTCACGGCACTGTGTCACGCCGAGGTTCGAACGTGGACGCGCCGACCTCGGTCGTGACGAACCCCGATGCTTATAGTGGAGAGGTGGCAAATCGGGCTACATGGAATTTTGCGACGACTGCGGTTCGATGATGAAAACCGAGGGCGAGGCGTGGGTCTGTGGGAGCTGTGGGGCCGAGAAGGGACGGAACGCCGAGAAGGAGAAAAAGACCGCGGTGACGACCCAGGGCCAGGAGGAGACGGAGATCATCGACACCTCGGAGGTCGACGCCGAGGAGATGGGTGCGACGACCGAGATCCGGTGTCCCGAGTGTGACAACGACCGCGCTTACTGGGAGATGAAACAGATCCGGGCTGCCGACGAGAGCGAGACGCGCTTTTTCACCTGTACCGAGTGTGACCACAAGTGGCGCGAGGACGACCACTGACCGGATGGCCGACCCCGACGGCGACTCGGACGACGTGCCGCCGCCGTCGGTCCCCGAGGAGCGACTGACCGAGTGGGAGCGCACGGAGGCGACGGTCAAGCGTCTGTACGGCGTTGAGGGCGCCGATGTCCGTGGCCACACCGTCGTCCACGAGGACCGGCG
>PXQN01000030.1 GCA_003021305.1 Halobacteriales archaeon QH_10_67_22 | reverse complement strand
GAGTTCCATGATGTCGCCGAAGTCCATCCCGGTGCGTTGCATCGAGGGCATCGAGACCCCCCACTTGTACAGCGCGGACCCGAAGCCGACGGTGCCGTCCTCGACGCCGACCGTCCAGTCCTCGTCGATGTCGTCCATCTCCTCGGTCATCCCGCGGATGAGGTCGTTGACCTCGCGGATGACGCCCAGCAGGCGTTCCTGCATTTCCTCGGGGCCCTCCTGGAGCTCGGAGATGAGGCGGTCGACCTTGTTGATAAAGAGGGTCGGCTTGACACCCTCGCGCAGCGCCTGGCGCAGGACCGTCTCGGTCTGTGGCATCGCGCCCTCGACGGCGTCGACGACCACCAGCGCGCCGTCAACGGCCCGCATCGCGCGGGTGACGTCGCCGCCGAAGTCGACGTGGCCCGGCGTGTCGATGAGGTTGATGAGGTGGTTCGTGCCCTCGTACTCGTGGGTCATGGAGACGTTGGCGGCGTCGATGGTGATACCGCGTTCCTGTTCGTCCTCTTCTGTGTCCATGGCGAGCTGTTCGCCCGCCGTCTCGTCGGAGATCATGCCCGCGCCGGCCAGCAGGTTGTCGGTCAGCGTCGTCTTCCCGTGGTCGACGTGAGCGGCGATGGCGATGTTCCGGATGTTCTCCGGCTCGTCCATCAGTGTCTCGCATTCCTGTACGATCTTCTTGCGTCGGCCCATTATACGGCGTTCTATCAATCGGTGCGTCAAAAGGGTGCTGTTTCGCTGTGAGCGTGCGATTAGCACGCGAACAGCGAGGCTCGTCATACTGTCGGACACAAGCGAGTCGGCACTCGATACCTCGTTTGGCGGTCCACGAGACGTCTCGATGGTGAACCACCGACGAGCGTATTCACGTACTTGTGTCCGATAGTATCAGGGAGCGCGGCCCACGCGCCCAAAGAGTAATCCGGTCCAAACCCCTATCTGAGCGCGATGCGGTTGTGCGTGCGCGGACCGGGGCCGGCAGAGCCCTTTCTCGGCGCGCGGGACCTGTTCGAAACCGAACGCGACCTGGCAAAGCCGGCGACCGTCCACATTCGCGAGGACCCGGACGAGCGGACGAGAGTGAGCCACGACGACGAGGGCCACCACCTCGTCATCTCGCGCCAGGCGGCGACGAGCGCGATGGCACGGGAACTCGCGCTCCACGAGTTCGCCCACATGTACCGCCACGAGACCGGCCACCCCTCCCACACCCAGTCGACCGAGGAGGCCATCTACCTCGCGCTCGCCGGCCAGTCCGTCGAACGGCGCAAACTCACGCACTGTTACCAGATCGCAAACCACATGAAAGACATCTACGCCGACGACCTCTGGCTGGAGGTCGCACCGGCGGACAAACTCGTCGCGTTCCTGGAAGCGAGCGTCGCCGACGCCGTCGCGGACCGCCCGCGTGACCCTCCGACCTGGGGGAGCGGGCCCGCCCAGCCCGGTGGCGACCGGGGCAGGGACCCGGCGGACAGGCAGACGCCGGCGGCAGACCCCGAGATAACGGCCGTCAACGCCGCGTTCGCGCTCGGTCTCGTCGAACGTCACGGCCTCGTCGACGACG
This sequence comes from Halobacteriales archaeon QH_10_67_22, assembly GCA_003021305.1. Classification (GTDB taxonomy): domain Archaea; phylum Halobacteriota; class Halobacteria; order Halobacteriales; family Haloarculaceae; genus QS-4-69-31. The sequence continues at coordinate 30,057 of PXQN01000030.1, read as the reverse complement.
ACCACCGGATCTACGACCTGGCCCACGCCGCGGCCGCCGACGCGCCCGGCGTCTGCCTCGACACGTTCCGCCGGCAGTTCCGCTCGCTCGCAGAGAACCCCGACGAGAGCACCTACCGGAAGACGCTGGTCGACGCCGCCCGAACCTACGCGGCAGGCGGCGAACGGGCCGCGGACTGACCGCTGTCGAGTGCGTCGACTCCCCGGCGTCCGCCGGCAGCGACGGTCAGTCAGCCGGTCGGATCCGCGCGAGCACGTCGTCGCGTTTGGTCGGGAACTTCGAATCCTCGGCCGGCCGGCCGTCGCGGTTGGACGTACAGACGTAGACGTTCCCGTCGGGCCCCTGCTCGACGTGACGGATCCGGCCCAGTTCGTCTTCGAACAGCCTGTGGACCGTCGCCCGGAAGGCGTCGTCGGACCAGTCGGCGCCACCCACCTGGTCGTAGGCGCCGCCCGCCGGCGGTAGCTGCCCGCCCGGCGGTGTCAGCGTCGTCACGACCAGGCTCTGACTGATGAGTCCGCCCGTCAGCAGTCGGTTCCGGAGCGACGGGACCGCACTGCCGGTGTAGAACACGGACCCGCTCGGTGCGAGGCTCTCGCCCCCGGTGTTGTACAGTGGTTTGTGCACGCCACTGCCGGGGTACTCCTCGCGCTGGCGGATCCGCTCGCCCTCGGCGTCCCAGCCGTAGTTCTCGCCGGCGACGAGGCGGTTGATCTCGTCGCGACCGTTGGGACCGTGTTCGGTGCCGACCGCTGTCCCGTCGGGCAACCAGACGACGCCCTGCGGGTTGCGGTGGCCGTACGAGAAGATCCGGGGGTCGGCGTCTGCGCCCAGGTCCGGGTTGTCCGGCGCGGGGTCGCCCTCGGGGGTCACCCGGAGGAACTTCCCGCCCAGACTGTTCAGGTCCTGGGCGCGACCGCCTTCGAGCGCGTCGCCACAGGTGATCCAGAGGTAGTTCTGCGGGCCGAACGTGATCCGCCCGCCGTTGTGGTAGTTGTCGGCGGGGATGTCGTCGACGACGGTTCGGACCGGGGTTGCCGGGTCGTTCGACCGGACGTCGAACGCGTCGACACGGTTGACTACGCCGTCGGCCACCGCAGTGGTGTAGTAGACGAACACTTCGGCGGGCTCGGGAAACGACGGGTGGACGGCGATGCCGAGCGTGCCGCCCTCGCCGCCGTCGACGTACCAGGGCTGTTCGTCTGCGCCCGGTTCGAGCGACCCGGCGTCGATGGCGTCGGCCGGCGAGGCCACCCGCTGGATTTCGCCGTCGGCGAACTCGACGACTCGTCCCACTCGCTCGGTGAGAAAGAGCGTCCCGTCGGGCGCGAACGACATGTCCCACGGGATCTCGAGGTTCTCGACCAGAACCTCGACTTCGAGGTCGCTCTCGGCGGGTGCACTCGTCGGTGCTGCCCAGTCGGGGTCGTATCCGGGCCATTCCTCGAGGGAGCGGCCGACCGCGGTCGACACCGTTCCTGTGGACGTCGACTCGTCTGTCTCGCCGGCCGGGTCGTCCGGGGTCGGGGACTCCGTATCGCCACTGCTCGAACAGCCCGCGACGCTGGCGAGTCCGGCGATACCCAGTGCGAGAAAACTGCGACGCGTTCCGAACGACGTTCCGTCGTCCGTCGGGTCGGAGGTCATATCGGTATCAATTACCCGACCGGAATGAATGTTCCGACAACCGGCCGGACCAGCGGGGCGCAGGCCAGCGCCACGCCCGCGGCCGCGACCGGGTAGTCACGCCGGCGAAACGACAGCGCCGGTAACGTCGGGTTCCAGGCGAAACAGCGCGCCCGCAGCGCCAGCGCCAACCGGTCGGAACGTGCCAGCGTCCGGTCGAGTCCGCGGACCGCCAGCAACCGGCCACGGACCAGCACGGACCGGCGCTGGCCCCCGCGAGCGTGGATCGCAGCCCGGACGGTCCGCAGGTCCGCGACGAGCAGCGGGAAAAACCGGAACACCAGCGAGACGCCGACCCCCAGCAGCTGTCCGACTCGACCGGGAACGAGCCACTGGACGGCCGCTCGCGTGTCCCTCACGGGGGTCGTCCTGACGTAGGCCGCGCTGACCGCCAGAACCGGCGGAACGCGGGCGACGGCCAGCGCCGACCGGGTCGCCGGCCCCGCGTCGAACCACGGCGGGCCGGGGACGAACCCTGCCAGCACGGGCGCGAACGCAAGCACTGCGAGGACGACGCGGTAGTCCCGCGCCACCCGAATCGGTGACAGGCGTGCGCTCGCGAGCACCAGGCCGGCGAGGGCGTACGTTCCGAGAAGCCAGCCAGCCGAACTCGCGGCGAGCGCGGCGACGGCGAATCCGGCCTGGAAGCCCAGTTTCGCCCGCGGGTCGAGCCCGTGTGCGGGGGTCGTCCCCGGCCGGTAGCTCAACATCGCGGGTCACGCACGTCGATGGCCGCCAGGTCCTCGCGGGCGGCCGGCGCCGGACCGTCGAACGCGACCTGCCCGTCGACGAGGCCGACGACCCGGTCTGCGAGGTCGGACAGGTCACGCAGGTCGTGTGTGACGACCACGACGCCGGTGCCCCCGGCGTGGACCGCTGCGAGGTGTTCCAGCACCGACCGCCTCGCCGGGTCGTCGAGCCCTGTCAGCGGTTCGTCGAGGACGAGATGGTCGGGTTCCATCGCCAGCGCCCCGGCGATGGCGACGCGTGCCTGCTCACCCCCCGACAGCGAGGCGATCGTCGCCTCGCGCCGGTCGCCGAGGTTGACGGCCGCCAGCGACTCGGAGACCCGGCGGTCGATCTCCTCGTGGTCGAGCCCGAGGTTTTCCGGGCCGAAGGCGACGTCGGCGCCGACCGTCGACGCGACAAACTGGTCACGGGGGTGTTGAAACACCATCCCGACGCTCGTCCGGGCGGCGACAGGCCGCTCGCTCGCGTCGGTCCCGTCGACCAGCACCGCGCCCGCATCGGGGTCGACCAGCGCGTTGAACGTCCGGACCAGCGTCGTCTTGCCCGAGCCGTTGGGGCCAACCAGGAGGAGGAACTCCCCGTCAGCGACGGTCAGCGAGACGCCGTCGACGGCGACCACGTCGTCGTAGGTCGCGACGACGTCCCGGACCTCGATCATTCCCGGACGAGGTAGCCACCCTGGACGATACCGACGGCGATGGCCAGTTTCAGCAGGTCGAAGGGGACGTACGGCGCCATGATCGAGGCCGCGCGACCGAGCTCCAGCCCGAGCACCGACGACATCCACGGAACCCCGACGGCGTAGATGGCGACCAGCGCCGCCAGGAGCCCGGCGACCTGTATCGGCACGCCCACCTCGTCGAGCGGGCGGGGGGTTACGCCCCGGTGGACGATACCACCGGCGACGACCGCACCGACCAGAAAGCCGACGAGAAAGCCGCCCGTTCCCTGGCCGACGAGGACGTACCCCAGGCCCGCGTTACCGCTGGAAAACACCGGCGCGCCGGCGATCCCCGCCAGGAGGTACACCGCCAGTGCCAGCCCGCCCCACACCGGGCCGAGCAACAGTCCCGCGAAGAAGGCGCCGAAGGGCTGCAACGAGAAGGGGGGGAGACTCCCCGGGAGCTGGATCGACACCTGCGCGAGGCCGGCGGTCAGCGCCGCGATCAACACTGCCTTGGCGAAGTACTCGACGGCGTCGTCGCCGACGAGGTCGACCGATTCGTGCTCCTGTGACATGGCTGTTCGTCCGTCGTCAACCAACATATAGACGACGGTTTACGGTCTGGGAGAGATCCGCGACCCCGCGGCGGCAGGTTTCTTGCCGGTGGGGCGCCGATACCGACCATGGAGTACGTGACCGTCCAGGACGCACAGATCCCCGCGCTCGGCCTGGGCACGTGGCAACTCACCGGCGAGCAGTGTTACGAGACGGTGTCGACGGCGCTCGAACTGGGATACCGTCACGTCGACACGGCACAGCTGTACGACAACGAGCGCCAGGTCGGCCGGGCCATCGCCGACGCCGACGTCGACCGCGACGACGTCTTTCTCACGACGAAGGTGACACCCGGCAAGGCGGGGTACGAGGACGTCCTCGCGAGCACGGAGGCGAGTCTCGACCGGCTGGACACCGACTACGTCGACCTCCTCTTGCTCCACTGGCCCAACCCGCTGGTCGACTTCCGCGAGACGGCCCGCGCGATGGCCGAGTTACGCGACGACGGCCTGATACGCCACGCCGGCGTGAGCAACTTCCGGCGCTGGCGGCTTGAGCGCGCCCGCGAGAAGTCGCCGGTCCCCCTGCTGGCCGACCAGGTGCGTCTCCACCCCTACTACACGCGACGGAAACTGCGGGAGTACTGCCGGTACACGGACATGATGGTGACGGCCTACAGCCCGCTGGCCCACGGCGGTATCGTCGACGACGCGGAACTCGCGGCGGTCGGCGACCGGTACGACAAGACGGCCGCCCAGGTCGCGCTCCGGTGGGCGACCCAGCTAGAGGGCGTCGCCGCCATCCCGAAGTCGACGAGTCACGACCACCTCCGGGCGAACGTCGACATCTTCGACTTCGAACTCGACGACGACGAGCTGGCGCGGGTCACACGGCCGTCGCTGGTCAAGTCGACGGAACTGTTCCTGCGAAACGAGATGGCGCCGTAGCCGACGGGGGGAGACGGCGATTACCGCGCGGCGGCGGCGACGCGTTCTTTCTCCTCTTTCTGGTTGACGGCGTAGGTGGAGACGTCGTTGTTGGCGGCGCCGGTGAGCTGGTTGGCGAGTGCCTCTTCGGCGTCGGTCGGGGACTTGAACGACTCGTTGTAGACCCCCTCGGCGATGAACTTCAGGGCCTGGGCGACGCGGCGCTGGGGCGCGACGTCGACGGCCTGGGGGACCGAGATCCCGCCGTACTTCAGCCGGACGGTCTCCTCGCGGGGAGCGGCGTGTTCGACGGCGCTGACGAGGACCTGGATGGGGTTCTCGCCGGTGCGCTCGTGGACGAGTTCGAACGCTTCCCGGGTGATCCGGGTGACCTTCTGCTTGTCGCCGGTGTTCTCGTCGGTCTGCATCAGCCGGTTTATCAGCCGTTCGACGACGCTGATCTCCGATTTCTGGAACTGTTTGGAGGCGTGGCGACCCATCGTGTGGGCGATGGGCGTCACCGTGATGTACCGTTCCGTCGAGGGGTCGCTGTACTCGATGTCCTCGACTGACCAGCGTCCGAACAGCTGTGCGCTCGCGGCGTCGGCGTCGGTGTCTGCTTCGGACATGTTATCGCACCGGTTTCTCCGCGTTGCCGCGCACGAGTTCGATCATCGAGACGCCGTTGACCTTCTCGACTTTGTAGTTGACGCCCGAGAGGTCGCCCATCGCACGACCCTTCGCGCCCCCGATACCGGCGATGGTGACCTCGTCGTGTTCGTCGATAAAAGAGATAGCGCCGTCGCCGGGACAGAACGCCGAGACCTGCTTGCCGTTTTTGATCAGCTGGACCCGCACACACTTGCGGATCGCGGAGTTGGGCTGTTTCGCCTCGATGCCGACCTTCTCCAGGACGATGCCACGGGCCTGTGGGGCACCCTCTAGCGGGTCGGATTTCTCGCCGAGCCCGCGCTCGCGGCGCGCGTAGTCCGAGTCGGACCACCGGTGTTTCTGGCGGTCCTTCTTCAGCTTCCGCGCGGCGTACTTGCCGTTTGCCATAGTACCCGTCCGTATCCGACGGAGGCACTTAAGGCTCCTCTTTCACGGTGTGTCTGTGAGCGTCCCACACTCCACGCGTCCGGGGACAGACCCCGAAACGAGGTACCACCGTTATGTGTCTCCGTCCCATAACAGGTGAAGATGAGCGCTATCCTGGGGCAGGTCATCGACGACCTCGCGGCGACACACCGGTCGTTGCTGGTCGTCAACGACGACGGCGACGACGGGCGACTCGCCGCAGTGCTGGACTACTTCGAGGTCGTCGAACCGGAGCGGGTGACGGCCCCCGGACTCCCGGCGTCGACGCTGGTGGTCACCGACGGCCAGCAGTGTCTCAGCGCGGCCAGCGTCGACGACGTCCACGACTACCTCTTTGGCTACTGGGACGCCGAGAGGGGGACCGACGACATCCCGTCGGACCTGGCGACGCGGGTCCAGGGGTTCCTGACGGCGCTCGACGGGCGGGTCTGCACGGTCGAGGAAGCCGGGAAGGTCCCGATGGTCCGCATCTCACGGCACATCGAACAGCGGGCCCACACCCGGGGTTCGGGGAGCATCCACGCCGGCTTCCAGCGTCTCTCGCGACTCGACAACGAACGACACACGCTCGACGCCTACCGGCGACTCGCCGCCGCCGGTGTCGAGACACACCTCTACGGCGTCGACGACGGCCGGCCGCCGACGGTCGACGGGATGACCGTCCACGCCGACCCCGACGGGTCGGTCGTCGGGGACTACTGGTTCGTCGTCGACGATGGCGACGGCGACCCCGCCGCCGGGGGCGCGCTGCTGACCCGGGAGGTCGACTCCGGCGTCTTCGAGGGGTTCTGGACGTTCCAGGCCGAACACGTCGCCGACATCCTCGACCGCCTCGAGAGCGGTGTCCGGCCACAACTCGACGCGGTCTGAAAATCAGGTCAGTTCGATGTCGTCGACGTCGTGGTGGCGGGCGGCGAGCGTGCGGGCGGCCTCGATGTTGCGCCCGTCGACGCCGATGGCGACGCCCCGGTCCTCCTCGGCGACTTCGGCGTAGGCGACGGTCGTCTCGTTCTCGCTGATCGTGACGTTGTAGACGGCGGCGGGTGCGAGCGCGCTGGCGACGAAGTCCCCCGCCGTGTGGGCGTCCTCGACGACTTTCACCTCGCGCCCGAGTTCCTCCTCGACGCGCCCGACGTGCTGGCCGCCGGGACCGATCGCCTGGCCCATCTCGCCGGCTTTCACGAGCACCAGCACGCGGTCGAACGCCTCGTCGAGGACACAATCGCGGACCGTCGCGCCGGTTTCTTCCTCGAACAGCGCCATCACCTGCCGGGCCTCGTCGGACAGCGTGACCGTCATGGCCGGCCCATCAGTCGGCCTGGCCGCCGCGGCCGGCGTCCATGCGCAGGTCCACGTCGCCGGTTCCGAGCTTGATCGGCTTGCCGACGATGACGTTCTCGGTGACGCCGTTGAGGGCGTCGACCTCGCCGTGGACGGCGGCGTCGAGCAGGTGGTTGACCGTCACCTCGAAGGCCGCCCGGGCCAGCACCGACTCCTTGTTGCCCGAGATGCCGTGGCGACCGATCGACTCGATGGTGCCGCGGTTTGTCATGATGTCCGCGACCAGCATTAGATGGCGGATGTTCACGTCGTCGAGCCCCTGCTCTTCGAGCGTGTTCATCGTCTCGTCGATGATCGACTCCCGTGCCGCCTCCACGCCCAGATTCCGGTAGATCTCGTGGATATTGTTACACGTCGTCCGGGAGGTGTCGACGCCCTCGATGTCGAGCACGTCACCGAGGTCGGACCCTTCGGTGTAGAGGACGAACTCCTCGCCCGCGTCGGTCTCCTCTTTCCGGATGACGACGCGGGTGATCTCCTCGATCCCCTTGAACACGATGTCGCGCAGCTCCTCGACGAGCTGGAGCAGGTCACGGTAACTCGGCTGGTCGGGCCCGAACTGCACGACCGTCCGGGCGGGGATGTCCACCTCGACGCCGAGTTTCGACTCGATGGTCGCCGCGATGTCCTCGACGACCTCCTCGGTGCTCTCGACTGTCGGCCACCGCTCGCGCAGCGTCTCCTCGCTCAAATCGACCTGGACGAGCATGTCCGCGACGTTCGTCGAGACGTCCCCGAGCTGGAGGATCTTCGTCGACTCGATCTGCCAGACGACCTCGTGAGCCCGCTCGCGCTCGCGGGCGTACTCGTCTTCCAGGTGGACGGTCATCATCGGCGTGTCGGGCTCCTTGCGCGCGTCGACGAGCTCGATGAGCCTGGGCAGCCCCTGGGTGACGTCGATTTCGGCGACCCCGGCGTAGTGGAACGTGTTCATCGTGTTGTGGGTCACGACCCCCTGTGCCGTCGTGAACGTCTCCAGACCCGCGACCGAAAAGTCGTACACGTAGTCGTGTTCGGGCGCGACCGTCTCGATGGATTCGATACGCTCCCAGACGACATCACCCTCGACAGCACGTTCGAGTGCATCGAGTTCTTCGAAGTTATCCGTCGCCTCATCGATCTGTTCAACGAGACGTGAAAGGCGATTTCGGCCGATCCGTTGTCTCTTGTGCGCACCGTTGACCTGTCGAGATGGAATCCCTGCAGCTTTCGCTGCCGACCGGAGGGAGTCCCCGAAGTTCGGGATTTGGTCTGTGATGTCAGGCGTGTCCGGAGGGACATCCGAAACGAGGTTTTCCAGTTGTGTCGCTCGTTCGCCGACCAAGCCGACCTTATTTGCGAACTCCGGAACGAACTTTTTAGGAATCCGAAGGGTCTTCGTATCCTTGTTGTCTCCGAACCTGCTGTAGACTCCAACTCTCGCCAGTAAGAGAGCGATGCCGTAAGTCAATTGATGACTGGTTGAGGCAGTCCGAACCGCGTTTTTAGCGACATTTCCGTCACCGCTAAAGTAGCCACACAGTAGGTTCCGAACGAATTCGTCCGGTGCACCGAACGCGAACTCGGGAACTATCCGTTCGCCTGCCTCATTGCGGCACGATTCGTCAAGGAACTCCGCCAGTACCTTCCCGTTGATATCGATGTCGTGCCCGGACGCGAAACCGTTAGACGACTCGTACTCGTTGATAGTGAAATCGAAACGGTCAGCGAACGCCCGTATCCGGTCTTGGAACTCCGGATCAGTGTTCGATACTGACGTATGCCTGTCGGTAGTGCTTCCTTCTGCGAGCCAGGCACCAACAAAGAACCCAGTCACTTTATTGAGTGGGAACTGTTCAGGAAGACCGACTGTTCCTTTTACCGGGTAGGCTGTGTATTCGCGTAGCTCTCCGTTCTCGACCGCGGCACGTTTGTTCCGAACCTGCTCGGGACCTGCAGGCAACCCGACTGCTCCGCCATCGGTGAGTGCTGATGTGAACCAGTACTCGGAGGAGGAGAGATACTGTTTGACGTCGACGCTGTCCGGTCCGTTCGCGTCGAATTCACCGACAACTGGGATCCAGTCACCTTCGTCAAGTTTATCACCTGCGACGGGAACAACTTCGTTATCGCGTCGCGTAACGAACGAGTGTGACTTCGTTGCCCTGATATCTCGGCCGGATTCGAGTTCGATGTCGAGAATTTCATCCGGCGCGTGGTGTCTGCTGACCTCTTGGACGGTTTTCCAGGCCACTTCTTCATCGTCTCCGAGGCTTAGAACCTCTAACTGATCGGGGGAGAGCGCGACTTCGTGGTCGTCAACCGAATGGCTCTGCTCTGACTCGACGATCGGGTCGACGATATCACGTATTTTTGTCACTTCAGTTTGATCGTCACGTCTTACGAGCACTCGTTCAGTCGCATCGATCGACATCTGCGTGCCGGGTTCACCGATCGACTGTGCGCTGACGGTCCCCACGGGGTCGAGCGGGTCGACGCGAGTGTCGACGTACTCGCTCTCGACGGCCGTGGTGATCTCCGTCACCTGTTCGAGCGTGACCGCCTCGCGGGCCTCGACCGCGTCGTACACCTCGTCTTTGAGCCGTCGCGGGAGGTCGGCGTCCTCGACGATGGCCTCCATGTCGTCTGTAATCTCGGCCATCGTCAGTCACCCCCTGCCGCTTCCATCCACCAGTCGTCTGCGTGTTCGGAGATGTTCGTCGGTTCCGGTTCGCGCCCGAGGAACCGCTCTTTCTCCTGTTCGGAGTCGAACTCGGCGTCAACGACCCGGTCCGCGATGGCCTCGACGTCGACCGCAGAGCCCTCGTTGCCCGAGGACACCTCGACCGGCGAGGTGCCGTCCTCGCCGAACTCGAACTGGACGACGTTGTCCGATGTGTCCCGGACGGTGCCGTCGTACTGCGTTTCGAGTTCCGAGAGGGCGTTGATGAGCCGGCGCTGCAGGTAGCCCGACTTCGAGGTGCGGACGGCCGTGTCGACCAGCCCCTCGCGGCCACCCATCGCGTGGAAGAAAAACTCCTTGGGTTCGAGCCCGCCACGGTAGGAGTGTTCCACGAAGCCGTGGGCGTCTGCCGAGAGGTCGTTCGGTTTGAAATGCGAGAGCGTGCGGTCCTCGTAGCCGCGGTTGATCCGCTCACCGCGGACTGCCTGCTGGCCGACACAGCCGGCCATCTGCGTGAGATTCAACAGCGAGCCACGCGCGCCGGACTCGGCCATGATCACGGCCGGGTTGTCGTCGTCGAAGTGGTCCTCGGCGATGTCGCCGGCGGTGTCGCGGGCCTTCCCCAGCGTCTGCATGATCTTCATCTCCAGGGTCTCGTCGACGGTCCGGCCCGGCAGCGACTCGAGGTCGCCCCGCTGGTAGGTCTCGATGAGCTCCTCGACGCGGTCGTAGGCCTGGCCGATGGCGTCGTCGATCTGCTGTTCGGCCGCGTCCGAGATGGACTCGTCGTCGATGCTGATCGAGAAGCCAAAGTGCATCATCGACCGCATCGCCAGGGCCGCCACCTCGTTGACGAAGATACGCGCGCGGGTCTTTGAGTAGTCCTTGGCGATGGTGTCGACGACCTCGCCGCCGAAGGCACCGACCGCGTCCTCGTCGATGGTCCCCATCGTCATCTGGCCGTCCTCGACGACGACTGTGTCGCCCGCCGAGGACGTGAACTCCAGGTCCAGGCCCTCGGGCAACAGCTCCGAGAACAGGGTCCGTCCGGTCCAGTAGGCTTCGCCGTCTTCCTCGCCGTCGGCGGGGGGCAACTCGTCGATCCGGGTCGCCCGCAACAGGTCCAGCGCCTGGGTCTCGTTGAACCGGGGGTTGGTGTGGGTCAGCAGGTAGGTGCCGGTGATGTGGTCCTGGATGGCGCCGATGATGTTCTCGCCGAAGCGCGGGCTGAGCATCTGTTCCTGGACGCGCATCAGCACGCGTGCTTCGGCGCGGGCCTCCTCGTTCTGGAGGGCGTGCATGTTCATCTCGTCGCCGTCGAAGTCCGCGTTGTATGGAGGACAATTATTTGACACTAATTCATTCGCGATGAATTTGTGTGCTTTATCTTCGGTTGTAATGTCGTATACTCTCTGATTTTCGGCTTTTTCTATTTCTTTTATACTATCGGATATTATACCTTCGTTTTCATTCACAACTCGCTCCTCTTTCCAGTCGTCGTAATCCGGAAACTGTTCGATTGCGAACGCGCCGTGGGGTTTGTCCGAGAGGTATCCGTACGCCAGCCGTGCCTCTGCTTCGGCGTCGGAGTTGTAGGTGTAGCCGATCCGGCCGAACAGCGCTTCGACTGCCTCGTGACTGGCTTCTAACTCGGCGACGATCTGCTGTGAGACCGACCCGTCCTGTCGTCGATTACTCGGTCGGACGCGAATGTTTGAGATACCGGTTCCGAATTCCTCGAGTATTGCGTCGATCTGTTCGACGAACTGTTTTCCAGCGTCGACGACATCTTCGGTCCGCGATAGCTTGAACACGGGCTGTCGGAACAGCTTATGACCGCGGTAGGACGGAGTGCTCAGTTCCGCTCCGAAGTAGCTACTCAGGAACGCACGCTTGACCGCCCTCGGGCCATTCCTGATCCACTCGGGCACCGTCGCGTCGGACTGTACCTTGTCGCCGGCGGGAACGCCCGCAGCCGCCATGAACGAAGCCAGGGGTTTGCTCCCGATTTTCATCGACCAGCCGCTTCCCTCGACATGCTTCGTCCCACCGTCTGCAGCGACGATCTGTCCTGTGTTCTCTTTCAGCACCGGCTCCTCCGGATCGAATCCAAGCCGTTCGAGGTCGTTCCGGACCGCCTGGAGGTCATCTCGAGACGCTCTGAAGAACAGGCGCCCCGTCTGACCGTGTAAGTCCAGCGTCCCGTCACCGAAGAGGTGACCGACGAGTCTGGCGACGGCGACACCCTCACGCGAGTGTGCGTCGAAGGGCACCAGTCCGTCGAGCGTCCGAAGCATGTGCCCGACGTAGGTTGCCTCGGGTGCGGCCTCGCGGACATCGTCTTCTGTCACCGCGATCTGTTCGTCGTCGTTCGGTTCGAACTCGGGTAGCTCGACCGGACGACGGAACAACTCGTCGCCCGATTCGAGGTCTTCGACCGGGACGGCCCCGTCCGGCGTCTCCAGGGGGTGGTCGGATGTCGCGACAATTTCACCGAACTCCGTCTCGACGCGATGGACCGTCGCACCGTATTCCGACGGCAGCAGCGACCAGAAGTCCTGCAGGTCCGTCTCACGGGTCTCGCGGTCATCGGGGTCGTATGTCGTGACGACCTCGTCGTCCCAGTTGTCCTCAATAGCGTCGATCCGGCGCTCGTATCCACCGCAGTCGACTGTCGTGTCACCAACGACACATACAGTCGTGTTCAGCCGGAACGTCTTGTACGGCATCACGACGACCTCGTGGGCCATGATCGACATGCGGTGCAGCGACGGCTGGCGGTTGAACACGACGATGTCGCCGTCGATCAGGTGCCGGGACACTTCCCAGCCGGGGTCGACCTTCTCGGCGAGTTCCTCGCAGTTTTTCTCGGTGACCTTGAGCCGGCGGCCGTCGTGGCGGCGCACGTAGTTCGCCCCGGGATGGGTTTCGGGCCCGTTGGCGACGTACCGGCGGGCCTTCGCCAGGTTGCGCTCGTTGACGTTCATCGTCTGGGTCATCTCGCTGGCGACCCGGTCCGGGACGCCGACCTCGTTGAGCGAGAGGGTGGGGTCCGGCGAGATCACGGTCCGGGCCGAGAAGTTGACGCGTTTCCCGGACAGCGACCCGCGGAAGCGACCCTCCTTGCCCTTCAGGCGCTGGGAGAGCGTCTTCAGGGGGCGACCCGAGCGGTGTCGGGCCGGCGGCGTGCCCGAGATCTCGTTGTCCATGAACGTCGTGACGTGGTACTGCAACAGCTCCCAGAGGTCCTCGATGATGAGCTGGGGCGCGCCGGCTTCACGGTTCTCCATGAACCGCTGGTTGATGCGGATGATGTCGACCAGCTTGTGCGTGAGGTCGTCCTCGGAGCGCTGGCCGTTGTCCAGCGTGATCGAGGGCCGTGCCGTCACCGGCGGCACCGGGAGAACCGTGAGGATCATCCACTCCGGCCGCGAGCGGTCGGGGTTGATCCCGATGGCCTCGATGTCGTCGTCGGGGATGGCCTCGAACCAGTCCCGGATGTCCGAGGGCATCAGCTTGTCCATGTCCTCCTCGGTGAGGTACGACGCCGACGAATCCAGGTCCTCGTCTATCTTCTCCAGGTCGTTGAGCCGGCCCAGCGCCCGGCCGAGGTTCTTCAGCCGCTCGATGTCGTTGCGGTCGGGCCGGTAGGTGCCCGACAGCAGCTCGCGGATGCGTCCGGCGTCGAAGTCGCCGTCGTCGAGTTCGTCGGCGATGTCCGAGGGGGTGACGGGGTCGCCCTCCTCGGGGTCCATCGCGCGTTCGAGGCGTTTCGAGAGCTCGGAGTGGGGGACCTCGATGATCTCGTAGTAGGTGGTCGGTTTCTCGTGTTTGATGTCGAACTGCTTTGCGCCACAGTACGGACAGTAGTCCACCTTCCGGCACTCCCGGATGGCCGACTTGAGCACGTCGCTGGGGTCTTTGTTCAGTTCCTCGGCGCGTTGCAGCTGGTCACGGTAGGCCCGCTTTCGCTCCTCGGCTTTCCCCTCGGCGTCGGCGACCCGTCGGCCGTCGACCGGCGTCAGCCGCGAACACTCACGGCACGTGCCACGGAGCAGTCGGCGGATGAGTTTGGCGAAACCGACGTGGATGACCGGCGCGGCGAGTTCGATGTGGCCGAAGTGGCCGTTGCACGACCCCGAGTGTTTGCCGCAGGTCTTACACTCCAGGCCGGGGTCGATGACGCCCAGGCGCGGGTCCATCAGCCCCATATCGATGGGGAAGCCGTCGTCGTCGTACGTGTCGGCCGTGATGACCTTCGTGGCGCTCATCTCGCGGTACTCCTCGGGGTCCATCAGCCCGAAGCTGATCTGACCGATCTCCTGTGGTGTGCCCTGTGCGCTCATTCGTGTGTACCTCCCGTCATTACACTGCGTCCTCCAGTTCGATCCGCGGCGCGATGCCCAGTGCCTTCATCTCATCTAGTAGTAGCTTGAAAGCGTAACTCATCTCGAGCTCGTGTATCTCGGTCTCCTCGTCACAGTTGGGACAGTAGACGCGGCGTTGCTCGACGTTCTCGACGGCGGTCATCCCACACTCCCCGCAGACGTTGATGAACTCCCGGTCGGACTCGTCGAGCAGGCGCTCTTTGAGCGCCATCGCGGCCCCGTGGCCGATGAGGACGTCGCGTTCCATCTCGCCGACGCGCAGGCCACCTTCCCGTGCTCGCCCCTCCGTGGGCTGGCGGGTCAGCACCTGCACCGGGCCTCGCGAGCGGGCGTGGATCTTGTTCGAGACCATGTGGTAGAGCTTCTGGTAGAAGATAGTCCCGACGAAGATCTCAGCCTCGATCTTCTCGCCCGTGATTCCCGAGTACATCTTGCCGCCGATCATCTCCAGGATGTGCCCGACGGTCATCCGGGAGGGCAGCGCGTGGGGGTTGAGGATGAGGTCGGGGACGACGCCCTGTTCGGTGAAGGGCATGTCCTCCTGGGGCGCGATGTGGCCGACGACGCCCTTCTGGCCGTGCCGGGAGGCGAACTTGTCCCCGAGTTCGGGGATGCGTTCGTCACGGACCGAGACCTTCGACAGTTTCGACCCGTCCTCGCCTTCCATCAGGGTGACCGTATCGACGACGCCCGATTCGCCCGAGCGCATCGTGACGCTTGTCTCGCGGCGCTTCTGGGGGGAGAGGCCGCCCATGTCGTCCGGCTCTTCGAGAAAGCGGGGCGGCGAGGTCTTCCCGAGCAGGACGGCGTTCTCGTCGACCTGTGTCTCGGGGTTGACGAGGCCGTCCTCGTCCAAGTGGGTGTAGGCTTCCTCGCCGCGTGCGCCACGGACTTCCTCGTCGGGGATCTCGAAGCGGTCCTCCTGGCCGCCCGGGTACCGGCGTTCCTCGCCCTCGTAGGTCCGGAAGAAATGCGAGCGGGCGAGTGCACGGTCGACCGACCCCTTGTTCATGACGAGGGCGTCCTCGATGTTGAACCCCTCGTAGGACATGACCGCGACGACGAAGTTCTGTGCGGCGGGGCGTTCGTCGTAGCCGATCTGTTCGGTCGTCTGGGTCTTGACCCCCATCGTGATCCGGGGCGAGGCGTTGTGTTCGGGGTAGGGGATCATCCCCGCGCCGATACCGAACATCAGCTGGGGGTCGACTTCGAGGTGGGTGTGGTCCGCGGTGAGTTCGTCCTCGTCGACGGCGACGTAGATGTCTTCTTCCTCCTCGGCGTCGATGAACTCGATGTAGCCCGTCTCGACGAGCTCCTCGAACTCGAGGTCGCCCTGTTCGAGCGCCTCGACTTCGGCGTCGGAGATGAGCGGGTCGCCGTCCTCGACGACCAGGAGCGGGCGGCGTGCCCGCCCGGCGTCGGCGTTGACGATGACCTCGCCCGTGCGCTGTTTGACCGAGACGTTGACCATCTCGCTGACGTCGCCCCGGCGTCGCGCCTGGCGGATCTGTGCGGCTAGCTGGTTCGGGTCCGGGTGGGTCCCGACCAGGCTCCCGTTGACGTAGACTTTGGCTTCGCGTTGTTTGCTCATGTGTTAGTCGTCCGCTGGCTGTTCGATGGATTCGATCCCGGGGATCCCCTGGACGCCCATCGCCGCGAGTTCCTGCTTGAGTGCCTGTTCGTCCTCGACGTTCTGTGACAGCTCCATCGCCTGCGCGAAGTTCTTCACGAGCCCGCAGTTCGGGCCCTCGGGGGTCTCCGAGGGACAGATGCGTCCCCACTGGGTCGCGTGGAGGTCACGCGCCTCGAAGTGTGGCTGGGAGCGACTGAGCGGCGACCGGAGCCGCCGGAGGTGGCTGAGCACCCCCATGTAGTCGGTCCGGTCGACGAGCTGTGAGACGCCCGACCGCCCGCCCACCCAGTTGCCCGTCGCGATCGGGTGTTCGAGTCGCTCGGTCAGCACGTCCGACCGGACGACCGTCGACACCGACAGCTGCCGGTTGCGCATGTTCGCCCGTTCGAGCTGGTATTTCACGTCGCGGGCCAGTTTGTTCAACGCGGTCCGGAACAGGTCTTTCATCAGGTCGCCCGACACCTTCAGGCGCTTGTTGGCGTAGTGGTCCTTGTCGTCGGCGTCACGGCGTTCCAGCGCGAGTTCGAAACACGCCTCGGCCATCCGGCAGAGGTAGTAGGCCTTGTTGATCCGGACGTCCTCCTCCTCGACGCCGTCCTCGTGGAGGTGCGGGAGGAGATACCGGTCGATGACGTAGTTGGCCCGCTTGAGCTGGTAGTTTTTCCCCTGGCCCGACGCGACGCGCTTGCCGAGCGCCTCGATGGCCCCTTCGGTGGACTGGACCTCAGCCGCTTCGAGGTTTTCGAGCATGAACTTCACGATCTCGGGGTCTTCGGACACCCTGTGGACGATCTCCTCGTCGGATTCCAGTCCCAGCGCCCGGACGAGCGTCACGAAGTTGATAGAGCCCGACACCGACGGGAACGACACTTCGAGCAGGCCGTCGCGCTGGCGTTCGACCAGCACCAGGGCGCGGTAGCCCCGGCGCTGGGAGAACGTCTTTGCGACCTCGATGGTGTCGCCGTACTTCGTGTCGGTTTCGGCGAGGATCTTGTTCGGCGCGAGGTCCTCGCTTGTCATCAACACTCGTTCGGAGCCGTTGACGATGAAGTAGCCCCCGGGGTCGGCGGGGTCCTCGCCGATGTCGATCAGTTCGTTGTGGGTGAACCCGGCGATGTTGCACTTGGTCGAGCCGACCATGACCGGCATGCGGCCGATCTTGGTCTCGGTCTGGTCGACCACCCGCTCTTCTTCCTCCTCGCCGCCCTTGATGATCGCCATCTCCATGAAGACGGGGGCGGCGTAGGTGATGTTCCGCAGGCGGGCCTCCTGTGGGTACAGCAGTTCCTCGGAGCCGTCGGCCTCTCGGACGCGTGGCGTGACGACGCGGACGTCGCCGAGCTCGACGAAGACCGGTTCCTCGCCCTCCTTGTCGCCGATGTCCGTGTCGATGGTGGCCTTCTCGTCGACGACTTCCTGCATCCCCCGGTCGAGGAAGGCGTTGAACGAGCGGAAGTGGTGTTCGGCGAGGCGTTCCCTCGAGAAATATTCGCGTGATATGGAGCGTCTGTCCTGTATGTTCATGTTAGTCTACGACGAGTCGGTACACGACCGCCTGGTCGGCCGTGCGCGAGTCCCGTGTCACCCGGACGACGTCGCCCGCTTCGACGTCCGCCGCTAGGTCGCGCAGCGCCGGGTCGGTCCGTTTGATCTTCGGCAGGTCCGTCTTTGCGATGTTGTACTCCTCGAGCACGCCCTCGATCTCCGAACCGTCGAGGACGGTGTGGTCTGGAACGAGTTCGTGGTCGCTTACGTCTACCATGTGTGGGTCTGACCGGACTGAGAAGTTGCTGTCACGAGATACTACAGGTCGTTATTAGCGCGAGGCATATAACGCTTTCCAAGTCCGGCGGCTACGGCTATTCAGCCCGGCAACGCCGGGCGGGAGCGAGTCGAAGCCTCGCGGCCTCTCTATCGGGCTAGTTCGGGGAGCGTCCACATAGTAGTTCGGGTGGATCACGCGTTGCGTTCCGGGTCAGCCAGTCGACAGTGAATCCGGAAACGTGGCGGGGACGGTGCGGACGCCACCAGACATTTGGTCACGCGCGCCCCCTATGTGGTATGGACGAGGTCGACAGCGACGAGATGCCGCGGGTGCTCGTCGAGGAGTTCCTGGACCGGGAAGCGGGAACGCGCCAGCTGCTGGACGACCTGGAACAGCGCACCCTTGAGGGCGACCACGGGCGGGTCCGCGAGCGGATCCGCGACCTCGCCGAGAGCAACCGACACGTCTTCTACGCGGTGGCGTTGAGTCTCACCGGGTCGAAACAGTTCTACGGCGACGTCGAGGCCCAGCTGGGCGTCGAGGCCGCGGACGTACTCCGGGACCTAGGCGAGACGTACCCGGCGCTTTCCGAACCGTTCGGCGTCGTCCGGACCGAACAGACCCGCGACCGCCACAACCCCGTGACTGAACTGGAGGCGACGACCACCTACGTCCCCGAGGAGGAGGTGCCCGCGATCAGGTACACGCCCAAGTCCGGCGCGGTCGACCTCTATACCGGGAAGGGCTCGCCCGAGGAGGTGCTCCAGGTCGCCTCCTATCTCGTGCAGGCGACGACGGACTCGCTGGACAGCGCCCTCGACCGGGACTACTCGGTCAACACCGAGGAACTGAGCGCGCTCATCGACCGCCAGGAGGAACTCGAATCCGAACTGGGCAGGCTCCGCGACCAGATCGACGAACTCCGGCGCAAACCCGTCGGCGACGAGTGACGCGGCCACGATGCCCGCGGCCAGTGACGGCAGCGCGTTCCGGCGGCGACGGGTGATCCGTACTGTCGGACACAAGCGAGTCGACACTCGATATCTCGTTTAGCGGTCCACGAGACGTCTCGATGGTGAACCACCGACGAGCATATTCACGTACTTGTGTCCGATAGTACCGGAACGGTCTCGACGACAAGCGGTGGCGGGGGGCGAACGTGTCGTGGCGACAGCACGTGACGACGGCGGGACGGGAGTCGGTGTAACACATTTATTACGCGCCCAGTGAAAGACCGCGACAACAGGCGCATGGTGGAACGACTCAGGGACCAGGTCGAGAAGGAGGAACGGGACCAGCGGATACTCCGGAGGGTCATCGAACGGGGACCGATCGGCATCGGTCGCATCGCCGAGGAGACCGACATCCCGGAACACAAGGTACGCTACTCGCTCCGGATGCTGGAAAACGACGGCCTCGTCGAACCGACGCCCAGCGGGGCCGTTCCGGCCGACGACATCGACGAGCGCATCGCGGCGATGAACGACGGCATCGACGACCTCGTCGACCGACTGGAAGCGGTCGCGGACATCTTCTGATACTGTCGGACACGAGTACGTGAACACACGTGTCGAGTTTCGGCCATCGAGAGACCGATATCGGTCGGAACAGTCACTCGACGGTTGCATCGCTTGTGTCCGACAGTATGACGGCGGGACGTTCGGACCTGGTGGCGACCACAGAGCGTTTGTACGCACCTGTCGACGGATGAGGTATGCAAGCAGTCGTGCTCGCGGCGGGCCGGGGCACCCGGATGGGAGAGTTGACGGCCGACAAGCCAAAGCCGCTCGTCGACGTCGGTGACCGGCCGTTGCTCTCGCACGGCCTGGACCGCCTGGTGGAGTTGGGCGTCTCCGAGTTCGTCCTCGTGGTCGGCTACCGCAAGGAGGCGATCATCGACCACTACGGCGACGAGTTCCGCGACGTGCCCATCACCTACGTCCACCAGCGCGACCAGCTGGGCCTGGCCCACGCCCTGCTTTCGGCCGAACCCGTCGTCGGCGACGACTTCCTGGTCTGCAACGGGGACAACGTCATCGAGGGGAACCTCGCCGAGGTCCTGACCTGCCAGCGCGCGGACGGCGTCGACGCCACGCTGCTGGTCGACACCGTCTCGCGCGACGAGGCGGCCGAGACGGGCGTGTTCGTCACCGACGACGCCGGGCGACTCACCGCCGTCGTCGAGAAACCGGACGACCCGCCGTCGACGCAGGTACTCACGGGACTGTTCGCGTTCAGCCCGGCCGTGTTCCACGCCTGCCACCTCGTCGAACCGTCCGACCGCGGCGAGTACGAACTGAGTGACGCGGTCGACCTCCTGTTGCGGGCCGGCCGACGGGTCGAGACGGTCGAACTCGACGGCTGGCGGGCCAACGTCAACACGCCCGGGGACCGCCGAGAACTGGCTCGACGGTTCGAGTGAGGGCGTTCCAGGTGTGCCAATCGGTTACATAAAACCGTTCTTTACCTTTGAGAAGTTATTTGGGTGGGACAGACGACGGTGACCGTGTATGGCAATGCACAACGATTCGACCTCGACGAGCACGGTGGTCTACGTGGTCGTCGTGGTCGTTGCCGTCCTGGTTGCGAGCGTGCTCGCACCGGTGGTCTGGAGCGCCACGCAGGGCTCCGACGGCGCCGACCGTTCGACGGTCTCGGTCATCACCCTCCGGGGTGGGACGGGGAGTGCGAACGTCGCGTCGGTCGCGGACGACCTCCGGGAAGCGAGAAACAACGACTCCGTCGGGGCAGTCGTCCTCCGGATGGACAGCAGTGGCGGACCGGTCGGGTCCAGCGAGGAACTGTACATGGCGGTCAACCGGACCGCCCAGGAGATGCCGGTCGTCGCCTACGTCGAGGGAACCGCCGCCTCGGGTGGCTACTACGGGATCGCCCCGACCGACGCCATCTACGTCAAACCGAGTTCGGTCGTCGGGAGCGTCGGCGTCATCGCGACGGTGCCCGAGATAATCGAACAGCAAAACGACATCGGCCAGGTCGTCATCCGGAGCGGCCCGGACAAGGCGACGCTCACGGTCGACGAGGTCCGCACCACCGTCGAGGAGTTCCAGAACACCTTCGTCGGCACGGTGATGAAACACCGCGGTGACGAACTGACCGTCAGCGAAACCGAGGTCAGTCGCGCGGGCGTCTACACCGGCACCCACGCGGTCGAGAACGGCTTCGCCGACGAGATCGGCAGCCTCGATTCGGCCATCGAACGCGCGGCAAACGAGTCCGAGGAGATAGAGGGCGACAGCTACGACGTCGAGTACAAAGAGCCGGTCGTGCCGTCGTTCGGCCTCTTCCTGTTCGAGGAAGACGTCGACAGGCAGGACGGGAAGATCCTCGTCGTCGAGCGGACGGACGAGACCGACGACGAGTTCGTCCAGCCGGTGAAGTACTACGCCGTCTGGGGCGTCCTGGAAGACAGGACCGTCAACGGCCAACAGGAGGTGACGACCAATGCAACTGGATGAGATCGCAAAGCCGCTTGGCGTGTTCGTAGTCGTGGTCCTCGTCGCTCTCGCGGGCACCGCAATACTCTCGCTCGTCGCGGGCGGGGGGTCCGCGCCCGACGGGCAGAACGTCCAGGGACAGTCCCCCGGACAGTACCAGCCCGACGCCGTCAACGAGGAACCAGACCCCGAGGAGGGGAACCTGTCGGTCGGAACGCCGGAAGGTGAAAAGAAGATCCTGATCGACACCGGTCACAGCAACCGGTTCGAGGCCGACGAACTCGAACCGATGGTCGAGGCGCTGGCCGAGGCCGGCCACGAGGTCGACGTCGGGACCGGGTCCCAGGCGGGCGGTGGCGGGTTCGGACAGACAGGCTACAACGAGACGCTCCAGGAGTACGACGCGTTGCTCGTCATCTCGCCCCAGGCACCGTTCACCGAAGGCGAGCGCAAGGCGATCGACAAGTACGTCGGCGGCGGCGGCCGCGTCGTCGTCCTCGGCGAGGCGACCCAGCCGTCGGTGAGTTCGGGACGGTTCGGCCTCTCGCTGTCCCAGGAGACGTTCGGCGCCAACGGCATGACCGAGAACTTCGGCATGCGCATGGGCGCTGACGTCCTCTACAACCTGGACGACGATGCCACTGACAACAACTTCAAACAGATCTACGCCGAGACCAGCAGCGGCGGGATCCTGACCGAGGAAGTCGACACTATCAACCTCGACGTGAGCGGCTACATCGTCCCCGTTGGCGACACGGACGCCACGGTCAAGTACACCGCTGCCGAGGGGACCCGCGCGCTCGAATCGGACCGGACCGGCGAGTACCCGGTCGTCGTCCGTAACGAGGGCGTGGTCTTCGTCGCCGACTCCGAGTTCGTCGAACGCTCGGAGGTCTACGACGCCGACAACGAGGTCTTCGTCTCCAACATTATGCAGTTCCTCGTCTCCGGCACCAAGCCGGACGACGTTCCCGAGAGTCCGAGTAGCGATGGCGGATTCGGTGGCGGGACGCCGAGCCCGTCGAGCGACCGCTGATACGGTCGTGCGTAATTCTTTTTGTTCCCACAAAACCGGAGGACTGTCTCCGTGGTCAGAAACGTCTCACCTGGTGACGACGCTACCCGCGCCGGAACCCGAGCAGAAACCCGCCGGTGAAACCGGCACTGACCGGGATCACCGACAGAAAGCTCGTGACCAGGCCCGGTGGCTGGTTTGCGGTCGCGGCGCCGCCGGCCGTCTCGCTGGCGTTGACCAGACCCGCGGAGAGTCGACTCCAGTCGACGGACAGGATCTCTCTCGATTCGAGGAACTTGAACAGTGCCAACTGGAGGCCGACGAGTACGGCGATGACCTTCGCGACTTTCTTCGCCGTGAACCCGATGAGTCCCCCGATCACGGCGCCGGTCCCGAGTTCGAGCCCGATCTGCTGGAAACCGATCTCGACCATGTCCGGGGGCTGACGGCCAGCATATAAGGCTCTTGTGCCGTTCCGGTGACTGTCGGTGGTCCGCCCGCCGCCGACGGGCCCGATGACACCGGTCGCCATTGCGACCAGAGTTTATATAGACGGGTGCCCTACGCGCGAACAAGTGACGGAGACACAGCGAGAGCGTGCCGTCGTCGCGAAACGCGTCGACAGCGGCACGCCGGACACGGCAGAGATACGGGAACTCGCGCGAGCGGCGGGGTACGAGGTCGTGGGCGAACTGACCCAGACGCGCTCGGAGGACCCGGCGTTGCACGTCGGCGAGGGGAAAGCCGAACAGCTGGCACGGACGGTCGTCCGCGAGGACGCCCGCGTCGTCGTCTTCGACAACCAGCTGGGTCCCTACCAGACGTACAACCTGGGGAACAAACTCCCCGAAGGGGTGCGGATCATCGACCGGTTCCGGCTCATCCTGGAGATCTTCGGCCAGCGCGCCCGGACCCGGAAGGCCCAGCTCCAGGTCGAACTCGCCCAGTTGCGCTACGAACTCCCGCGAGCGGAGGCCAAGGCGAGTCTGGCACGCCGGGACGAACGGCCCGGGTTCATGGGGCTGGGCGAGTACGACGAGAGCCGCGAGCAGGACATCAAGTCCCAGATCTCGCGGATCCGGGACGAACTCGACAGGATCGAGGAGACCGAACAGCACCGCCGCGAACGCCGCCGCGAGTCGGGCTTCGACCTGGTGGCGCTGGCGGGCTACACCAACGCCGGCAAGTCGACGCTGCTGCGCCGCCTGGCCGCCGACGTCGATGTCGACGAGAACGAACAGCTGCATCCGGACCTGGACACGACCGCCGAATCCGAGGACCGCCTGTTCACCACGCTGGGGACGACGACGCGGCGGGCGGACATGGACCGGCGGGACGTGCTCGTCACCGACACGGTGGGGTTCATCTCGGATCTGCCCCACTGGCTCGTCGAATCGTTCAAGTCGACGCTCGACTCGGTGTACCGGGCCGACCTCGTGTTGCTGGTCGTGGACGTCAGCGAACCCGTCGAAGAGATCAGGGAGAAGCTCGTGACGTGTCACGACACCCTCTACGAACGCAACGAGGCGCCGATCGTCACCGTCCTCAACAAGATAGACACGGTCGACGCCGAGGACGTCGCTCGCAAGCGCGAAGCGCTGTCGGCGTTGGCACCCAGCCCGGTCGCGGTGAGCGCGAAGACGGGCGAGAACGTCGACCGCCTCTGTGACCGGATCCACGCGGAACTGCCCGACTACCAGCACGAACGGCTCGTGTTGCCGATGCCCGACGAGACGATGAGCGTCGTCTCGTGGATCCACGACAACGCCAACGTCTCGGACGTCGACTACGGCGACCAGGTCGTCATCGAGTTCGAGGCCCGCCCCGCCGTCGTCGAGCAGTCCCGCGCCCGGGCGAGCGACCTCGCGGCCTCCGTCTGATAGTGATTATTGTAGCGATTTACCAGTACGACCGCACGCAGTCGTGCGGTCGATCCGGAACAGACCGACAATAATCACTATGAGGTCGGGCGGCGACGACCGTCGCCGGGTCGGTTACTCGCCGTTCTCGTCGGCGAGGCCGTCCTCTCGTTCCCAGTCCTGTGCGCGCTCGCGAAGGTCCCGACAGCGGTCGGTCTCGACGGTGAGTTCCGGGACCGGCACCGGCCGCCCGTCCTGGTCGATGGCGACGAAGACGAACCGCGACTCGGTCGTCGTCTCCTGTTCGCCGGTGCGGGGGTTCTCCCTGGCGGCCACGAGCTGGACGGTGACGCTCGTCCGACCGCTCCTGTAGGCGAAAGACTCGATGACGACGACGTCCCCGACGGGGACAGGCCGGTGGAAGTTCATTTCGTCGATGGAGGCGGTCACGCAGGGTTCGCCCGTCGCGCGCATCGCCGACATCGCGCCCAGCTGGTCCATCCACTTCATGACGTTGCCGCCGTGGACGGTCTCGTAGTTGTTCGCGTGGCCCGGCTGGACCCGCCAGCGGTTCTCCAGGTACGTGTCACTGATAGACGGCATACCCGTCCCGAGGAACGGGGGGTACGTCGGTCTGTCGACTCCAGACCGGCCGGAACCCGCCGTCTCTCGTCTATCCGTTCGAGTCTCCGGGATCGCCCGTCTCTCCACGCGCCGGTCCGGTTCCCCAGAAGCCGTCGCGCTTCTCGACGACCAGGTCCCCGGTCACGCGGACCTGACAGGCCAACCGGAGGTCGCTGTCGGGCGAGTGAGGCGGCACGCGCATCCGGGCACGCTCCCGGCGCCCGCCTCGCCATCGACCGCGACCGCACAGGTGCCACAGCTCCCGAGGCCGTGACAGGACGTGAGTCGAGGGCCGTTGTGGACCGGGAGGTCGGCTCCGAGCAGGACGTCCCGCAGTATCGCGCCCGCTTCGCACTCGACGGTTTCGCCCGCGTACTCGACTGTCGGCACGCCGGGAGGGAAGGGCCGGTCGTACTTCGGTGGTCGGGTTCGAACCCGGGAGACGGTCCGACACGAGCCTGGTGGGTCGGTTCAGGGCCGGACGAGCACCTTGACCGCGTCGCGCTCGTCCATCGCGCGGTACCCGTCTGCGACGTCCTCCAGCGAGACGGTCTTCGTGAACACGGGCGAGGGGTCGAGCGTCCCGCCGAGCACGTCGGCCAGCAACTCGTCGGCATACGCTCGAACGGGGGCGACGCCGCCGCTGAGCGAGACGTTGTCGCCGAAGAAGTCGAACAGGTCAAGGCCCTCGCCGAGGCCATGGGGGACGCCAACGTAGCCGACGGTCCCGCCCGGCCGACAGACGCCCGCGGCCGTCTCCATCGCGCTGGTCGCGCCGACACACTCCATGACGTGCTCGGCGCCGCCGTAGGTGAGTTCGCGGACGCGCTCGGCCTCGTCGGTACCGTCGCCGCCCAGCACCGTCTCCGTGGCGCCCAGTTCCCGGGCGAGGTCGAGGCGGTCCTCGTGGTGGCCGACGGCGACGATGCGTGATGCTCCGAGGCGGCGGGCCGCCAGCACCCCACAAAGCCCGACCGCGCCGTCGCCGACGACGACACACGTCGACCCGGCGTCGACGCCGGCACTGACGGCGGCGTGGTGGCCGGTTCCCATTACGTCGGTCAGCGAGAGCACGGCCTGGAGGGTCGCCTCGTCGTCGGCGTGGGGCTCGGGGACGGGGACCAGCGTCCCGTCTGCGTGGGGCACCCGGACGTACTCGCCCTGGGCGCCGCCGTTGTCGCCGCCCCAGGAGTCGCCGTTCACACAGGAGGTGTGCAGCCCCCGGCGGCAGAACTCACAGTAGCCACAGCTGATGACGAAGGGGGCGAACACCCGGTCGCCGGGGTCGACCCGTCGGACGTCGTCGCCCGTCTCCTCGACGACCCCCATCGGTTCGTGGCCGATCCGGGAGGGGGTGTCGCGGTCGCTGTGACCCCGGTAGGGCCACAGGTCCGACCCACAGACTGCCGTATGGGTCACGCGGACGAGCGCGTCGTCCGGGTCCTCGAGTTCGGGTTTCGGTACGTCCTCGACGCGGACGTCGCGGGGGCCGTGGTACACTGCGGCGCGCATACCCGGACCACGGACCGCGACGCCAAATACCCCACCACCGCGGACGACCACATCGAAGACGGATAGATCGGCGGTGGTCAGAGAAGCCGGTGGGGTCGGTGAGACGACTGTGAACAGCGTGAAAGGGGCCGGTGTACGCGGTGCTTCGCGCCGCGGACTCGATTCTTGCGCACTTTTATGTCGGTTCCATCCGTAGATCCGTGCGTATGGGCGAAACTATCACCTGTCCGGACTGCGGCGACGAGGTGGAATCGATGGAGGACATGGAAGCAGCACACAAGCACGCGGTCCCCGAGTTCGGCGTAGAGGAAGACGGTGACTTCAGCCTCCACGGGAACAAGGACCTCTTCCTGTGCAACAGCTGCAAGAACCCGCTCGGCGTCCGTCGCAAGAAACAGTCGTAGGACCGGTCCCGAGCGGATTCCGCGACGGCTCTTTTTCGCACCGACGACGAGGCCTTCGTCCGTCCAGCGTCGAAACCGAACGGTACCGCTCTCGGAGTCCCGTACTTAGTGGTTATTGTAGCAATTTACCGATACGACCGCACGATTGCGTGCGGTCGATCCGGAACAGACCGACAATAATCACTACTGGCCACCATCGAGAGCCAAACGTTTTCTCGGGGCCACCCATGCCCTCGGGTATGGACGCAGCGGACGTCGAGGCGGTCATCGAGTCGGCGATTCCCGACGCGGAGGCGACGGTGACGACACCCAGGGACCCGGACGACGACGCCCACTACGCGGTCGAGGTCGTCTCGCCGGTCTTCGAGGGCGAGACGCTCGTCGACCAGCATCAAATCGTCCACGACGCCTTAGACGAGTACCTGACCGACGAGATCCACGCCATCGAACTGACGATCCACACGCCCGACGACGGGGAGTGACAGGGGTTCGACCCGCGCCGAGTGGCGAGTGGGCGCGCCGAGTCCGTTCCGGGACTGTCGAGCGGACGACAGCCATTTCAGGACCCCGGCGATAGTGACAGGTATGGCCTTCGAACCGGAACCGGACCTCTCGCCCGAGGAGGTCACCGAGCGCGTCGACGAGACCATCGCCGACAACGACGTCGCGCTGTTCATGAAAGGCACCGAACTGATGCCCCAGTGTGGCTACTCCCGGAAGGCGCTGGGTCTGCTCCAGCAACACCGCGAGGACGTCGCGACGGTGAACGTCCTCGACGCTCTGGACGCCTACCGCGAGGCGCTGGAACGCCACAGCGGCCGCGAGACGATCCCACAGACGTTCGTCGACGGCGAGTTCGTCGGCGGCAGCGACATCCTCGAACAGCTGGACGAACAGGGCGACCTCGCCGAGACGCTGGACGCCTGCTAGTGATTACTGTCGGTCCCTTCCGGATCAACCGAACGACTGCGTGCGGTCGTCCCGGTAACTCGCGACAATAATCACTATCAGTCCGCGCCGACGACGTCGGCGTCGGTGGCGCCCTGGCCGTCGTACTCGGCGACGAAGGTGTCGAGTTGATCGGGGTCGTCGGCACCCGGGAGCCGCTCTTTGGCGGTGGTGCACTCGGCCGCGACACCGAGGCGGTCCGCGACGAGGTTCGTCGCCGCGGCGGCCATCTGCCGGTAGGTGGTCAGCTTGCCGCCGACGATGCTGGCGAGGTTCTCGACGCCGTCCTCGGCGTGGTCGAGCAGGAAAAAGCCCCGGGAGATGCCCCGGCCCTTGTCAGCCTCGTCGGGGGCGTACAGCGGCCGCACGCCCCACCAGGAGCGGACGGTTTCGGCGTCCGCGACCGCCGGGAGCATCGCCGCACACTCCTCGACCGTGCGGTCTATCTCCCACTGGTCCTGTTCGTACTCGTCGGGGCCCCCGACCGGGACGCTGGTCGTTCCCAGCACCGCCTCGGTCTCGTGGGCGACGATGATGTCGCCGTCGTCGGGGTCACGACAGCGGTTGAGTACCGGCCCGAGTCCCTCGTAGTCGACCGAGACCATCACGCCACGGGTCGGCTGCATCTCGACGGGCACGCCCGCCATGTCGGCGAACTCGCCGGCCCACGCGCCGGTCGCGTTTACGACGAACTCCGCGGTGATGGTGTCCTCGACGGCACCGCCGACGTCGACGCCGGTGACCTGGCCGTCCTCGACGTGGACGTCCTCGACGGGGGCGTGGGGGTAGATCGCCGCCCCGTGGTCGCTGGCGTCGGCGGCGTTGGCCGCGACCAGCCGCGAGGGGTAGACGACCCCGTCGGGCACCTCCATCGCGCGCACGAGGTCGTCGGCGATCCCGGGGACGCGCTCGCGAGCGACCTCTGGGTCGACCACGGTCGCCGGGATGCCTGCCTCGGCACACCCGTCGAGTTTCGCGTCGAAGTAGTCGGGGTCGTCGTCGGCCAGCTGGACGAACAGGCCGCCGGTGTCGCGGATGCAGTGCCCGGCGATGTCCTTGATGATACGGTTCTCGGCGATACACTCCTGGGCCCCTGTCAGGTCGCTCTCTGCGTACCGGGCGCCGCTGTGGAGGAGTCCGTGGGAGTGACCGGTCGTCCCGTTCGAGAGTCCGCCGCGGTCGACCAGTGTCACGTCCATTCCGCGTCGCACAGCGTCACGAGCGACGCCAACACCGGTCGCGCCTCCGCCGACCACGAGGACTTCGGTATCATGTGGCATGACGAATCTACGGGCGCCACCGACATGTGCCTGACGACGGTCACGGACGGTACCGTGTCACTACTGACCGAGTTCCGGCCGGTCACGGGGACAGTCTGACGGGGCCGGAAGCGGGGTCGGCACCGCTCGGGGACTCGACGGCGGTCAGAGCGGCCGTTTCGTCTTCTCGACGACCTCGACGCCGTCGATACGGGTCGCGGGGTAGTCGCCGTCGGGGTCTTTCTCGGCGGCCTTGACCATGTCCCAGACGACGTTGAGCCCCGTCGTCACGCCCTCCAGGGCTTCCATCTCACAGCCGGTCTTGCCGGTGGTTTCGACGGCGACGGTCAGGTCGATCCGGTCGTCGCCGACGTCGAACTCCGTCTCGACGTTCGTGACCGGGATCTGGTGACACATCGGGACCGTCTCCCAGGTGTGTTTGACCGCCTGGATCGCGCCGACGCGGGCCGTCGCGAGCACGTCCCCCTTCCCGAGGTCGTTCGCGCGCACTGCTTCGACCGTCGAGGGCTGGAGCCGGATCCGCCCCCGTGCGACCGCCCGGCGCTCGCTGTCGGCCTTCGCGCCCACGTCGACCATCTCCGCGCGCCCCTCTTCGTCCGTGTGTGTGAGGTCGTCGTCCGTCATGGCTCAGTGGTCGCCTCCGTGGCTGTGGTCGTGGGAGTGACCGCCGTCCCCGCCGCTCGCGAGGGCGACGACGTGGCCGACGATGGGGAGGACCAGCTCCTCGGTGCCGAACTCGGCGGCCTGCCGGCTGCCGGGGAGACAGAAGACCGGGGTGGTGCCGGCGACGCCGGCGGTCGCCCGGGTTATCATCGCGTGGGGGCCGACCTCCTCGACCGAGCGGGCGCGGAACTGCTCGCCGAACCCCGGCAGCGAGCAGTCGAACAGCGCGCCGGCGGCCTGCGGTCCGCCAACGCCTCGACCCGCTCGCGGATGGCCGCCTCCTCGTCGGCGACCAGGTCGCGGGCGGTGACCTCGTGGCCGTCCTCCTCGATGGCGGCGACGAGTACGTCGCCGCTGTCGTCGGTCTCCAGCGTGCGGCTCGACGAAACCGTCAGAACCCCGAAGCCGACCGTCTCGGCGTCGCCGTGGTGATGGTGGTCGTCCGGCATGGCCGGGCCTACGCGCGGCGAGGGGATAGTTGTCCGGGAGACCACCCGGGGCTGTCAGCCGCCGACCCGTGTCTGCCCGTCCTCCGACGCTGCCGTCTACTCCCCGCCGGCGTAGCTCTCCGCCTCGTCTAATCTACCGCGGTTTCTGCCAGCATATGCGTATATGAACCCTCGGCCCTCCTGACATCCTCCTCCGCGAAGGCCGTGGTATTGTGTCTGTTCAGCCTACGAGGATTCCGTTGTCTTTGATCATTCCTGATTTCTGTTAGTTGTCCCCCACGACCCCGTCTTCCCAGCCTTCGCTGTGGATGCGGGCCTCAGGCGCCCCGAGGACGCAACGCCGTGAACGGCGGGATTCTCTCGCTGTTTGAAGATAG